>DASWAT010000124.1:0-10387 GCA_036390995.1 Actinomycetota bacterium | reverse complement strand
CTTGCGGGACCCCGGCATCATCCCGAGCCACGGACCGTCGTCCGCCAGCTCGACCTCGATGCCGCTGATGCGTGGCGACCCGTCGAGGCGGAGGGTGGCGAGCGTGCAATGCTTCGCGACGCCGAACCGTCTGCCCACACGATCTGCGAGCTCTGGTTCGGCCGCGGTGAAGTCCGCCCACGTCGTCATCACGTCATGTTGGCAGCTCCGGCCGACAGGGCACAGCTCTGTCGCCACGCGCCGGTTGAGCTCGTTCCCGACGTCGATGGATGACCGCCGGTCGACCGAGTAGGGTTCCCTGCCGGCAGGAAACGCTCGCGCGAGAGTGGCGGAACGGTAGACGCGCCGGACTTAGGATCCGGTGCCCGGAAGGGCGTGGGGGTTCGACTCCCCCCTCTCGCACCCCCTCTGACCTGGGCTCTTCTTCTGGGAGGCCGATCGAGCAAGGGTCCGAGAGGGGCCGTCTTGCTCACACTTGCTCACAGAAATCGGATGAGCCTCGGCGCCGGACACCTGATCCGATGACCATGAGCGCCCGAGTCCGACACGGATCGGCGATCAGTCTCCAGATCTCGTCGAATACAGCCGCGCTGTGGGCAGCGCCCACGTCGTGGTCCGATGTCGTGCCCGGCGGGTGCCGCTCGAGTGTTCAGCTTGCGGACCCGGTGCCAACGACCGCTTCGAGCAGCAGGTGCGACCCGCGGATCAGTAGACGGCCATCGTGCTGGATGCGTCGATGGATGCTCTCGAGTGCCTCTCGATCCGCGACCGGGTCGAATCCCTCCACCGCCCAGGGCACGGCTCGCAGGTAGTACACCACCGCGGCCAGGTCGAGGAAGGCGATCGGCGTATCGGCTTCGCGCGCCTGGAGGATGTGGAACCCGGCCGAGCGGAGCTGGTCCGCGGCGAACCCCACGTCGAACCGAAGTCCTCCCGAGGGGGACCGGCCGAACAGCCCTTCCCAGGTGCCCCCGGGTACCGGCCTCGCTGCGCTGTTGGGTCAGGAACTGACCACCAGGACGAAGGACCCGGCGCACCTCCGAGGGCCAGTAGGAGGAGTGGCGGTTGATCACCAGGTCGAACGCCCGGTCGGCGAACGGAAGCGCCGACCGGTGCCGCTCGGGCGTGCGACCGGCCTGCTCCACGTTATCGGGAGCGGACGCGGCCTGGACCAGCGGGATCCCGAGGGCCGAGAGCCGCTCCCCGGCCACGGGGACGTTGGGTGGGTAGCCCTCGGTGGCGACGACGAAGCCCTCCAGCGACGCGATGCGGGCGAGCACCTCCCCTCCGCCGGTGTCGATGTCCAGGATCCGACGCGCTCCCCGAGCTGCCTCGCGCACCAGGGCCGGATAGTCCCACGGTGGCGGGGACTCCAGGGCCCGGTCCCGCAGCCAGCCGAAGTCCCAGCCGGTGAACGGGGTCCGCAGGCCCTCCCGGATCAGCTCATCGATTGAGCTCATCGCTTCCTCACCCAGGCCGACATCCCCGTCAGGAGCCGCTTCCGCTGCCCTCCACGAGCGCCGCCGGTCACCCGCCCAGCCCGAACCGCGCTTCCAGCCAGCCGACCGAGAAGGCGAGCAAGCGTCGAGCCTCGAACAGGTGCGACACGGCATCGCCGACCTTCCCGGTGATGCCACATCCGGCCGCGAGCGCCCCCTGACCGATCACCTCGAACGCATCCTCATCGCCCACGACGTCGGCGTAGGGGAAGGCGCCGGGGTCGGACGTCTCGATGTCTTCGAACGTGCGCCAGACCGTCCGGCCGTCCTCCAGGACCGGCATGCGGTAGCTGACCCGCCGCTTGTCCGGAACCTCGGCGACGGCCTCCGCGTGATGCAACAGGGTCAAGGTGCTGAGTGGGGCGCCGAGCATCAGGACCTGTCCCTCTGCCTCCACCAGCTTGGACAACGGGGTCGAGGGCGCATCGACGGCCTCGTGCTCCAAGCAGAGCCACTCGGCGCGCGGCCCGACCGCCACGACGTTTGCCTCCGGGTGGGGGCTGCGATGAGCCCCCGGCCAGGTCCTCAGTCGTTCGGCGACGCGACCATGATCGTGTCGCGCCTCGCTCAGCGAAGCGACGAAGGGCGGCAGCTCGTCCAGGTAGGCCCGCTGCCAGTCATCCGGCCACTCTGGTAGGTGGTACGGGTTCTCCTCCCACCCCGCGTACGCCATCAAGGTGCCGTCAGGGCCCACGGACTCAAGCAGCGCACCGACGACCGTCTCACTCCCCCCCACCACCCACCCGATCGCGCTCATCCGCGTGTGAACCATCAGGACCGAGCCCGGACGGACCCCGAGGGAGCGCAGGGCTCGGACCAGCTCAGAGCGCGTGACGGGTCGCTTGTCGCTCGGCACCCGGCTCCCCGGCATGGACCCAAGCGTAACGGTGGAAGGGGACCCAGTGCCTTGGTTCGCGCTCGCGATGCCTCACCGGCGCGCTCGGCCGGCACGAAGGGCGCGTGGACCCCATCATCAGAGATGGGTCCGTACGTGGAGGGCTTGCGGCCGGCATCGCCTCGCTTCTCCCGTTCGCAGAAGGAACGCAGCTCGTGGGAGCATGCGGATGACCTCGGTCACGGCGCCTTCAGGTCAGACGATCAGGTTGAGCAGCCGGTCGGGGACGTAGGCGCCGGTTCTGGGCGTACTCATGTTCAGATGCCGCCGTACCTTCTCGCTCGAAAGAGCAGCCTCAACAGCTTGGTCCTCGGTTGCTCCCGCCGGGAGCTGGATCCGGTCCCTCACCCTTCCGTTCACCTGGACCACGATCGTGATGACCCATTCTCGCAACGCCTCCGGGTCGGCTTCAGGCCACCGTTGCTGGTGCACGCTGTACTGCTCCCCCAGACGTTCCCACAGCTCCTCGGCCAGGTGCGGCGCAAACGGCGCGAGCAGCAACACGCTCGTGCGCGCGACCTCTGACCACTCCGGTCCGCTCATGCGCGGGCGTTCCGCCTCAGCCCAGTGGACCAGCTCCATCAGGCGGGCGATCGCTGTGTTGAACTTCAGACGCTCCAGGTCACGGCTCACGCTGTCCACCGCTCGGTGCAGCGGCCGGAGATCTGCCTGGCCACCCGCCGCCGCGAGCACGGGAGCCGTCAGCACGCGCCACGCCCGACCGACGAACCGCTCGATCCCGCGAAGCCCCGCGTCGGTGAAGTCCCCACCCTGCTCCCAGTCACCGCAGAACAGCAGGTACGTCCGCAGCACGTCGGCGCCTACCCGCTCCACGTAGACGTCGGGGTTCACCACGTTGCCTCGGCTCTTGCTCATCTTCCGCCCCTCCGCCAAGAGGAACCCATGCAGGCGGAGCCGCGGGAACGGCTCGGGGAACGGCACCAGGCCCAGGTCGTGCAGGGCCATCGTCACGAGCCGCGCGTAGAGGTGGTGCCGGGCGACGTGCTCCCGCCCACCGGCGTACTGGTCCACCGGCAGCATCCGCTGCGTGCGCTCTGGGTCCCAGGCCCGGTCGGCGAACTCGCTCGAGGGGTAGCGAAGGAAGTACCAGGCCGAGTCGAAGAACGTGTCGCTCACGTCGGTCTCCCGCTCGGCCGGCGTGCCGCAGGACGGGCACGTCGTCTCGACGAACTCTCGTGCAGCGGCAAGCGGTGCGGCCCCGGTCCCGGTGGGGCGGAACTCCTCGAGCTCGGGAAGCACGATCGGGAGCTGATCCTCGGGCACGGGCTGCTCACCGCAGCGTAGGCAGTGAATGATCGGGATCGGCGGGCCCCAGTACCGCTGCCGCGAGATCAGCCAGTCGTGCAGCCGGTAGCGCACGGCTGGGCCCCCCGAGCCGGACGCGGCGAGCCAGTCCGCGACGACCGCTCGAGCATCCGATGAGCTCATCCCGGTGAACCGACCCGAGGCCACGAGCCTACCTTCGCCGGTCCAGGGCAGGTCCCCACCGTCGACCACCCGCACGATCGGCAGGCCCCGGTCGACCGCCAGCGCGTGGTCGCGCTCGTCATGAGCCGGCACGCCCATGACCACCCCGGTGCCCACGCTGCCCATCACGTAGTCGGCGACGACGATCGGAAGCGGAGCACCTGTGGCCGGATGCACCGCCGTCGCGCCGTCCACGCGCGTGGCCAGCGGGTGCGAGGGCGAGACGGCCACGAACGTCACGCCGAACAGCGTGTCGATCCGGGTGGTGAAGGCCGTGAGCGTCTCCCCGAGCGAGGGCACCTCGAAGGAGACCTCGGCGCCGGGTCGGCGGCCGATCCATTCCCGCTGCAGCCGCTTGGCGACCTCCGGCCAGTCCAGCCGACCCAGCCCCTCCAGCAGCCGGTCCGCGTAGGAGGTGATCCGCAGGAACCACTGCTTCATCACGCGCCCGGTCACGACGGTGGCGCAGCGCTCGCAGCGGTCGCCCTCGAGCTGCTCGTAGGCCAGTACCGTCAGGCACGAGGGGCACCACACCACCGGTGCCTCCGCTCGGTAGGCCAGCCCCGCCCGGTACAGCTGGAGGAACACCCACTGCGTCCATCGGTAGTACGAGGGATCCGAGGTCACGACCTCCCGGCTCCAGTCGAACGCGGCCCCCAGCCGCCGGAGCTGCCCTCGGTAGGTCTGGATCGTCCTCGCCGTCAGTCGCATGGGATGCTCGCCCGATCTCAGCGCGTAGTTCTCGGTGTGGATCCCAAACGAGTCGAAGCCGATCGGCTGGAACACGGCCCGTCCCTGCATCCGACGGAACCGGCCGAACGTGTCGGCCCCGCAGTAGGTGTAGGCGTGGCCGACGTGCAACCCCTCGGCCGAGGGGTAAGGGAACTCGACCAGGTTGTAGAACTTGGCGCTCGGATCGGTCCGTGAAAGGTCGAGCTCGTACAGGCGGTCGGCCTGCCACCGTGCCTGCCATCTCCGTTCGATCTCCCGTGGATCCTCCATCACGTCCTCCTTTGGGATGCAGAAGACCCCCCGGCCAGGGGCACGAGGGGTCTCCGCGAGCGCCGAAAGGTGCTCGCGGTGGCTACGTAAGGAGACGGATCGAGCGGTTCATCTTGGGCAGATGCTACAGCTCAGAAGGGACGTCGGCACGGTTCCTAGTCGATCGGGGGTGGTCCGGGCATCGCCGGGCGGTCCTGGACACACCACAATCGGGACTTCCTCGCCTCACCAGCACAGAGAGGTGGACATGTCCCGACTTGCCAAGGGCATTCGCTGCTCACACCTTGCTCACGACCGGACGACACCTGGCGGCGCGGAACGGCACCAGACGACACAGGACGACACGTAGAGCCGGGATCCGTGCCTGGCCGCACCAACCTTAGGATCCGGTGCCCGAAAGGGCGTGGGGGTTCGACTCCCCCCTCTCGCACCCCCTCTGACCTGGGACTCTTCGCCTGAGAGGTCTCTTCCCTGGGTCCCCAGAATGCCCGTCTTGCTCACACTTGCTCACAGAAGTCGGGGGAACTTCGGCGCCGGATACTCAGTCCGATAACTCCCGGAAGCCCCAGGGAGCGCTCGCAGGGATCGTGCGCCCGGCAGCTATCAGGCTACTCTGGCCGACCGCTGCCAAGACGAGACCGCTCCCCAGATGAACAGCACGATCGACGGGACGTAGAGAAGCCCTTCGCCGCCGATCAGGGTGACCATCGCCGTCAGCGCGGTGAGGAGTGCAGAGGCGCCCAGCGCAGCACGCCCTGGTCGCCACATGGCAAGCAGCCCCCCCGCCAAGGCCGGGAGCAGGATGACGACGACGGCTGGCTTGTCGATCGCGACGACCCGGACGACCAAGGCCGCGGTCACGACGAGAGAGAGCACGGCCGCACCGAGAACGACTCGATCCCTCATGGATACCGCCTCGCGTGGATACCTTACTCGCGGGCCAAAAGAGAGGGGGCGAACAGCATCCGCGCATGCTACGGAGTGGCTGGTCGGAATGCGAATCGAAGTCTCCGACCCCTACACCGTCGACCCGAAGCTCAGCCGGTTCGGTCGGCGATCGCGGAGAACTCCTCGCACCCGAAAGCCCGAAGAGTCGTTGTCCACCCGACCCGACCTGGCCCGATTGATGGCGCCGTAGTTCCCGCTGGGTTATGACCGAATCCGCGTGACTGTCGCTACGGCTCGGAACCAGCAGTCTCTGAGTTTCGTGGGCGACCAGCAAGCACCCGAGTAGCTCTTGGGGGTGCCTGTCCGAGAGGCCGCGCGCGGCTAGGAGCGGGCCAGCCGCGCCGTGACGGTCATCTCCACGTTGCCCCGCATCGCCTTGGAGACCGGGCAATTCTCCTTGCTCTGCTCTGCGGCCTCGCGGAAGGCAGCATCGTCGATCCCGGGGGCGTTGCCGACGACGTCGAGCGCCGACTTCGTGATCCCCGTGCCCGGCACGAAGGTGACCGTTGCCGAGACGGACAGGCTCTCCGGCGGGGTGCCCCGCTCGGCCAGGCCCCCCGAGAGCGCCATCGAGAAGCAGGCGGCGTGGGCCGCCGCGATCAGCTCCTCGGGGCTCGTCATACCGTCTTCGTCGCCAGTGCGCGCCGGCCACGAGACGGCGAGCGGCCCGAAGGCACCGCTCCCGACGCTCTCGACCATGCCCCTCCCGGTCACAAGGTTTCCCCGCCAGGTCACCTCTGCGTGCTTCTCGGTCGCCATCGCTCCTCCCCTCCTCGCAACTCCGTCACCCCGCGGTCGACACGTTCGCACTGCGTGTCCTCCGACACGATTACCACCGACAGCCGGGCTACCTGCGGCGGAGCACGGCGGAAAGGTACCCGACGGCCGCGGCGCCGCTTCAGCCGCCGGCCATCGGCGGGAACGCTTGGAGGCGGTCACCCTGGCGGAGCACGACATCCGGCTTCACCGTGGCCCCGTTCATCACGAACACGCACTGCCTGCCCGGCAGGCCCAGCGCGTCCGAGACAGCCTGGACGGTCGAGCCGTCGGCCACCTCGACCTCGCCGGCCCCGCCGGGCAGACGGTCCGCGAGCGCCCCCTTCAGCGTGACGTGGACCTGCACGATGGCCCGGCTCCTACCACCCCGCCGCCGCGCCGTACTGCGCCTCGACCAGGTGCAGGATCCCCATCCGCTCCAGTCGGTCCCGTGGCGCGAGCAGGTTGATCTGCACGAACCCCGGCAGCCGCCCGATCTCCACGGCGCCACTGATCGTGGTCCGGTTCTTCACCTCGTCCCCGCTCATCCTGAGGAGCTTCGCGGCACGCCCGACGCCGTTGTCGACCGCGGCGTTGATGAACGGCCCCGAGCCGAGGACCTGGATCGGCAGCACCGGGCCCTCGAGTTTCGACTTGTGCTCCTCTGCCAGCCTACGTCCGCGGGCCACCTCGTCAGCCGTGAACGGCCTGGCCAGGAACGGCAGGTCCTCGACCGGCGGCAGCAGGATCGGCCCGTCGAGCTCGAGGCCCTTGATCACCTCGACGCGGACGACCACCCGCGCGGAGACGTCGGTCGTGTGGACTGCCACCTCGCCGTCGCCGATCATGGCGTGCACGTCACCGGCGTAGATCCCGGCACCGTCCACCTTCACCGGCACGATCACGACCGAGCCCTCGCGCACCGAGTCGATGTCCATGTGGACGTCCGTACGCATCTCGAGCTGCTCCTCGGTGACGGCGAACTCGTGCTCGGCGCCGATCAGGAACGCGCCGAAGTCGCCGCAGTTGTGCGACGACGGCAGGTCGATCGCGGGGATCGAGCCGAGGTTGCCGGCCGAGACCCGCACGCGGGTCATCGTGCCGACCAGATCGGCCCTGTTGAGTGCCACGATCGGGTGCTGCGTCGAGTGCTCCTGGAGCACGACCCACTCACGAGCGTTCTTCGCGAGCTCCTCGGCACGCTCGGGCGAGACCGTGACGCCGATCCCCTTGTCCTCGTCGAAGGCCATCGTGTAGCCCTCGATCATGTGCATCGGGATCACCTCGGAATGGCACGCCGAGCACTTGATCGCGCCTTCGCCGATCCCGTCCAGATACGTGTCGGGGTACAGGAAGTGCCGGCCGGCGTCGCGGCACGTCGGGCAGATCCGGGCCACGAACGGGTCGGAGATGAACCGCCCCTCCCACCCGGTATGCGTGCCGGAGGTCGTCGCCCGGGAGAGCTGCTCGAGGGTCTCGACGTGAAGCGCGACGGCGTCGCCGACCTTCGCGCCCTCTACGAGGACCGGCAGCGACACCTCGTGGCCGCTCCGGAGCGACGGCGTGATCATCGGCCCCCAGCAGCCGGGTACGGTGAGGTACTCGATGCGCGCCCCGTCCTTGACTGGCCCAAGCATCTCGTTGCCCGGCCCGACGAGGTCCGTGTAGCGGTCGACCAAGATGTGGTCGACGGCTTCCTTCGGTGCTGTCTGCATGGCCATGAGGACCTCCCTATGGATCGATGCGGCGAGGTTCCGTCGCGGCGCGGCCTCCATCTCCCGGTGCCCTTCTTTCGGGCGGGACTCCGTCCCTCCGGACCCGTCACCCCCCTCCGTTCCTCCGGACCCGTCACCCCCCGAGGGGGCGGGCGAGAGGCTTGCCCACCGGCAGCACCTCCCGGCCGAAGACCTCGATGAACAGGAACGCGAAGGCTGTGTACATCGCCGAGGCCCCGGTGATGATGCCCTCCCATCCCCCAAGCTTGGTGAGCCCCGAGCTCGCGTTCCAGTTCGCGAAGGCCAGCAGCAGGAGAAGCAGCACGGTGAGCGCCAGCACCAGGGTGAGAACCCGCGGCGCGACGAAGGACCCGATCATCATGCCGAGGCTAAAGACCGCCCACACGAACAGGTACCAGCCCATCGCCGTTCCGGAATTCTCCACGGGCCACCAGCCGTGCGCCTGCCCGATCAGCAGGAACGCGAACGTGAGCCACAGGAACGCATACCCGCCGAAGGCCGTCACTGCGAATGTCTCCCCTCGCCGGAACGCCAAGATGGCCACGACCAACTGGGCCAGGCCACCGAAGAACACGGCCATGGCAAGGATCATGGTTCCCAGGTCGTAGATGCCCGCGTTCGCGAGACTCAGCACCACCGTGGACATCCCGTATCCGAGGAGTCCCAGCGGGGCCGGATTGCCGAGTAGCAGCGGAGGTAGCCGAACCTCAACTGGTTCGGCTAAAGGACGAACCGCCGTGCCCGGCGCCCCTACGTCCGATGCCGCCATGTCCCCTCCCTTCTTTTCGGAAGAGGAGTATTCCGAAACTACGCCTCACCGCTCGCCGAAGATCGCTCCTCGCGGCTTCGTGGTGCCGCGGGCCGCGCCCGCTCGACTGAACCGTGCGCCTTTCCACCCGGAATGTCAAAAGGGGTCCAATTGACTCATCCCAGATGTGCGCGGAGCGTCGAGGGCTGGTGCCCCTGTTGAGGTCCCGGCAGGAAACGACCACCAGCGACGTGGCGGCGTCCCACGGAGAATAGGCGTCGGAGCGAGCGCGCATGGCCGAGACAGCGGGCGCCAGTAGACGATCGCCTTGGACGACCTCGGGACGGGCGGATCCAGAGCCCTCTATCGGGCTCGGGATCGTGGTCCTGAATCAGGACTTCGTGGTGGGCGATGGTTACGACGTAATCGCCTACCTGCCGACTACCGGCCTGCGCGGGTGGTCCAGCACCCGTACCGGCAAAGCGCGATCTTCGGCGTCTTGCGCTCGCGGCGGGCACCCCGACCCCTGCCGGAACCCACCCGCCGCGTTGGTCGGGCGGCGGCGAGCTGATCCCTCTCGGGGGCCGGTCATGAACCGGATCATCCCGATCGTCACGCTCCTGGGTCTGGCGTTCGCCTCGCTCGCTACCCCGCCATCGCTGCCTCGGACTCCACGCTCGACATCGGGTGGCGAGGTGCCTGCTCGGACACGAGCCATTGGGAGATGGACCTCGAACGCCATAGGCGGCATCCAGCTCCGACTCCGGTGTCTCGGCAAGGATCCGGCGGATCTCGGCACGGACCCTATCTGGGATCCAGTACGGTCGCGACGACCGTCTCGGCTCGCCGCCCCTTCGGTGGTCCCGAAGGAGCGGCGGTAGAGCTCCTCCCAACCCATCAAAGGAAGCTAGTGTATTGCCTATGAAGTTTCTGGACACAGGGCCGGGAGTGGCATAGCATGAAGCATGTTCGCTCCCATCCCGGCAACTGAGCTCACCAAGAAGCAGCGGACGACCCTCGAGTCGTGGGTGCGATCGCCGACCATGCAGTCCCGTGCGGTGCAGCGCGCCCGGATCGTGCTGGCCGCCGCCGACGGCGTGTCCAACCGGCAGATCGCCAAGGATCTGGGGAGCACCCGCACGACGGTGATCCTATGGCGGACCCGCTTCGCCGAGGGAGGCACCGATGCGCTGCTGCGGGACGCCCCTCGTTCGGGCCGCCCCCGCGAGATCGGCTCTGAGTTGGTGGACTGGATCGTGTCGGAGACCCAGAACACCACGCCGCCCGATGCGACGCACTGGTCCACCCGGTCCAT
>DASWAT010000123.1:0-11260 GCA_036390995.1 Actinomycetota bacterium | reverse complement strand
CCTCCGAGATCTTCGGCAGCTGCTCCAGGGCCTGGGCGGCGTTCACCCACCGGTCGGCCTTCCACCCGCTGATCCCGAGCCACATCGAGACGAGATGAGCCGTGCAGTAGGCGCCCTGGTCCTCCGCAACCTCCCGGTCATCCAGCTCGGCGATCAGTCGCAGCATCTGCCGCTGGATCCGGCAGTCGACGGCCTTGAGCGCCTCCAGACCCTCGAGCAGCCCGTCGGTGGTGACACTCTCCATGTCCAGCACTATCGAACATGCGTTCGGACGTGGCTGTGAACGGGGTCACAGAACGAGGCATCTTCCTGAGCCAACGAGGCACGAACGACTCCCGGGCAGCCTTCCCGCTATCGCGGATCGACGACCTTGACGTAGATCGCGCAGGGATTCCCCGGCTCCCAGCCCGGGAACGGGTCGATCGTCTCGAGGAGCTCGAACCCGCGCTTCTCGTAGAACCCACGCGCGACCTCGTACTCGGCCGACGGCGCGCTCGCGTCGAGGGTCTTCACCTCCAGCAGGCGGGCCCCCGCCGCGGCGGCGTCGAGCTCTGCCCGACGCAGGAGAGAGGAACCGATCCCCGACCGCTGGAACGGCCGTGCGACGGCCAGCCACCGGATCTCGGCGACCGAGGGCGACTTCCGCCTCGTGACCACGAAGCCGACGACATCGCCGCCCGCCTCGGCGACCGTTACGCGATCCTCCCCCAGGTCGCGCCGGAGCTCGGCCACCCCGCTCTCGGTGAACGAATCGGGCAGGGCCTCGGCCACGGCGACGCACGCCGTCGCGTCGTCCGGCTCGGCCCGGCGGATGCGATGCGGGAACGTCTCCGGCCGGATCTCGCTCTCCTCTGGTCGGCCCGGTTCGGACCGCTGCCGGGCGGCGCCGGGGACGGCACCGATCGGCATGCTAGGCCGTGATCGCGGCGGCGAGGCCCTCGAAGTTGTCCACGTAGCGGCGGACGTCCTCGTCGGTGTGGACGATCGAGCTCGTCCAGCTCTCCCACTTCGAGCCGGGGCTCTTGAACACGCCGCGGTTCAGCTGCCAGAGCCACGCGAGCTGTGGGATCCGGTCGTCGATGTCCCACAGGTCGCGGTACTCGTGGATCGGCTCGGGGTGCCAGTCGATCGAGCCTTTGGCGCCGAGCAGCTTCATCGAGGCAGGCAGACGGTGCTTCTCGATGACCTCGTTGCAGCGCTCTAACAGGCCGTTGACCCGGTCGAACTCGGCGTAGGCGTCCATCGTCAGGACCTCGGTGAGGTTCACCTTCATCGCGGCCATCGTGAGCGGATTGCCGTTGAAGGTGCCGACCTGCTCCAGCTCGCCTCGGACGATCATGCCCATGGCCTCCTCGGTGCCGCCGATCGCTCCGCACGGCAGCCCGGCGCCGATCGCCTTGGCCAGACAGACCACGTCTGGCACCACACCGAACGCCTCGACCGCGCCACCCCACGCGAGCGTGCAGCCGGTCTTCACCTCGTCGAACGCGAGCAGGGCGCCGTTCGCGTGGCACGCGTCCTTCAGCGCCTGCAGGTAGCCGGGATCGGGCAGCACGAGGCCGCAGTTGCTCATGGCCGGCTCGACGATCATGCCGGCGATCTGCCCGGGGTGATCCTCGAAGGCGCGGCGGACGGCCTCGGCGTCGTTGAACGGTACGCAGATGACCTGCTCGAGGATCCCGTCCGGCATCCCGAGGGTCTGCGGGAGCGAGGCGGGGTGCTCGCGCGGGCCGGCCTCCTCCTTCGAGGGGAACACGCTCACCATGAGCGAGTCGTGGTGCCCGTGGTACGTGCCCTCGACCTTGAGCAGCTTCTTGCGGCCGGTGACGGCGCGCATGATGCGGCAGGCGTCGAGCGTGGCCTCGGTCCCGCTGTTGCCGAACCGCCAGTACGGCAAGCCGAAACGCTCGGCCAGGTTCTGGGCGCAGACGAGCGCGTCCTCGGTGGGCTGGGCGAAGTGGGTGCCGAGCTCGACCCGCTTCTGCACGGCCTCGACCACCTTCGGGTGGGCGTGGCCCATGACCATCACGCCGTAGCCGTTGTGGTAGTCCACGTACTCGTTCCCGTCGATGTCCCACACCCGCGAGCCCTTCCCGTGCGAGACGTAGATCGGGTGCGGCGGCCACGACTGCCAGCTCGAGCTCACCCCTCCGGGCAGGTGGGACTTGGCCACCTCCCGGTACTCGAGCGAGCGCCGGTGCTTCGCGTCGAGCGCAGCGGTCTCCTCCTTCGCCAGCGCTTCCACGAGCTGCAGGTCGATCTCCACCACGTCGGGGGCTGCCATATCGTCCCTCCCTACTTCGTGACGGCGGCGGCGAACTCCTCGAAGTTCGCCACGTACCGCTGCACGTCCTCGTCCGTGTGCCACACCGAGGTCGTCCAGGTCTCCTGTTTCGACCACGGAGACTTGAACACGCCCCGGTTCTGCTGGAAGAGCCACGCCAGGTACGTGATGCGCTCGTCGATGCCCACGGTGTCCCGGTACTCCTTGACCGGCGTGGCGCTGTAGATCACGGAGCCCTTCGCGCCCATCCCGGTCACGTACGCGGGCAGGCGGTACTTCTCGCTCACCGCGGTGCACCCCTCGGCCAGCGCGCCGTGGACGTGGTCGAAACGCTCATAGGCGTCCTTCGTCAGGATCTCGGTCAGCGTGGCGCGTGAAGCGGCCATCGTGAGCGGGTTCCCGTTGAACGTGCCCGCCATGTCGTAGTCGCCGTCCACGACGAGCCGGAACAGGTCCTCGGTCGCACCCATCGCGCCGCACGGAAGGCCGCCGCCGATCGCTTTAGCCAAGCAGACGATGTCGGGCACCACGCCGAACGCCTCGACGGCGCCGCCGTACGCGATCGTGGCTCCGGTCTTCACCTCGTCGAACGCGAGGTACGCGCCGGCCGCGTGCAGCAGGTCCTTCAGGCCCTGGAGGTAGCCGGGCTCGGGCAGGATCACGCCGCAGTTCATCATGGCCGGCTCGACGATCATCCCGGCGACCTGGCCCTCGTGCTCGGCCAGCGCGCGCTTCACCTCGTGGAGGTCGTTGAACGGCACGACGCGCACCAGGTCGGCGAACGCCTGCGGGATCCCCATGGCCTGCGGCAGGGTGACGGGGTGGTCGCGCGGCCCGATCTTCTGTGGATCCGGCACCACCGAGAACATCAGCGAGTCGTGGTGGCCGTGGTAGGACCCCTCGACCTTCAGGATGACGTCGCGGCCGGTGTTGGCGCGCATCAGCCGCGTGGCCTCGAGGGTGGCCTCGGTCCCCGAGTTCATGAACCGCCACAGCGGGAGCTGGAAACGGTCGACCAGGCTCTCCCCCACCGCGTCGAGGTCCTTCGTGGGCTGGGCGAAGTGCGTACCGCGGCGTACCTGCCGCTCGACGGCCTCCACGACCTTCGGGTGGGCGTGGCCGACGACCATCGCCCCATAGCCGAGGTGATAGTCGAGGTACTCGTTCCCGTCGACGTCCCACAGCCGGTTACGCTCGCCGTGGTCGATGTAGATCGCGTGCGGTGGCGAGTCCTGCCAGGAGGACGCCACGCCTCCGGCGATGGTCCTGCGCGCCACCTGCTTGTACGCGATCGACTCCCGGTGCTTGGGCGCGAGCTTGGCCTCCTCCTCCTCGATCAGGTGGTCGACGAGGGCGAGGTCGAACTCGATGGTCTCCCGTACCGCCATGGCTCCCAGCCTCCCTGGGCTCTCTCCTCTCGAGTGATTTGAACGACCGTTCAAGACTCACAGCCATCATACGGCCTGTCAAGGGACGCCGGCAGCGATGAGGGGCGTCTGGGTAGGCTGGTTCACAGCGAAAGGCGCGGAGGGACGGAAGGTGCAACCGGAGGACTTCCTCACCGGCCACCCCCTCGCGGAAGAGGTGTTGGTTGCCCGGGCGGTTCCTGTCGAAGCCGGCTGCGGAGGTCGTCCTGTCGATCGCGCTCGGACGGCGTGACGAGTCGACCAGGTTCAAGGAGGTGGTGCATCCTGCGCCCACCCACTGGATGCACCACCTGGAGATCCGCGATCTTGGGGACCTGGACGACGAGGTGGCCGCCTGGCTGCGCGAGGCAGCCGAACGCGCGGACTGAGCGGTGCGCGGCCTGCTGATCGCCCTTGTGTGTGTGGTCGCGGTGTGGGCCGTGGCGGTCGGTGCGCTCGTGGCCCTCGGTCGCCGGTCGCAGGCGCGGGAGCTGGCCACGCTCATCCCGAACCTGCTCGTCCTGTTCCGAGGGCTCATCAGGGATCCGCGGGTTCCCCGGAGCAGCCGGGCGTGGCTCTGGTTCGCGGTGATCTGGCTGGTCTCGCCGATCGACCTCATCCCCGAGTTCATCCCGGTGGCGGGACCGCTCGACGACGCGATCGTGGCGGCGCTGGTGCTGCGACACGTCCTTCGCCGGACCGACCGCAGCGTGCTCGCCGACCACTGGCGCGGCGATGCCGCGACGCTCGACGCCATCATCCGTCGGAGCGCCGGCCCGAGCTGAGTCGGATCCATCCCCGCGATCCCGCTGCCGCCACGAGAGCGCCGTGCGGCAGACGCCCGGGTCGAAGAAGTGCCACTGATAGAATCGGCTGGCACGTGGTGGCCGTAGCTCAATCGGTTAGAGCACCAGGTTGTGGTCCTGGGGGTTGGGGGTTCAAGTCCCCTCGGTCACCCCACCTGTGCGGTCCCGCCCGGTTGGTATATTCGGGCGGGCCTCTAGCTCAATTGGATAGAGCAACGGACTCTTAATCCGCAGGTTCCGGGTTCGAGTCCCGGGGGGCCCACCAGCTTTGTGTGTGGTTCCGCCTGACGCGTGATATTTCGGCTCCGGCTGATGGGTGACACGGCTTCACCTGATGGGTGACGCTGGCTCCGCCTGATCTGGCCAAGTCCGTCAAGGTGGTGTAACTCCACAGCGTCATCCTGATCATCAGCTCGCTGCGACGAGCTCGTCCTTCACCTCCTCGACCGCCTCGCCTTCGATCACCTCGAGCCGCGCCTTGGCGAGCGAATCGGCGCTCATGTAGCGACGGACGACCTGCCACTCGTCGTGTTGCTCGGCTAGGACCATCCCGATGAGGCGGATCGCGGCTGCGCGGTTGGGGAAGATCCCGACGACGTCGGTGCGTCGGCGGATCTCTTTGTTGAGACGCTCCTGTGGGTTGTTCGACCAGATCTGCTTCCATCGGGTCTGCGGGAACGCGGTGAAGGCCAGGATGTCGGGCCCAGCGTCTGCAAGCATCTCGGCCGCGGCCGGGAATCGCTCACCGAGTTGGGTCGCACACCCGGTGGAACTGGGCCCAGACCGCATCCCGATCCGGCTGGGCGAAGATCGAGCGCACGAGTGTCGCGACGAACGGGCCGGCGGACTTCGGGACCTTCGCGAGCAGGTTGCGCAAGAAGTGGGTGCGGCACCTCTGCCACGATGCTCCCTGCATCGTCGAGGCGATCGCGTCCACGAGTCCGGGGTGTGCGTCGGAGACGACGAGCCGAACCCCCGAAAGCCCGCGGGCCACGAGCGAACGGACGAACGCGAGCCAGCCTGCTCCGTCTTCGGAGGTCACGAGGTCAAGGCCCAAGATCTCTCGGAACCCGGCGGCGTTGACACCGGTGGCCACGAGCGCCGCGACGTTTGCGATCCGACCGTCCTCGCGGACCTTCTGGGTCAGCGCGTCGAGCCAGACGTAGGTGTAGGGGCCGCCGTCCAGGGGGCGGGTGCGGAACGCCTCGACGGCTTGGTCGAGCTCGGTGGCCATCTCCGAGACGCGGGACTTCGAGATGCGCTCGATCCCCAGCTGACGAACGAGCCCTTCGACGCGTCGGGTCGAGACACCGCGGACGTAGCATTCGGCGACGACCTGGACGAACGCTCGCTCCGCGCGCCGGCGCGGCTCCAGGAGCCAGTCGGGGAAGTAGCTGCCTTCACGGAGCTTCGGGACCTGCAGGGCGATCGTGCCCGCACGGGTGTCCCAGGGGCGCTCCCGGTAGCCGTTGCGACGGTTGACCCGCTCAAGCGATCGTTCGCCGTAGTCCGCTCCGCACAGAGCGTCGGCGTCTGCTCCCATCAGCTGCTCGGCGAAGACCTTCACCATCTCCCGCAGCAGGTCGACGTCTGCTCCTTCGAGCTGCTTGCGGAACGACTCCAACGCGTCAATCCTGTCCGTGACCACCGTGCTCCTCCTCTCCGAGTTCCCACAGATCTCGTTGAGGATGACGCGGTGGTCCTTACGTTCAACGACCTTCAGCCGAGCGTTCGTACACCACTCCGGCGGACGCTACTCCCTCGACATACGTAGTGGACTCGGGCGCTTGTCGCCGAGTCTCAGACGCGGAGCGAGGGGGAACGGTAGGCGACTTGTTCCTTAAGACCCGCGCCGGACGTTGGAGGGGGGCGGAGGCCCCGCCCTCCAACATCCGCTCGGCGAGCGCGACGCCACATGCGCGGGACGTCGCGTTCGGTCAGGTCGTCAGAGACCTGGACACGTGCCCGGGTCCGGCTCGTCGGTTCTCGCGGACTCGCCCTGAGGCACACGTGGGAAGGTGACGAACAGGACATATGGGATCGTGCCCGTGTTGATGACTTGATCCACTTCGCCAGGTCGCTCGACGAACGCCTGGCCCGCACTGTACGTAGCGATCTTGCACTGGTCGCCGACCGATTCGTACACCGTGAGCGAGCCCTGCTGGACGACCACGATCGCGCCCCCCGGATGCGTGTGCCAACCAGAAACGCCGCCCGGGCTGACCGTGATCTGCGCGAGGGCCACGTCCGATCCGGCCTTCAGCGGGATGGTCCCATCCGTGGTGTTGGTGCCCCGCGCCAACGGGACGTTCGTCAGCCCTGACGGCGGCGTCGCTCCGCCGGGCGCGACGGTCATTGCAGTGACCATGCCGGCGAGTCCGACGCTCACCAGTGCCCATCTAACGGCGCGCTTCATACCTCCTCCTTTCCGGACCTGTCGATCCGGTCTCGTCGTTCCTAGAGGTCCAGGAACGTCTCTGCACTCGGCCGGCGGCCGAGGGCCTCCTCTCCAGCCGCCCTCATGACGTCTTCCTCAGGAACGTAGATGTCATCTCGTCCTCTCCCCCTCCGCTGACCGATGGATCTTGCCCGACGCCGCCCCTACGATGACTTCGCCCAGGCGGTTCCTGCTTCACTCTTCACGAACGCCGAGAGCGCTGCTGCCGGGGTCCCCTCTGCTTGCCGCTATCGGATCCCCTCCCTTCCTGGCGGGTTCATCGGATGCGCTGCGGGGCCATCCGCGTAGGGCAGACCCGCAGCCTCGGCATTTCTCCTTCGGCATCCTTCGTGGGAGGGTGCGCGTTCGGCAGGGACCGCACGATCCCCGCGAGGCTCAGGATCCCGTGCCGGATCGAGGAGGGATTCCTGTCCGGACGGTCAGGCCCGCCCGGGGGCGTTACGCAGATCGCCGAGCGTGACGATGCCGCGATGAAGTGCTTCGTTGGCAAGGCGCACGCGGCGGCGCTCGCCCGTCTCGAAGAGACCGAACTTGTCGTACAGGTGCGCCAGGTGTTGCTTCACGGCGCCTTCGGTGACGGTCAGCTCGACGGCGACTTCGCGGATCGACGCGGGCTCGGTGAACACGTCCCCGGAGACGATGGGGCGGCAGAGCGCGAGCAGGACGTCACGTTCCCGTCTCGTGAGCTCCGGCCGTGGCAGCGAGGAGTCCGTCGTTCCCGTGGCGGCGTCCCGGCCGGGCCAACGGAACACGAGGGTCGTCTGGCCCACGACGACCTCGTCCCCGGGGCGCAGGGGATGCGTATCCCAGATCCGGCGGCCGTTCACGTAGGTGCCGTTCCGGGAACCGAGGTCGCGGATGCACCAGCCGGCCTCGAACCGCTCGAGGACGGCGTGGAGCCTGGAGAGGCGTCCGTCCTCGGTCAGGGCGACATCGTTCGAGGGCGCCTTCCCGATGGTGACGCGGTCGCGATCCATCGCGAGGATCCTCGACCGCCCTCCCTCCCTGACCTCGAGCGACGGTAGATCGATCTCTGACTCGCCCACGGGCGCGAACCTACCCGAACGGATAGGGACATGCGACCTCCCGACCAGGAACATCACGCCCTCGGGCGGATCCCGGACCGGCAGGGCCAGCTCGTACCCTGCCTTCGTGGTACCCGAGCGCTTGAGAGGGGTGTGACGTGGGGACGCCGTTGGTCCGCGAGCGCTACGAGATCCTGTCGGTCCTCGGTCGCGGCGGGCAGGGCAAGGTCGCCCGCGCGCTCGACCACCAGCACGATCGGGTCGTAGCGCTCAAGATCCTCGAGGTCGGCTCCGAGTTCGAACGCCGCGGCCTCCTCCGGGAGGCGCGGATGCTGCTCAGCCTGCAGCCGCATCCCGGCCTCCCGATCGTCCGCGAGGACTTCTTCGACGGCGACCGCTACTACATCGTGATGGACTGGGTCGAGGGCGTGAGCCTTTCGCGCGTCCTCGCCGACCGCGGCGCTCCCGGGCTCCCACCTCCCGAGATCGCCGAGTACGTGAGCCAGACGGCCGCCGCGCTCGACCACCTCCATGGGCACGAGCCGCCGGTCGTCCACCAGGACGTGAAGCCCGAGAACCTGATCCTGGTTCCCGATGGGCACGTCGTGCTCGTGGACTTCGGCCTCTCCGTGCCGGGCGGAACCGATCGGCCGGGTCGCTACGGCGGCACTCGCGGCTATGCGGCGCCGGAGCTCGCCGCCGGAACCGCGACCGCCGCGGCAGACGTGTACGGCCTCGCCGCGACGGCGTTCGCACTGCTCACGGGCGCGCCCCCACGTGGCGACCTGCCGACATGGGAGAACATCCCTCGCGGCACCGCGGGCCGGATCGAGCCGGTGATCCGACAGGGGCTCTCCATCGACCCAGACCGCCGCCACCGCTCCCCCGGCGCCTTCGCAGCGGCGCTCGTGGACGCGGTCGGAGCGGCGCCGGCCGCACGGATCGCGGCCGAGACGCAGGTCCGCACCTTCCTGATCGCCGACGTGCGCGGGTACACGAGCTTCACGCGGGAGCGAGGCGACGAGGCGGCGGCCCGACTGGCGGCGGCGTTCGCCGAGGTCGCCCGAGAAGGCGTCGAATCGCGCGACGGCGAGGTGATCGAGCTGCGCGGCGACGAGGCGCTCGCGGTCTTCCGGTCGGCGCGACAGGCGTTGCGGGCGGCGGTGGAGCTGCAGGTCGTCTTCCAGGACGAGTCGAGCCTCGACCCGTCGCTCCCGCTCGCGGTCGGCATCGGCCTCGACGCGGGCGAAGCCGTTCCCGTGGAGGGCGGGTTCCGTGGCGCGGCGCTCAACCTGGCCGCCCGGCTGTGCGCGAGCGCGGGTCCCGGAGACGTGCTCGTCTCGCAGGGCGTGGTGCACCTCGCCAGCACGGTGGAAGGGGTCCGGCTCGAGGAGCGTGTGCCGCTCGACCTCAAGGGCTTGGACGTGCCCGTCCCTGTGTGGCAGGCGACCCACGACGATGCGTTCTCCGGGCCGATCGGGATCCCGGTGGAGCAACGGCGCGCGCGGGCGGAGAAGCCGCAGGTGTTCCTGGACGTCCCGCCCGAGCTCGATCCGCTCGCCAGGTTGGTGGGCCGTGACCGCGACGCCCGCTGGATCCGCTGGGCGTGGCGTCAGGCTCGCCGAGGACCGGGTCGGATCGTCGTCGTCACGGGATCGGAGGGCGCGGGGAAGACGCTCCTCGCCGCCGAGGCGGCGCAGCTGGCGACCCGCGAGGGCGGGTCGGTGGCGTACGCGTCCTCGAGACGATCGTCGGCAGACGTCGAGGTGGCGATCGCGGCGGCCGCCGGCTCGTCCGGTCCGACGCTGCTGGTCCTCGACGATCTCGAAGCCGCCGGGGACGCGGAGCTCGCGCCGATCGCCGAGCTGGTTGACCGGCTCGACGAGCGACGTCTGCTGGTGGTCGGCATCCTGCGGGATGGGGCCGCTCCCAGGACCCGCGCCGCGCTCGAGCGGCTGGCGGGGGGCGGCGAGGACCGGATCCGCCGGCTCGGACCCTTCGACCGCGACGGCGTGCGGGCTGTTGCGGCGCTCTACCTCGAAGAGCCCTCCTCCGAGGTCCCGGTCGACGCGATCCTCCAGGCCACCGGGGGCGCCCCACTGGACGTGCACCGCATGGCGGTCAGATGGGCCGAGGGCGAAGCCGCCAGGCGCTTGGGGGGCGCGGCCGATCTTGCCGCACGCGAACGCGTGGGCCTGCGGACGGCGGAGGCCGACGTCGTCGGCACCGTCATCGACCTTCAGCGGGTCCGTGAGCGAGGGGAGCTGCTGACCGGCCCCGAGGAGCGGCCGGTCGCGGACGAGCCGCCCTTCAAGGGTCTCGCGAGCTTCGATGTCCCCGACGCCCGATACTTCTTCGGCCGCGAGCGGCTGGTCGCGGAGATGGTCGCCCGGCTCGCGGGCTCGTCGTTCCTGGCCGTCGTCGGCCCGTCCGGCAGCGGCAAGTCCTCGGCGGTACGGGCCGGGCTTCTGCCGACGCTTGCGGCAGGGGCGCTACCGGGGAGCGAGGGCTGGATCCGCGCGATGCTCAGGCCGGGGGAGCATCCGGAGCGCGAGCTCGATCGGGTGGTGTTCGCGGCGCTGCCGGAGCGGCTCCGCAGCTCGTTGGACTCATCGCAGACGTCGCTCGAGGCGGCACGATCGCTCGTCGACGAGGAACGGGGACATCTCCTCGTCGTGGTCGACCAGGCCGAGGAGCTCTTCACGATCTGTGACGACGACGTCGAGCGCCAGCGATTCCTCGACTCGCTCACGTCCGCCGTGCGGGCATCCGGCGTCACGGTCCTGCTGGCGATCCGGGCCGATTTCTACGGGCGGTGCTCGGCCCATCCCGCGCTTGCCGAGCTCGTCGCGGACAACCACGTCCTGGTCGGGCCGATGACGGAGGAGGAGTACCGGCGAGCGATCGAGCTGCCGGCGCGCCTGGCGGGTCTGCGGATCGACCGGCCGCTCGTCGACGCCCTCGTCGGCGAGGTCGTCGACGAGCCCGGCGGGCTCCCGCTCCTGTCCACGGCGCTGCTCGAGCTGTGGCAGCGACGGCATGGGCGTGCGATCCGCCTGGAGAGCTACTCGGAGACCGGCGGCGGTCGCGGGGCGGTCGCCCGGCTCGCCGAGCAGGCGTACGCGGAACTCACCGTGGAGCAGCAGGCGGTGGCCAAGGGCGTGGTGCTCCGGCTCTCGGCCGGCGAGGGAGAGGTCGTCACCCGGCGTCGGGTCCCGATCCTGGAGTTCGACCCGAGCACGAACGCGGACGTGGGGACCGTGCTCGACACGCTGATCGAG
>DASWAT010000122.1:0-5339 GCA_036390995.1 Actinomycetota bacterium | reverse complement strand
CTCCCTCGACGTGAGCGTCTTCGGGTTCGACGCCGGGGAGGGACTCACCGAGCATACAGCGTCGCGAACGGCAATCGTGCAGGTGCTCGCGGGACGGCTCCGCTTCCTCGTCGACGGCGAGGAGCTCGACGCCGGCCCGGGCTTCTGGCTCCAGATGACCGCGGGTACCCCGCACGCCATCGAGGCCGTCGAGCCCACGACGATGCTGCTCACCCTCGTACGCACCTGACGCCGGGTGTCACTCGAGTGACTCTCAACATCAACGTCCTTTCTCGGCGACTGATCGCCCAGTCCGGCGACCTTCGACTAGTCCGACAGGGACGGCCTCGATGTGCAAGCCCAGAAGCGATTTCCGCTGGATCACTCCGGATGGTCTGCCGTCGTGGCCTTCGCCGGGGTATGTGGGACGTCGCGGTGGATGGTGGATCTCTCCTCCGCCGGCTCTATCCCATGGGTGCATCGACCGAGCCGATGGACGGCTGGAGCGCGAGTTCTGGACGGCTGGCAATCGACGCGCGAGCCACGAGGCCCTGGGGCATCGGCTTCCTCAAGTTACGGCTGCTCGCTGCTGGCTCAGCGGCGAGTGGCGAGCCTCGCATCCCACGCCGGTTCTCCTCGAGAGGGGGCTACTGGGGCGGCTCAGAAACGACGACCTCATACCGGCTGACGGTCGGCGACGCCGTGGCCCCGACTTCCCGGGCGGCCCCGGCTCGCAGTCCAGAAGCTGCCTCCTCGCTCGCTTGCATAGCTTCGTCGCTCTCCCAGATCGTTACGGCGAGCGCATCACCGGTTGCCCGATCCATGAGGAGGTAAGCGCCCTTGAAGCCCGCCAGTTGTCGTGCCGCCGGGAGTACCTGCTCCTGGAAGTTGCGGATCCCTTCCTCCGCAAGGTCGGGAGCACCTGCGATCGAAGTCACTCGTGCGAACATCTTGCGCCTCCTCCCTCGTCCAAAGACTGGAGCATAGAGGCGGCTTCCCGCGAAGGGCAACGGGCCCTTCTCCGCTCCTTCACCTGGAACCACGGTCGGGGTCGCTCGACTTCCGTGGGCGGATACCGATGAGGAGACTGGTGAGACCGCCGATCACAAGACCGAGCCCCAGGCCTCCGAGGACGTCGAGCGGAGCGTGCGCGCCGAGGTACATGCGCGCGAACGCGACGAGCAGAACGACGAACCAGGGGACCAGGCGCCACCAGCCCCGCAAGTATGGAGTGATGACGCAGGCGAGGCCCGATACGAGCGCGACGTGCCCGGAGACGAAGGCGAGGCCGTGGGTGGGCGTGCCGCCACGGACGATCGCATCGGCGATCGTCGTGCCGGGTCGCGATCGCTGAACGATGTGCCACACGATCCGCTCGCCCACGAGCTTCGCTCCCGTGACCACGAGCGCTGCCACGGTCAACCGCCACCTTCGGGTCAGCGACCCTACGGTCGCAACGATCGGACCCACTACGAGTACCCCAAGCAGCTGAGCGGCCTGCATGACGGGCGAGAGCGCGTCCGGCAACCGGTTGAAGGCGTGGAAGACCGCGAGCTCGATCGGACCGACCTGGCCGCTCGAAACGCCGACGCCGCACGCGACCAACAGCGCGAGGCCGGCGATCGTCACGAGGATGACGGGCGTGACCACGTCGCGCCTCGGCATCCCGAGCGAAGGCTGTTCGGTTCCGCTCGGTTCAGCTCGCACAAGGAGCCCCGGCTCCGCACAACACCTGGTCCTCGTGCTCGTCGATGGACGCGACGAGGTTGGCGCGAGGCTCGAAAGCGAGCGCCTCGTCGATGTCGAACAGCAGCGTGGAAGGCGTCCCGGGGGCGAACTCGTAGCGGTAGCGGACGCATCCACCCTCGAACAGGTAGAAGCGGTCGCCCGAGAGCTCGGGGGTGAGGCTGTTCGGCCTTTCGAACCGACGCGTTCCCACTTCATCGCTCGGAACCTGCATCCCTCCTGCCGCCGGACACGTCTCGACCAGTCGGACCTCGACCGCGCGGACCCCCGCGCGATCGGAGTTCAGCCACAGCTTCGCCTCGCCCGAATGGATCTGGGCGTCGCCGAAGCTCCAGCCGGACGGCAAGGCAGCGATGCACGGGACCTTGGTGGCCGACGGCACCGCCTGCGCGGCGAGGATCAACGCCGTGCTCCTCCCGCACTCGGGAGGGGTGAACACCGGAAGGTCCTGCACCGGCACCAGCTGTCCGGCGCCCGCGAACACCGCCACGACGAACGCGGTGAGCAGGCCGACCGTGAGGGCCACGCGTCGGATGCTCCAGCGCTGGATCGCGATCGGTCGTCGCTCCGGAGCCAGCCGTCGGAACCGGGTGACCAGATCACGTCCGTCCCGCTTCAGGGCGGCACGGAGCTGCGTCGGGCTCGCCAGGCCTCGCGCCGCCGCGAACGCCTCCGCGATGTCGTCCGGCGTGAAGTGCTCGAGAGCCCGGCGATACACGCGCTCCGCGTCGGAGCGGACGGCGAGCACGAGCATCATGTTCGCGAGGTCGACCGCCTGCCGCCACGGTGACGGTCGGACCTGGACGAAGAAGACGTCGATCAGCAGCAGCTCTCCGTCGCGGACCATGAGGTTCGCGGGCTTGATGTCGCGGTGGGCGAGCCCCGCCTCCCACATCCTCGCGATGAGCCCAAGGCCCTGGCCGATGATCCCATCGTCGACGACCGCGTCGCCGAGCTCCACGGCACCGTCGAAGAACTCCATGACGATGAGGTACTCGGCCTCGGGCGTGATCTCGACGACCCCGAACGGCTCGGGGACCGGAAGACCGTCGATGTGCATGAGCCGGAGCGTGTAGTCCTCGTACTGCACGAACCGCCGCACGCTCTGGAACGGCGTTTCGTCCTCGAGCCGCCCGTACAGGACCGTCCGGAGGAGCTTGTACCAGCGGTCTGCCTGCACGTGGCTCTTCGCGTAGAGCTTGGCGAACAGGTACCGATCGGGGTCGCCCGCCACCGTCAGCCGGAGCGGCGTCGAGCCACCCGAGCCCGCCAGGCCCACGGGCCTGACGTCCACCACGGTCAGTCCCAGCTGGTCCTGGATCGCCCGGCGGATGGCCTCTCCCCGGGGACCGGTCACGTCGAGGTGCGCGGCCTTGCCCCGCCGGTACCGCACCGGGAACGCCTCGTTCGGCGCGAACAGTCGGTACGCCAGGACCGGGACACCCACGGCGAATGCGATGCCCATGGCGACATCGGATGGGTGGTCCACGGCCAGGTACATCCGCGAGAACGCCACCAGGACGATCACGGCGCCACCCACCCACTTCGCGGCGCTCCTGGCCCGGCCCGCGGGGACGAGGGTGTAGCAGATCCCGATCACGACCACCGCGAGCATCATCACCGGCGGCGACAGGAACGACGATCCCCCCCAGCCCGAGAGGATCTCCACGTCGTAGGGTCGGGGGCGCGTCCCCAACTTGATGATCGCGGCGACGGTGAACTCGATCGCGGCCAGGCTCAGCATGAACACGAGGAGGTGCCGGCCCCGGCGAAGGAGCATCAGCGCGACCACCATCCCCCAGGAGGCCGCGACCACGACCCACCCGGATCCGAACACCTTGATCCCGCGCATCACGGTCGTGAGCCACGAGGTCCGGACCTCGGCGATCGCTCGCAGGATCAATGCGTCGATCCGGTTGGTGAGCTCGAGCAACGGTTCGAACCTGAGCGCCGCCGCTCCGACGAGCGTGAGTACCACGAGGAGCACCAGCCAGATGTGCCCGCTCAGGCCCAGCTTGCGAGGCAGCGGGGGCGGCTCGCCGCTGGGCCGGCGTCGCCTGCGGGTCCGTCGGACCGCGACCGCCCGAGACCGGCTCCCGAGGCGCTCGTCAGACGGCCGGGTCTCCTCGTTCACGTCAGGCCCTCCTGCGCGAGCCACTCGGCGGCCACCTGCGACGGCGATACGCCCGCGAGCAGCCTGCCGTTCAGCGCCACGAGGAGGCTCGTCGTAAGTCGAGCCGAGACGGCGTCGATCGCCTCCCGAAGCGGCGTGCCGAACCGCTCGAGGGTCTCGGCCCTGATCAGCGGCGTGACGTTCTCCGCCGGCTGCAGTCCGCGGTCGTCGTGGAGCCCGACGAGGCCGCGTTCGCCGATGGCCGGGTCGCTCGTGAACAGCAGACCCACGTCGATCTCGCCGGAGACGAGGGCCTGCACGGTCAGCGGCCCACCGACGTCGAGCGACACGAACGTCCCGAAATGAAGCCCGTAGGTCTGCGCGTACCCGGGCAGGCACAGCGGCCTGGACGGACATTCGGGCGGGCCTCCGAACACGAAGCCGGAGGCCACGCGGGCGAGGTCGCTCACGGTGTGCAGGTCGTAGCGGCGAGCGGTAGCCGACGTGACCACGAGGGTGTTCGCATCCTGTGCTCGGGCCGGCCCCAGCGCCACGACCGAGGTGCCCCGAAGCTCGCGAACGAGATCTCGATGGGTGAGGGCTGCATCGGAGGCCGCGGGGACGTCCCCCGCTGACAGGAACTGCACCGCCGTGC
The DNA here is from genome assembly GCA_036390995.1 of Actinomycetota bacterium. GTDB lineage: Bacteria > Actinomycetota > UBA4738 > UBA4738 > HRBIN12 > DASQQQ01. The sequence continues at coordinate 846 of DASWAT010000122.1, read as the reverse complement.
CGGCGTATTCGGGGATGAGCTCGACCAGACCTCGATGCAGGGCGGGCTCGAGGATCTCTCGCGGGCCCGCCGACGCGATCAGGTGCACCCGAACGCCCGCCGCCCGGATCGCGCCGGCGTACAGCCTCGCGAGGAGCTCGCTCTCGGGGAAGTTGAACGACGCGACGGTGACGGCGGAGTCTCCGAGCGCGGGTACGAAGTGTGTGCTCGAAGGAGAACCGCACGACACGAGTGAGAGCGTCGCGGATGCAACGGATGCGACGATCGAGCGTCTCCCGATCACGGCCCCCCCGAGTCCGTGCCGGAGTCTACCGGCGCGGTCCTCCGCGCGATAGAACCGCTACCCGGTCTCCGTCGACGAGACGACGATGCCAACCGGCCGAGAAGAGGATCACGTCGACCAGACCAAGGCCCTAGAACTTGAACGGAGCGAGACCGCGCCGGCTTGGGGGGGCACCGTCCGGAGTCTTGTAGGTCTTGCCCGACGGATCTCCCAACGTGGATCAACACGGGTCGGACGCCCCGGCGGATCTCCCTGGGGTTGAAGACCCGTCCGAGTGTTCATGTCTGCACCGTGACCACCACCTTGCCCCGCGCGTGGCCGCGTTCGAGCTCCCGGACCGCTTCGGGAGCGTCCACGAGCGCATACGTGCTGTCGACAACAGGCGTTACCGCGCCGGCCTCGATCAGCTCGGCCAGGGCGTTGAGGTCTTCCGAGCGCTCCTTCGACGTCAAGGGGCGCAGCTTCTGACCGGTGAACACGGACAGCACGGGCGCTCGAAGGATCTGGCGGAAGAAGCCTCCGGTCCACCGCCCGCCCCCATCCCCTCCGACGATGACGAGCGT
>DASWAT010000121.1:0-44502 GCA_036390995.1 Actinomycetota bacterium | reverse complement strand
GCGGGCCGTCCGGGTGGGACTCCGGATTCTGCAGTCGATCGCCGAGCTCAACGAGGCGGACCCCGGTCTCGGTCTCCAGGTCCGGATCGGAATCAACATGGGTGAGGCCGTCGTGGCACTCGGGGCCAGGCCGGAGGAGGGAGAGGGCATCGTGACCGGCGACGTCGTCAACACGGCCGCCCGCATCCAGGGCGTGGCGCCGGTGGACGGGATCGCGGTCCCCGAGCCGACGTACCGGGCCACGAGCCGGTTCTTCGACTACGAGCCGCTCGCCCCGATCTCGGTGAAAGGCAAGGCGGAGCCGCTCGTGCTCTGGCGAGCCACCGCGTCCCGCGCGCGCTTCGGCGCCGACATCATCCGCAGCTACGAGACCCCGTTCGTCGGTCGCGAGCTCGAGAGGGCGATGCTGATCGGCACGTTCGAGCGGGCGGCCCAACAGCGCTCGGTGCAGCTCGTGACGGTGGTCGGCGAGCCGGGCGTCGGCAAGAGCCGCCTGATCGGCGAGCTCCTCTCCTACGTGGACGCGAAGCCGGATCTCACCAGGTGGCGGCAAGGTCGGTGCCTCCCGTACGGCGAGGGCATCGCGTGCTGGGCTCTCGGTGAGATCGTCAAAGCGGAGGCGGGCATCCTCGAGTCCGACTCGGCGCAGGTCGCGGCGACCAAGCTCGAGAGGACCGTCGCTCCCGACGAGCGGGATCGACCGTGGCTGATCGAACGCCTCGCGCCACTCGTCGGCATCGAGGCTCCGTCGCCGGCGGAGCGGGAGGAGCTGTTCACGGCATGGCGGCGCTTCCTGGAGGAACTCGCGACCACGAACCCGACGGTACTCGTCTTCGAGGACCTGCACTGGGCCGACCAGGCGCTGCTCGCGTTCCTCGAGTACCTGGCCGAATGGTCGCAAGGAGTTCCGCTGCTGATCCTGTGCGCCGCGCGCCCCGAGCTCTACGAGCGCCGCCCCGGATGGGGGGCCGGTCAGCGCAACGCTCAGACGATCGACCTCTCGCCGCTGTCGGACGAGGAGACGGGTGAGCTCGTCTCGCACCTCACACGAACCGCCGTCCTGGAGCCCGAGCTGGAGCGAGCGATCGTCGAACGCGCCGAGGGCAATCCGCTCTATGCGGAGGAGTTCGTCCGCCTGGTCGCCGACCGCCGGCTGGAACATGCGGAGGAATCACAGGAACCGACGCTCCCCGAGAGCGTTCATGCACTCATCGCGGCCCGACTCGACACGCTCTCGCCGGACCGCAAGGCGCTCCTGCAGGACGCGGCCGTCGTGGGCAAGGTGTTCTGGGCCGGTGCGCTGCGCGAGATCGGAGGCCGCGACCTCGACGAGATCGAGGCGGCGCTGCACGAGCTCGTCCGGAAGGAGCTCGTCCGCCCGGTGCGAACAAGCTCGATGGAGGATGAGCTGGAGTACTCCTTCTGGCACCTGCTGGTACGCGACGTCGCGTACTCCCAGATCCCGCGGGCAGAACGGGTCCGCCGCCACCGGTCGACGGCGGCCTGGATCGAGCTGAAGGGCGGCGAGCGGGTCGAGGATCTTGCGGAGGTGCTCGCCCACCACTACCTGCAGGCGCTCGAGCTCGCCGAGGTGGCGGGCGACACGGTACAAGCGAACGACCTCGTCCCGCGTGCGCGGCGTTTCCTGGCGCTTGCAGGCGAGCGGGCGCTCGGCCTCGACACCGCACAGGCAGAGGCGCGACTCGCCCGCGCGCTTGGGCTCACGCCGCCCGACGACCCCGAGCGGCCCGAGCTCCTGGTCCGCTGGGCGGACGCCACGTACCAGGCCGGCCGTCCGCGCGAAGCCGCGGACGCTCTCGACGAGGTGCTCGCGACGCTCCGCGTTCGGGGTGAGACGGAGGGCGCCGCGCGGGCGCTGCAGCTTCGGGCGAATATCGCCGTGCGCCTCGGCGAAGCTCGCCATGTCGCGCTCGCGGCCGAGGCCGTGGAACTGCTCGAGAGCGAGGCTCCCGGACCTGCGCTCGTCGCTGCCTACGCGAACCTCGCGAACGCGCACACCATCGCGGGCTCGTATACGGAGGCGATCGCGGCCGCCGAGCGTGCCGTAGCGGTCGCGAAGATGCTCGGCTTGCCCGAGCCGGCGCGTGCTCGGGGCTACCGCGGGTTCGCCCGTTTCTACCTCGGCGATCCCGACGGCGTCGCCGAGGTAGAAACGGGCCCTCGCCGTGCTTCTCGAGGAGGGGGCGGGCCAGTACGCAGCGTCCCTACAGAACAACCTCGCCATCGCCCGCTATCCTCTCCAGGGCCCCGCTCGCTCGCTCGCAGATTTCGAACAGAGCATCTCCTTCTGCAAGCAGCGCGGCCTCCTCTATGTGGCGGCGCATCTCGAGACGAACTGCCCAGGCCTGGTCGCGGAGCTCGGTCGAACGGAGGAGGCGCTCGAGCGCGCCCGTGAGCTTGGCGTGACGCTCGAAGCTGGAGGCGTCACGACGCCCCTGATCGAAGTGCGCGCGGTCGAGCTGGCATGCCGCCTGGCCCGCGGCGAGCACGAAACGGCGCTCGCCGCAGTCGACTGGCTAACGGAGGCGGCACGCAAGAGCGGCGCCGCTGAAATGGTCATCCTCGGTCTTGCGCCGGCTGCCTCAGCACTCGTCGCGGAGAGACCCGCTCGGGCCTCCGGACTGCTCAACGAGCTCGATGAGGCCGTGGGCACCCGCGAGACGATTTACTACCCGAGGCAGCTTGCCGGGATGGTGCGAACCGCGCTCGTCGCGGGCGACCGGGCAGTTGCCGAGCGACTCTGCGCAGGGGTGGAGCCCCGCTATCCGCTGCACCAGCACGCCCTCAGCTCCGCCCGCGCCGAGCTCGCCGAGAATGCTGGCGAACACGAGGAGGCGGCGAGACTCTACTCTCAAGCGGCCGCCGGGTGGCATGAGTTCGGAAACGTTCCGGAGCGCGCCTACTCTCTCCTCGGCGAGGGTCGGTGCGTCCGCGCGCTCGGCGGCCCGTATGCCGAGGAGCCGCTCCGCGCGGCGCGCGACCTGTTCGCCTCGATGGGCTACGTGCCTGCCCTCCGCGAGACGGAGTCCTTCCTTGAGGGGACGGCCGCTCCTACCTCGTAGCGGTCCATCCAAGAGACGACGCGGCCCGCCTGGTTCGCGGGGCGGCCGGTCAAACGCGGGACCGAGGACGGTCAGCGGGTCAGGTGGAACACGCGCTCGATGCCGAGATGTGTGTGCCAGGCAGGTGACGCGCTGCAACCTCGCTTGCCGGAGCAGACGACCTCTCGGCCCGGCGCCCCAGTGATCACTCGCGGCATCGCTCGAGTGACCGCGCGGGGCTCCTGATCAACCAGAGGAAACAAACAGCAAGAAGTTCGCGAAGATGGTCCCTCCTCCGCTCTCCATGAGCTCACGCTGATGCCCACAGGGCAGAGGCCCTCATTCGACTTCGCGGCCACGGCTTGACCCTCCACTCCGGGTGGCAGTCCGGAGACTTCGGCCCACCGACACTCGATCCTCCGTCACCCACGGGACCGGTTCGGGCGGTCAGCCCGCGAGGCGATCTGGCTCGCGACGATCGCGGCATCCTCCCCCACGCCGCAGAGCAGCGAGGACTTCCGCGTCCGGAGGAAGTGAACACCGACGAAGTACAGGCCCGGGGCCACCGTGCTCGCACCGTCGAGGTGATTGGGGAAGCCGAGCTCGTCGAACGCGCCCGGCACGTGCACCCAGCTGCCGTAGTCGGGGCGGAACCCGCCGGTGAACACGACGGCGCCGAAGCCCGAGAGGTCGAGTTCCTCCGGGGCGCGCCCGTCGAACGGCTCGGGCTCGGGGATGTCCGGCATCGGCAGACCCCGTTCGTCCACCAGCTTGCGGATCAGGTCCATCAGCTCCCGGTAGCGGTCGTCTCCCCACGCGACGCTCTCGTCGAGGTCGGGGGCGAACCGGGCGCGGCGACCGTCGGCGCCGAGGAAGTGCCCGAGGAGGGTCACGCCTGTCTTCTGGAGGGTCCGGAGGTGCAGGTCGTAGCCTCCCCTGTGTCCGGTTGCCAGCGGGTTGGCGGCGAGGCGGGCCGCGGCGACAGGAAGCGCGCCGGGCGGCTGATCGAAGAACCCTGACTCGATCAACCACCAGACGATGTCGCGGTCGCCGACACGGCGCGGGACCCACGGCGCGCGGCCGCACGAGAGGAAGACCTCGCGACCCGCCTCATGCAGCTCCTCGGCGAGCTGGCAACCGGTCTGCCCGCTCCCGATCACCAGCACCCGTCCTGCGGGGAGCGCGGCCGGGTTCCGGTAGCCCTCGGCGTCCAGCTGGGGGAGATCCGCGGGCAGCGTCGAGGCACCGGCGGGGCGGTAGGGGCGCTGGTACGCGCCCGTTGCGACCACGACCGACGCTCCCCGCATGTCGCCCGCGGACGTCCGAAGGAGGAAGCTCCCGTCCGTCGCCGTCTCCAAGGACGTGACGTCGATCCCTTGGCGCACGGGGGCGCGGAACCTTGCCGCGTAGTCTTCCAGGTAGGTCACGATCCGATCGCGGGCAAGGTAGCCGTCGGGATCGTCACCCTTGTACGCCCCGCCGGGAAGCATCACCGTCCAGTTCGGCGTCACCAGACAGAAGCTGTCCCATCGGTTGCGCCACGACTGACCGATCCGTTCTCGCTCCAGGACGACGTGCTCGATACCTGCTCGGGTGAGCTCGTAGCTCGTGGCGAGTCCGGCCTGCCCGCCACCGATGACGACGACGTTCACAGATCCGGTCGTGCACCCAGGTCGGCCGCGGCCGCCGGAGAGATCGTCTCGGCGTCCTGATCCAGCAGATCGCTGGCGATCGAGGCCGTTCGCACCCAGCCGCTGCCGTCCCACCGGTCCACGGCGGCGAAGGCGCCCTCGCTCAGGGTGCGCATGACGTCGGCGCCGACCTTCCAGTACCGGGGACCGCCCGGGCTTCCCCCGACGAGTCCACCCGCAGGGGAGGTCGGCGTCTCACCCTCCGGGGGTGAGGCGGGCTCCAACGTCTCGTCCGAGACGTCGCTCAGGGTCCACGGCGTCGGGATCCACGCTCCGTCCTGGAAGACCTGGAGGCGGGCGGACGGCCCGGAGTCCTCGGATCGCAGGAGTCCACGTCGGCTTCGCCAGTAGTTCACGCGGATACCGCCTCCAGGTTCGGGTCGAGCGCCGGCACGGATGCATCCTGGCACCGCATCCGCCGTGCTTCAACCAGCCGGCGCAACCCGATGGGGGAAGCCCGTTTGCTTCATCGCGGCGTTGCTCGGGATCGGACTCGCGGTGAAGGCGCTGCTCTGGGTGGCCCGCTGCTAGACTTCCCGGTGTCGTGAGATAGGCAGACCTCGTCCGCCAACGCGGGGCGCTTCATGCGTCCCCTTGTCGCGTAAGCCCACCGGAGGTCCCCGTCTCATGCCCACCGATCCCGAACCCGCATCCCGCTCCCTCGGAGCCGAACGATGAGTGTGCTGCAGGTCCGCGATCTGGCGGTCGAAGTGGCCGGGCGCACCATCCTCGAGGGTCTCTCGCTCGGCCTCCGCGCCGGGGACAAGGTCGGCGTCGTTGGTCGCAACGGGGCGGGCAAGACCTCGCTGCTGGCCGTGCTGGCCGGGGAGGCGCCGCCGGTTCGCGGCACCGTCACCCACCGGGGAGCCCTCGGCTACCTGCGGCAGGATCCACGCCAGCACCGTGACGACGACGAACGCACCTCCCTTTCTCACGTCCTGCAGGCGAGGGACCTGGAGGCGATGTCGACGCGACTGGAGAAGGTCCGGCTCTCGCTCGAGGAACGGCCCACGGCACAGAACGTGGCCCGGTTCGCGCGGCTGGAGGAGCGGTATCGGGCGGCCGGAGGGTACTCGGGTGAGGCGGAGGCGCGTCGCATCGCCGCCGGCCTGGGGCTGGCCCAGGATCGCCTCGAACTGCCGGTGCGGGCCCTGTCGGGTGGCGAGCGGCGGCGTCTGGAGCTCGCGCGGATCCTGTTCGGCGGGTCCGAGCTGCTGCTGCTCGACGAGCCAACGAACCACCTCGACAGCGACGCGAAGGTGTGGCTGATGCGCTTCCTCGGATCGTTCAAGGGGGGGTTGATGGTCGTGAGCCACGACCTCGCGCTCCTGGACTCGTCGATCACGCGCATCCTGCACCTGGACCGGAACGGGGTGTTCTCCTACCGCGGGACGTACTCCGAGTACCGTGAGGCGCGACGCCGGGACGAGGAACGCCTGGCCGCGCTCGCCGGGCGGCAGCAGGCCGAGATCCAACGCCTGAAGTCGCTCGCCGACTCGATGCGCGGCCAGACCGAGAAACGGGCCCGCAAGGCGAAGACCCTCGACACGCGGGTCGAACGGCTGAAGGCCCACGCGGTCGACGCGCCGAAGCGCGAGCGGAGGGTTCGGTACCGGTTCCCGGATCCGCCGCACTGCGGCCGGGTCGTGCTGGAGGCGCGCGACCTCGCGAAGTCGTACGGGGGCCCGGCCGTGTTCCGCGACGTCGGGTTCGTCCTGTCGCGGGGGGAGCGTCTGCTCATCATGGGACTGAACGGCGCCGGCAAGACGTCCCTCCTTCGGATCCTGGCCGGGGTGTCGGAGACGGACGCCGGCGGGGTGCGTCTGGGAGCTGGGGTGTCGCTCGGCTACTACGCCCAGGAGCACGAGGGGCTCCGCGACGGCGTGGACGTCCTCTCCCATGTGCGCGAGGCGTCGCCCGGACCCGACCAAGACCTCCGTGCCCTGCTCGGGATGTTCGGCCTGACGGGAGCAGTGGCCTTCCAGGACGCCGGCACGCTCTCGGGCGGAGAGAAGACCAAGCTCGCGCTCGCGCAGCTCGTGGCCGGCCGGCGGAACCTCGTGCTCCTCGACGAGCCGACGAACAACCTCGACCCGCCGTCACGGACGGCCGTCGCCACCGCCCTCGCGGGGTGGCCCGGAACCATGGTGCTCGTCAGCCACGATGTCGAGTTCGTACGAGCCCTTGCCCCGCAACGTGTGTTGACGATGCCGGACGGAACCCTCGACGTCTGGGACGACGAGCTCCTGGACCTGGTGGCCTTGGCCTGACCATCGGGCGGCTCGGGTATGCTCGGCTGGACCGCCCGCAACCGAGCCGGAGGGAGCACCCGTGGACCCGACCGAAGGCACGCCCGCAGATCTGGTGTTCGTGAACGGCGCGGTGTACACGGTGGACGCGGCGCGCCGGTGGGCCCGGGCCGTTGCGGTTCGAGGTGGGCGCATCGTTGCGGTGGGAACCGACGACACCGTACGAGAGCTGATCGGGTCACGGACCGAAGTCGTGGATCTTCGCGGCCGGATGCTGCTGCCCGGTTTCCAGGACGCCCACGCTCACCCCCCGGCCGGAGGACTGGAGATGCTCCGGTGCCACCTGTCGGACGCGTACTCCCTCGCCGACTACGAGCGGGTCGTCGCCGTGTACGCGAAGACGCATCCCGAGGCCGACTGGATCCTCGGCGGGGGCTGGTCGATGGACATCTTCCCGGGTGGGACTCCCACCGCGGACGTCCTCGACCGGCTCGTACCGGATCGACCGGCGTTCCTGCCCAACCGCGACGGACACAGCGCGTGGGTGAACTCGAAGGCGCTCGAGCTCGCCGGGGTCACGGCCGAGACGCCCGACCCGGTCGACGGGCGGATCGAGCGCGACCGGCGGGGCGCGCCATCGGGCACGCTGCACGAGGGAGCGATGACGCTGGTGGAGAAGTTGATCCCTCCCACCACCCAGGAGGACTGGGAGGAAGGACTGCGCGTGTCGCAGGCGTACCTGCACTCCCTGGGCATCACCGCCTGGCAGGACGCCATCGTCGGCGGGTCGTACGACACCTATGACGCGTACCTGGCCTGCGCCGGTCGCGACGAGCTCACCGCTCGGGTCGTGGGCGCGTTGTGGTGGGACCGGCATCGCGGCGAGGAGCAGATCGACGAGCTCGTCGATCGCCGGGCTCGCGGCAACGTGGGCCGGTTCCGGGCCACCTCGGTCAAGATCATGCAGGACGGAGTCGTCGAGAACTTCTCCGCGGCCGTCCTCGATCCATACCTGGACCCGGATGGCAGACCGACGGCGAACCGGGGCATCTCGTTCGTCGACCCCGAGGCGCTGAAGCGCTACGTGACCCGCCTGGACGCCGAGGGCTTCCAGGTCCACTTCCATGCGCTCGCCGAACGCGCGGTCCGTGAGGCCCTCGACGCGATCGAGGCCGCTCGAGGGACGAACGGACCGAACGACCTGCGGCACCATCTGGCGCACATCCAAGTGGTGCATCCCGACGACGTCCCCCGGTTCCGCGAGCTGAACGTCGTGGCGAACGCCCAGCCGCTGTGGGCGATGAACGAGGGGCAGATGATCCATCTCACGGTCCCGTTCCTCGGCCCCGAACGGTCCGCATGGCAGTATCCGTTCGCCAGCCTCGTGCGCGCAGGGGCGGTCCTGGCCATGGGGAGCGACTGGTCGGTGAGCAGCCCGAACCCGCTGTGGGAGATGCACGTCGCCGTGAATCGTGCGGGCTTTCCGGGTTACGAGTACGGCGAGCCGGTCGGAGAGATGCTCGAGCCGTTCTACCCGGACGAGCGGATCGACCTGCCCACGGCGATCGCGGCGTTCACGATGGGCTCGGCCTACGTGAACCATCTGGACGACGTCACCGGTTCGATCGAGGTGGGCAAGCTCGCCGACCTGGTCGTGCTGGACCGCGACCTGTTCGCCCATCCGGTCGACGAGCTCCACGCCGCCACGGTGCAGCTCACCCTGGTGGAGGGGGAGCGCGTCTTCGGGGCCGAGAACCCCGCGTAGCCGCGCCTCACGCCGACCGCGTCTGACCTCAAGTCAGGGCCGGTCCTTGTCAGCCTCGTGGGGCTCCGCGCACGATACGTCCGACACCGTGAGGAGCCGGCGGATCCTGCATGCCCGCCGCCCGGCACGACGCGAGGAGGTCCATCCGGATGGCGTTCGACATGAGCCAGGTACAGCGAGGCGCCCGGAACCGCCGCACCCCTTACTACGAAGCCACGCAGCGGTACGGCCCGAAAGGCTTCACCGTCTACAACCACATGTACTTCCCGATCCGCTTCGACTCGTTCGAGGCCGAGTTCGACGCGCTGCTCTCCGACGTGACGCTCTGGGACGTCGCCGTCGAACGGTGCTTGGAGATCAGCGGACCCGACGGGTTCAGGTTCGCGCAGCTGTTGACGCCCCGGGATCTTTCGAAGTGTGCGGTCGGACAGGGGAAGTACGTGCTGATCTGCGATGCGGACGGCGGGATCGTGAACGACCCGGTGCTCACTCGCATGGACGACGACACGTTCTGGTTCGCCCTCGCCTCCAGCGACGCCCTGCTCTTCGCCCGCGGCCTGAGGAACGCCTACCCGGATCTGGACGTGACCATCCAGGAGGCCGACGTCGCTCCGCTCCAGATCCAGGGCCCGAGGTCCAGGCAACTGATGAGCAAGCTCGTCGGTCCCGAGATCCAGGACCTCAGGTACTACTTCTGGACCGAGGCGAAGATCGCCGGCGCGCCCGTGATCGTCACGCGGACCGGGTGGACCTCGGAGGTCGGATACGAGGTGTACCTGACCGATACGTCGAGGGGCACCGAGGTCTACGAGGCCATCATGGAGGCCGGACGCGAGTTCGGGATCAAGCCCACCGGCCCCAGCGACATCCGCCGCATCGAGGGCGCGATCTTCAACTGGGGCGCCGACATGACCTATGAGAACAACGCGTTCGAGATGGGCCTGGAGCGGCTCGTCGACCTGGATGCCCTCACGGACGAGCGGTCGATCTCGATCGCGGCGTATCGCAGGATCAAGGAGCAGGGCGTCGCCCGCAAGATCAACGGCGTGGAGCTCGACGGCGAACCGTTCCCCGGGCTGAACAACGTGAAGTGGCCCGTGATCGACGGCGGCGCGACCATCGGCAAGGTCACGTCGGCGATCTACTCGCCCCGTCTGGGCACGAACATCGGGTACGCGTGGCTTCCCGCGGAGCGCTCGGCCGCGGGCGTCAGGGTACAGGTCCACACGGAGTGGGGGACCCGCACGGCCACGGTGGTGGAGATGCCGTTCGTGGACCCCGGCAAGCAGATCCCGGTCTCGTAGCGGAAGGGGCCAGAGCGGAGCGGCCCTGGGGGCATGCTTGAAGAACCGTTCAAGCCCGCGACGCGTGGGGCTCCTTTCGGCCACTTGCAGACCCGGACGGGATTGAACGAAGATTCAGTCGAATCCCGGTTGAGCCGGTCCGGCTGGATCTGAAAGGACGACGCGCACATGGTGAACGAGCGACGGGAGATGCTGGAGCAGAGCGCCACGATCTACTTCGGCCCGTGGTACCGGAGGTCGCCGTTCTTCGACGCGACCCGCCGCGCCGGTTGCACCGCCTACGACGTCTACAACCACATGCTGCTGCCCGCGTACTACGACGACCCCGAGGTCGAGTACCAGGCGCTGCTCTCCGCCGTCACGGTGTGGGACGTGGCCGTCGAGCGAACGGTCGAGATCTCCGGGCCGGACTCCGACCGTCTGGTCGATACGCTCACGTGCCGTGACCTCACGAGATGCGCGGTGAAGCAGGGCAAGTACATGATCGTGACGGCTCCCGACGGCGGCATCGTGAACGACCCGGTGCTCCTGCACGTGGCCGAGCACCGGTGGTGGATGCAGCTGGCCGACTCGGACGCCGGCCTGTACGCGCTCGGCGTGGCGTCGCAGTCGGGGCTGGACGTCGACGTCAGCTACCCGGACGCGTATCCCATGCAGGTGCAGGGCGCGAAGGCGGCGAAGACGCTCGAGAAGCTCGTCGGCGCCGCGATCTACGACCTCAAGTACTACTGGTGCGACTTCTTCGACATCAAGGACATCCCGGTCCTCATCAGCCGGACGGGGTGGACCGCCGTCCAAGGGTTCGAGATCAACCTGCTCGACCCATCGCGGGGCGACGACCTGTGGAACGCCGTCTTCGAGGCCGGGGAGGAGTTCGGCATCCGCGCGGTGGCGCCGGTCGAGGCACGCCGGATCGAGGCCGGGATCATGAACTACGGCTCGGACATGACGCTGGCCGACACGCCGCTGCACGTGATGGGTCTGGAGCGCCTCGTGGAGGACCAGTCGCAGGACTACATCGGCAAGGCGGCGCTCGAGTCGCTGAAGGCCGAAGGCGTGCGCCGCAAGCTGGTCGGGATCGAGTTCGAGGGCGACGAGCTCCGTGCCGAGCTCACGTGGTTCTGGCCCGTCCACAGGGACGGCAAGGAGGTGGGCAAGGTCACCGACGCCGTCTGGTCGCCCCGCCTGCGGAAGAACGTCGGGTACGTGTGGGTGCCGATCGAGCTGTCCGAGCCGGGCACACGCTTGGACGTGGAGTCCGAGAACGGCCACCTCATCGGCGCCACCGCCGGCATCCCCTTCATCGATCCCCGGAAAGAGGAGCCGGCCAAGCCGCTCAGGTAGCGCACATGAGGATGAGGCTGGATCGCCGCCCGCCGCAGACGGCTCCGGAGCCCCGGGGCGTGCGGAAGGCCATCCTCCTGGTGGAGAAGCGCTCGAAGGAGGCGATCTGGGATTGCCGGATGTGCGGGCAGTGCATCCTTCACTCCACGGGTCTGTCCTGCCCGATGCGGTGCCCCAAGAACCTGCGGAACGGCCCGTGCGGAGGGGTGCTGCAGAACGGGAACTGCGAGGTCGTGCCCGACCACCCGTGCGTGTGGGTGCAGGCCTGGAAGGGGTCCCGGGTCCTTCCCGTCTGGCGCGACCACATGACGCACGTCCAGCGTCCGGTCGACTGGCGACTGCAGGGAACCGCGTCGTGGGAGAACCTCCTCACGGGGAGGGACCGGTACGTCCCGCCCGGCTGGGCCTCCGCGCAGGGGGCGAGCCACAGGTGAGCTCCGTCGAGGCTCGCAGTCACCTCCACCGCCTGCTCCTGGCAGGGGAGTTCGTGGTGACCGCCGAGCTCGAGACGACCGACAGTCCCGACCCGGAGTCGGTCTACCGGTTCGCGGACGCCCTTCGCGGCAACGTCGACGCCGTGAACTGCACCGACAACAGCGCCGCCCACCCGCACCTGTCGTCCCAGGCTTCGGCCCACTTCCTGGCGGACCGCGGCGTGGAGCCGATCGTGCAGTTCGCCTGCCGGGACCGGAACAGGATCGGCCTGCAGGCGGACATCCTCGGCGCCGCGGCCCTGGGGGCCCGGAACCTGTGCCTCATGACCGGTGACGACGTCGGCGTTGGAGACCATCCGGAGGCCAAGCCGATCTACGATCTCGACTCGATCCACGCGATCCGGATCGCGAAGGTGCTCCGGGACGAGGGCGTCTACCTCTCGGGCCGCAGGCTCGCGGAGCCGCCGAGCTACCTCATCGGCGCGGTAGAGAACCCGTTCGCGCCGCCGCTCGACCTCCGTCCGATGCGCCTGGGCAAGAAGGTCGAGGCGGGCGCCGAGTTCGTGCAGACGCAGATCTGCTTCAACATGCCGAAGCTCCGGCTGTTCATGTCCCGGACCGAGGACCTCGGCCTGCTCGATCGGGTTTGGATCCTGGGCGGCGTCTTCGTCTTGCGATCCGCTCGGGCCGCCCGCTACCTTCGCGACCAGGTTCCCGGGATCGACATCCCCGACGAGATCGTCCGCCGGATGGAGGCGCTCCCGGCCGAGCGCCAGAGCGGGGAGGGGATCCGGGTCGCTCTGGAGCTCGTGGCGGAGCTCCGGCAGGTGCGGGGCATCACCGGCGTGCACCTGATGTCCATCAAGGGAGACCGGGAGATCCTGAGGGTGATCGACGAGGCCGGATTGCTCCCCCGTCCCGCGGGCGTCGAACACGCGGTCGCCGGGTAGGCTGGGATCGCGTCTGGGCCGAACGCCCGCTCGTTCGGCGCCGAAGGACGTTCGAGATGCACCTGTATCCGAGGACGGCGGAACCCGCGCGATGAGACGACTCCCCATCGTCATGCTCGGCCTGGCGCTCCTGGCCGCCCCGGCCTGTACGCGCACCTTGGTCGAGCGCTCGCCATCCGGACCGCCGGCGGGCGTTCGGGTCGGGGGCGCAGGCCCCGGTCCCTACCCGGTCGTCGAGGTGGTGAAGAAGGTGGAGCCCGCCGTGGTGAACGTGACCACGGATCTGTTCCAGAGCTCCGGCACCGGGGGTGGCACGGGACGGGGCGTCGGTACCGGCTTCGTGATCCGCTCGGAGGGGGTCGTCGTGACGAACTTCCACGTGGTGGAGGGGGCACAGCGGATCACGGTGATCACCTCGCCCCCGGAGTCGCAGCGCTACGAGGCCCACGTGATCGGGGGCGACCCCCTGGCGGACCTGGCCGTGCTCCGGATCGCCGCGAAGGACCTTCCGACGGTGCCTCTTGGCGACTCGTCGAAGCTCCAACTCGGGGAGCCGGTGGTGGCCATCGGGTACGCCGAAGCCCTGCCGGGCGGACCGACCGTGACCAGCGGCATCGTCTCCGCACTGGACCGCACGATCACGGCGAACGACCCCAACTGCAAGGTCTGCAGCAACGGACAGCGGACGTACGGGAACGTGATCCAAACGGACGCGGCGATCAACCCCGGGAACTCGGGTGGACCGCTCGTGAACCTGCAGGGCCAGGTGGTGGGGATCAACACCGCTGGGGCGAGCGCCGCGCAAGCCGAGAACATCGGGTTCGCCATACCCATCAACATCGCGCTTCCCACGATCGAGGGCGCGGTGACGAACCCCACCGCCCCGGTTGCGTACCTGGGCGTGGTCACCAGCGACGTGGGCCCGAGCCTCGCGTTCCAGCTCGGCCTGCCCGTGCAGCGCGGCGCCTACGTCGTGGACACCGCTCCCGGCGGGCCCGCCGAACAGGCAGGTGTGGCATCCGGCGACGTCATCGTGGCGTTCGAGGGGAAGTCCATCGACACCTCGCAGCAGCTCGGCTTGCTGATCAGGGACCACGACCCCGGCGACGAGATCAAGCTCGAGGTGGTCACGGCAGGAGGGTCCAGGAGGACCTTCACCGTGACGCTCGGCGTGAGCCCCAACCCCCTGGGGTAGCCGCCGGATCGACCGGACACGTCACCTGCCCGCGTAAGCTTGGCTCGTGCGCCGGTGGAGCGTTCCCTTGGGACGCGTGCTCGGGGTCCGGCTGTCGCTCCACGCGTCCTGGTTCGTGGTCCTCGGGCTCGTCACGTGGGCCACGGTGGCCGCCTTCGACGCGGCCTATCCGAGCCTCGGCCCGGTCAGCCATGTCCTCATGGGCCTGATCACCGGGGTGGCCTTCTTCGCCTGCCTGACGGCGCACGAGCTGGCGCACTCGGTGGTCGCCCGCCGGTTCGGCATCCGGGTCCGCGGGATCACCCTGTTCGTATTCGGAGGGGTCGCGGAGATCGAGGGCGAGGTCCCCTCCCCGGACCGGGAGTTCGCGGTCGCCCTGATCGGCCCGGCCACCTCGGTGGCGCTCGGCGGCATGTTCGCCCTGGCTTCGACCGGCGCCACGGCCTTGGGGTGGCCGGCGGGGGAGGGCGTCCTCGCCACGCTCGCGCTGGTGAACCTCGGGGTGGCCATCTTCAACCTCGTCCCGGGCCTGCCCCTGGACGGCGGCCGTCTCTTGCGCGCGACCCTGTGGCGCCTGACCGACGACCGTCGCCGGGCCACCCGGGTGGCCTCCGGCGGTGGTCGGGTCGTGGCCGTGCTCCTGGCGATCCTCGGGCTCGTGATCGTGCTCACGGGCGACCTGTTCGGGCTCTGGTACGTGCCCATGGCGGTCTTCCTGTGGCTCCTGGCCCGTTCGTCGGGCCGAGCGGCTCCTCCGGAGCCACCGGGCGGTGCGTTAGCCTTGAGCCGCCATGAAGGTGAGGCTGCGCAATCCCGATCGTGAGGTCGACTTCTCGGGTGGCCGCAAGGTCCGCGACGTCCTGTCCGAGCTCGGCATCAACCCGGATACCGTGCTGGTGATCCGGGAGCGCGAACTGCTGACCCGCGAGGACCACGTGGCCGAGGACGACGTCGTGGAGATCCGGCCGGTGATCTCCGGAGGCGACCGATGAGGTGCCGGCGCTGCCGACGCCCCGCCGTGGTCGAGATCCGCCGCCACAACGCCGCCTTCTGCAGGGATTGCTTCGTCCGCCACGTCCACGAGCAGGTGAAGCGGGCGGTCGCGGCCCACGACATGTTCGGGGCGCAGGACCGCGTCCTGGTCGCGGTGTCGGGGGGCAAGGACTCGCTCGCCCTGTGGGACGTGCTGCTGGAGCTCGGGTACCGGGCCGCCGGCATGTACCTCGGACTGGGGATCGGCGAGTACTCGAGCCGTTCCGGCCAGCTGGTGAAGGGGTTCGCGAAGGAGCGCGAGGCCGAGCTCGTGCTCGTGGATCTCGAGGCTGAGTATGGGTTCGACGTTCCCACCGCCGGCAGGAAGGGGTCGCGGTCCACGTGCGCGGTCTGCGGGCTCTCGAAGCGCTACGTCTTCAACCGGGTGGCCCTCGAACACGGCTTCGACGTGATCGCCACCGGCCACAACCTGGACGACGAGGCGGCGACCCTGCTCGGCAACACGCTGCGCTGGCAGACCGAGTACATCGCGCGCCAGTTCCCGGTCCTTCCAGCGGAGGACGGCCTGGCCAAGAAGGTGAAGCCGCTGTACCGGCTCTCCGAGCTGGAGACGGCCGCCTACGCGTTCCTCCGCGACATCGACTACGTGGTGGAGGAGTGCCCCCTGGTCGCGGGCAACACCCAGCTCCGGTACAAGGGGGCACTGAACCAGTTGGAGGCGGCCTCCCCGGGGACGAAGGCGCAGTTCCTCCTCGGGTACCTGGACAAGGCCGCCCCGCTGTTCGCCCGCCAGGACGAAGCGGACCTGCGTCCGTGCGAGCGGTGCGGACAGCCCACGACCGGCCGGTTCTGCGCCTTCTGCCGGGCCCAGGCCCAGATCCTCGGCCGGCGACTGGGGGACCCCCCGGCCGAGGAGGCGGGAGCGGCCTCCGATCGGGAGGTGGCCCGCGAGTCCGCCCAGGAGGTCCTGCCGGCCGAGATCTACGGCGCGGTGGGGCGCTGATCCGCACCGGAGAGGGGCGACCGCGATGAGCGCACCGTTCGAGCCCGGAGAGCGCGTTCTGCTGATCGACGGGCGAGGCCGCCGGTACATGCTGAACCACCTCCGACCGGGCGAGAGCTGGCACTCGCACGGGGGAGCGGTTCCGCACGACCTCATCCTGGGCTCCGAGGAGGGTGTGCGGGTCCACTCCACCGGGGGGATGCCCTTCACCTGCTTCCGCCCGCGGCTGGCCGACTTCATCCTGAAGATGCCGCGGGGAGCCCAGGTGATCTACCCGAAAGACATCGGCGCGATCCTCGTCGAGGCCGACGTCTTCCCCGGCATCCGCGTGCTCGAGGCCGGAACGGGCTCCGGGGCGCTCACGATCGCGCTCTGCCGTGCGGTGGGGTCGCAGGGTCGTGTGGTCTCCTACGAGCTCCGGCCCGAGTTCCACGAGAAGGCGGCGGCCAACGTGGAGAGCTTCTTCGGAAAACCACCGGAATGGCTGGAGCTGCGAGAGGGCGACCTGCGCGACGTGGCCGGCACGGGGGAGCGGTTCGATCGCGTCGTGCTCGACATGCCGGAACCGTGGGCGATGCTCGCGTCGGTGACCCGGGTCCTCGAACGGGGCGGTGTGGCCTGCGCGTACGTCCCCACGACCCCACAGGTCCAAACGACCGTCCTGTCCCTGGAAGAGCACGGATTCGACCAGATCCAGACGTTCGAGATCCTCAAGCGGCCCTGGTACGTCACCGAGCGGAGCGTCCGGCCCGACCACCGGATGGTCGGTCACACCGGCTTCATCACGGTCGGCCGCCTCGGAGAGCCGGTGCCCGCCGGATGACCCGCCGGGCCGCGGCGGAAGTCCGCGACTCAGGCAACCGCGAACCTGGCCGACAACGTATGTCAGGGAACGAGGGTCGCCGACATGCCTACCTGGCGCGAAGGGGACCCAGCGTATACTGGCCCGAAGGCGGGAGGTGCAGTTCATGCCCGAGTCGGACCCTCGCGAGCAGCAGGAGCGGTACGAGAAGCAGATCCACGAGCTCCAGACCCAGGTGAAGTTCCTGGAGGACGAGGTGGCGCTGCTGCGCCGACGGCTGACGAACGCTCCGCGCCAGGTCAAGATCCTCGAGGAGAAGCTCCTCGAGACCAAGGGCGATCTCTCCCGGGCGGTCTCGCAGAACGAGAAGCTCACGACCGCGCTGAAGGCCGAGCGCGACAAGATCGAGGCCCTCCGCGAGGAGGTCGAGAAGCTCAGCCAGCCCCCGGCCACGTTCGGCGTCTACCTGGCCAGGAACGACGACGACTCGGTGGACGTCTTCACCGCGGGCCGGAAGATGCGGGTCAGCGTGGCGCCCGAGCTGGACCAGGAGCGGTTCCGCCGCGGCGCGGAGGTCATCCTCAATGAGGCGCTGAACGTCGTCGAGGTCCTCGAGCCCGACGTGGCGGGTGAGGTCATGCGGGTCAAGGACCGGCTGGAGGACGATCGTGTCATCGTCGTCGGGCACGGCGACGACGAGCTCGTGGCCACGCTGTCGCACGAGCTCCGGACCGAGCCGATCCGGGCCGGCGACCCGCTGCTGGTGGACCGGCGTTCGAACGTGGCGCTGGAGCGTCTCCCCAAGGAGGAGGTGGAGGAGCTCGTCCTGGAGGAGGTCCCCGACGTCTCGTACGAGGACATCGGGGGCTTGGAGGGCCAGATCGAAGCCATCCGGGACGCCGTGGAGCTGCCCTTCCTGTACGCGGAGCTCTTCCACGAACACCAGCTCGATCCCCCCAAGGGCGTCCTGCTGTACGGACCCCCCGGGTGCGGGAAGACCCTCATCGCGAAGGCCGTGGCCAAGTCGCTGGCCGACAAGGTCCGCGAGCGCACCGGCCGGCCCGACGCCCACTCCTACTTCCTGAACATCAAGGGTCCCGAGCTGCTGAACAAATACGTCGGCGAGACCGAGCGGCAGATACGGCAGATCTTCCAGCGTGCGAAGGAGCGCAGCGAGGAGGGCCTGCCGGTGATCGTGTTCTTCGACGAGATGGACTCGATCTTCCGCACGCGCGGCTCGGGCATCTCCTCTGACGTCGAGAACACCATCGTGCCGCAGCTCCTGTCCGAGCTGGACGGCGTGGAGACCCTGAAGAACGTCATCGTGATCGGCGCCTCGAACCGGGAGGACCTCATCGACCCGGCCATCCTTCGGCCTGGACGGCTCGACGTGAAGATCAAGATCGAGCGCCCCGACGCGCCTCAGGCCTCCGACATCATGGCGAAGTACCTGAACGCCACCGTCCCCATCCATCCGGACGAGATCCAGCGGGCCGGCGACATGGCCCCCGCCGTGCACCGCATGATCCAGGTGACCGTGGACCGCATGTACGCCCAGAACGACGAGAACCGGTTCCTGGAGGTCACGTACGCCTCCGGCGACAAGGAGATCCTCTACTTCAAGGATTTCAACTCGGGCGCGATGATCGAGAACATCGTGCGTCGGGCGAAGAAGGAGGCGATCAAGCGCTTCCTGTCCACTGGGGAGAAGGGCATCAAGACCGAGGACCTCCTGTTGGCGATCCGCGAGGAGTTCAAGGAGAACGAGGATCTGCCGAACACCACGAACCCGGACGACTGGGCCCGGATCTCCGGCAAGAAGGGTGAGCGGATCGTGTACGTGCGTACCCTCCTCGGCGACGGCGGCGAGGAGGGCCGGCAGGTGGAGCGGATCAGCGCCGGCCAGTACCTGTAAGCTCACCGGATGGCCATCCCCAAGGTCGTCGGCACCGAGACCGAGTACGGCATAGCAGCGGTGGGGTCACCGGAGTTCAATCCCGTCCTGTCCTCGTCGCTGCTCATCAGCACGTATGCCGGCTCGCTCCGGCGGATCCGGTGGGACTACGAGCAGGAGTCGCCGCTGCGCGACGCCCGTGGGTTCGAGCCGGTGCAGATCCGCGAGCCCGCCGAGGAGGACCTCGGCCTGGCGAACGTGATCCTGCCGAACGGCGCCCGGTACTACGTGGACCACGCCCATCCCGAGTACTCCACTCCGGAATGCGCCGATCCCCGTGAGCTCGTCGTCCATGACAAGGCGGGCGAGCGGATCCTCGAACGATCCCTGGAGGAGATGCACCGGGTCCTGCCGCCCGGACAGCGCATCGCCATCTACAAGAACAACAGCGACGGCAAGGGAAACTCGTACGGCACGCACGAGAACTACCTCGTGGACCGGGCCACCCCGTTCGGCGACATCGTGCGCGACCTCACGCCGTTCCTCGTGTCCCGGCAGGTGTTCACCGGGGCCGGCAAGATGGGGGCGGAAGCGCCGTGGGACGAGCAGGACCGCCACCGGTTCCAGCTCACGCAGCGCGCGGACTTCTTCGAAGCCGAGGTCGGTCTGGAGACGACGCTGAAACGGCCCATCGTCAACACGCGCGACGAGCCGCACGCCGATCCCGACAAGTACCGCCGCCTCCACGTGATCATCGGGGATGCGAACATGATGGAGGTGGCCACCTACCTGAAGGTAGGGACCACCGCGATCGTCCTGAAGATGATCGAGGACGAGTACCTGCCAGATCTCACCCTGGCGAACCCCGTGTCGGCCCTCCACGCTGTCTCGCGGGACCTCACGTGCACCGAGACCGTCCGCCTGGCCGACGACCGCCGGCTCACGGCGATCCAGATCCAATGGGAGTACCTGGACCGGGCGGGCAAGTACGTCGAGCAGGAGGACGACACGCCGGCGAACCGCGAGCTCCTCCGGCAGTGGGAACGGATCCTGACGACGCTCGAGTCCGAGCCGCTGTCCCTGCACCGAGAGCTGGACTGGGTGGCGAAGTACCGCCTCCTGGCGGGGTATCGGCAACGTGATGGCTTGCAGTGGTCCGACCCGAAGCTTCGACTCGTCGACCTCCAGTACCACGACGTACGCCGGGACAAGGGCTTGTACCACCGGCTCGTGCGCTCGGGGAAGGTCGAACGCCTCACGACCGACGACGAGATCGAGCGCGCCGTGATGGAACCGCCCACCGACACCCGCGCGTACTTCCGCGGCCGGTGCATCGCGAAGTACCCGCAGGCCATCGCGGCCGCTTCGTGGGACTCGATGATCTTCGACGTCGGCCGGGACGCCCTCCAGCGCATCCCCATGCGTGAGCCGTTGCGGGGCACGGCCGAGCACGTGTCCGGACTCCTCGAGCGATCGCCCGACGCCGCCACCCTGGTGGACCTCCTGAAGTCCTGAGCTCGGCCTCCGGCGCTGGCGGGGAGCTCCCCCCGAGTCCCGATAGAATCTACGCTCAGCGTCCGGAAGGAGAGTCCAGCGGTGCCGCAGGAGCAGGAGCAGAAGCGGACCCAGAAGAAGACCGGCGGCGGCGGCGATCAGGCAGACGCCGGCCAGGCGCAGGTCGCCTCCAAGGGCGAGAAGCTCAAGGAGGAGATGGACGAGATCCTCGACGAGATCGACTCCGTGCTGGAGGAGAACGCCGAGGAGTTCATCAAGAGCTACGTCCAGAAGGGCGGGGAATGAGGGACGAGCCCCTCGTGCCGCCGGTCGCATCCAGCGGCCCTATCGGCGCGAACCCGAGCTTCTTCGACCTCGTGATCCATACCCGCCCGGGGCTCGTGCAGCGGATCACCGCGTCGGCCGACGTACCGGCGCCGCACGGCACGACGGTGCTCGGCCTGAAGTTCGGGGACGGCGTCGTCTTCGTCGGCGACCGCCGGGCCACCGAGGGGTACTCCATCGCGGACGACAGGATGGAGAAGGTGTTCGCCGCCGACGACTACTCGGCCATCGCCATCGCCGGCGCCGCCGGTCAGGCGGCGGAGATGGTGAAGCTCTTCCAACTCGAGCTGGAGCACTACGAGAAGATCACCGGCGACCGCCTGTCGCTGGAAGGCAAGGCGAACCGTTTGGCCCAGATGATCCGGGGCAACTTCCCGCTGGCCCTGCAGGGCCTCGTCGTGGTTCCGCTCTTCGGCGGGTTCGACGAGACCCGGAACGAGGGTCGCATCTTCTACTACGACGCCACGGGCGGCCGGTGGGAGGAGGAGGACTACCACGCCACCGGATCCGGGGGCCGGCCTGCCAAGAGCTCCCTCAAGAAGCGATGGCGGCCAGGCATGACTCGGGACGAGGGCGTGAAGGTTGGAGTCGAGGCGCTGGTGGACGCCGCCGAGGAGGACGTGGCCACCGGCGGCCCCGATCCCAGCCGGGGCATCTTCCCCACGGTGCTCATCGTGACCCGCGACGGGGTCGCAGAGGTGCCCGAGGACGAGGTTCGGACCGCGCACGAGTCGGTGGTGGGGGAGCGCTTCTGATGGCGTTCATGCCGTACGTGCCGCCCGAGCAGCTCATGAAGGACCGCTCGGAGTACGCGCACAAGGGCATCGCGCGGGGGAAATCGGTCGTGGGCATCGAGTACGCGGAGGGGTTGCTGCTCCTTGCCGAGAACCCCAGCACCACGCTGCACAAGATCTCCGAGATCTACGATCGCATCGCGTTCGCGGGAGTCGGCAAGTACAGCGAGTTCGAGGATCTCCGGATCGCCGGCGTTCGCCTGGCCGACCTGCGCGGGTACTCGTACGGTCGCGAGGACGTGAAGGCCAAGGACATCGCGAACGCCTACTCGCAAGCGCTCTCCACGATCTTCACGCAACAGATGAAGCCGTACGAGGTCGAGATCCTCGTCGGGGAGATCTCCGCCGACCATGGGAACAACGTGCTGTACCACATCCTGTTCGACGGCTCGGTGACGGACGAGCACGGCTTCGTCGGCATCGGGGGTCACGCCGAGGCCCTGTCCGGCGCGCTGCAGGGCTCGTACCAGGAGGGATGGGACCTCGCGACCGCGGTACGGGAGGCCGTCAAGGCTCTCTCCCAGGCCGAGGCGCGGCAGGTGGAACCCGCGTCGATCGAGGCGGGCGTGCTCGACCGGACCCACAGCCCTCGGCGCAAGTTCCGCCGCATGGCCGCCGACGAGATCGAGCGCATCCTGGCCGGCTGACCGCTCCAAGCGGTCGGCGGGTTCGGTCCTACACTCATCTCGTGGATCGGCGGATCTTCGGACTGGAGAACGAGTACGGCGTGACCTGCACCTTCCGGGGGCAGCGCCGGCTGTCCCCGGACGAGGTGGCCCGGTACCTGTTCCGTCGGGTCGTGCACTGGGGGCGCTCGTCGAACGTGTTCCTGGAGAACGGGGCCCGACTCTACCTGGACGTGGGCTCGCACCCCGAGTACGCAACGCCCGAGTGTGACTCGATCACCGACCTGGTGGCCCACGACAAGGCGGGGGAACGGATCCTCGAGGCGTTGCTGGCCGCCGCCGAGGTCCGCCTGCACGAGGAGGGGATCAGCGGGCAGATCTACCTGTTCAAGAACAACACGGACTCGGCGGGCAACTCCTACGGCTGCCACGAGAACTACCTGGTGGCCCGGCAAGGTGAGTTCGCGCGGATGGCCGACCTGCTCATCCCGTTCTTCGTGACCCGACAGATCTACTGCGGGGCGGGCAAGGTCCTGCACGGGCCTCGAGGCGCGCAGTTCTGCATCGCCCAACGAGCCGAGCACATCTGGGAAGGCGTCTCGAGCGCGACCACACGGTCCCGCCCGATCATCAACACCCGCGACGAGCCCCACGCCGACGCCGAGCGGTTCCGCCGCCTCCACGTCATCGTGGGCGATTCGAACATGAACGAATGGACCACCTGGATGAAGGTCGGCATCACCGACCTCGTGCTCCGGATGGTCGAGGCGAACACCGTGATGCGCGACCTCACGCTGGAGAACCCCATCCGGGCGATCCGAGAGATCTCGCACGACGTCTCGTGCCGGAGGAAGGTCCGCCTGGCGAACGGGCGCGAGCTCACGGCCATCGAGATCCAGGACGAGTATCACGCGCGCACCGCGCGGTTCGTGGAACGCCGGGGTGGGGAAGCCCATTCGACCAAGCTCTTGGAGGAATGGCGGGGCGCGCTGGATGCTCTCGCCGCTGGGGAGCCGGAGCGCCTGTCCCGCAAGGTGGACTGGGTGGCCAAGCAGCTGATGATCGAGCGATACCGCGCGAAGCACCAGCTCCCGCTCTCCTCACCGAAGGTGGCCCTGCTCGACCTGGCGTACCATGACGTGAACCGCAACCGCGGCCTGTACTACCTCATGGAACGCTCGGGGAAGGTCGAACGGGTAGCGACCGAGCGGGACATCTCGCGCGCGATGCGGGAGCCCCCACAGTCGACACGAGCCAAGCTCCGCGGCGACTTCATCAAGATGGCCAAGCAGAAGCGTCGTGACTACACGGTGGACTGGGTCCACCTCAAGCTGAACGACCAGGCCCAGCGAACGGTCCTGTGCAAGGATCCCTTCCGCAGCGTCGACGAGCGGGTCGAGCAGCTCATCGCCCACATGTGATCCGGGCTCACCGGTACCGGCGCGACCCGGCGGCCATCCGGCCGGCCAGGACCCCCGCCGCCGAGGCTGCCTGGAAGAAGACGGGGTCGTCCGCCGGCGTCCGGCCCATCGACTCGATCTCGAAGCCGATCTCGGCCAGCCGGCTCACTCCCGGACGCCCGTCCACCTCCACCAGCTGGTGCCTCTGCTCGAGCCTGCGGGCCCGGAGGGCGCTCCACACGGCCTCGCGCATCCCTTCGCCCTCGAGCACCGGCACGGCCACGTTCACCCGGGCCGTGCACACGTCGCCGAGGATCGTGAGGGAATGGTGCGACACGCCCCGGTGACGTTCCCGAGCGTCGGCGAACGAGATCCGGAGCGGCGCGACCGGCCGGCCCCCCAGCGTCTCGACCGCGTTCAGCGAGTTGCCGCTCTCGAGGGCGGACACGCCCCACTTCGTGTCCGTCCCCAGGTTCCCCGGCCCGTCCGCCACCACCACGACCTCGGCATCCATGATCCCCACCGCCGCCAGCAGGCCGGTCCACACGGTCACCGCCTCGAGCTCGCCGCCGAAGGCCTGCCCACAGGTGACGAAGCCGTCCAGCAGGTCCACCTGCCGAAGTCTCGGCACCAGCCGGGAGAAGGCACCCGGAAGGGCCGCGCCGTCGGTCATCACGTAGACCACCCGAGCATCGCCGGACGCCTTCGCGCCAGCCGCGATCGGCGCGACCATCGAGTGGAGCGGAGCGCAGACCACGGGGACCCCCCGAAGCCCCCGAGAGGTCTCCAGGACGTCCCGGTGCGTCTCCTCGACGGTCTGCACCGCCGCCTGCACCGGCGTGTATCGGGCCTTCATGAGGCGTCCTGGATGCACGACCTCCGTCGCCTCTGTCCCCTCCACGGCCATGACCAGGTCGAACCCACCGGTGCCCAGGCCGAGGAACGACGCGGTGGTGTTCACGACCACCACGTCGCCCTCGCGGACCGGACCGGTCAGCTCGGGGTAGGCGAGAGCCGGGGAGGCCTTGCCGTCCACCTCGACCTGCAGCTCCACCGCGCCGGGACGCACCGCACGAACGGAACGCACCGTCCCGCGGCGGAGCCGGATGGATGTTCGGTTCTCGGTCACCGCCCGAGTATGATGCCGCACGCATGCACCCGCTCGAGCGTCTGGTGAACCTGGTCGCCCTGCTGCTGGAGTCGCCTCGACCGGTCACGTTCGAGCACATCCGCGACACGATGCCCGAGGCCTACGGGCAGGAGGACGTCGGGAGCGCCAAGCGGATGTTCGAGCGAGACAAGGACGTCCTGCGCGACGTGGGGGTGCCGATAGAGGTGATCGGCACGGACGCTTGGGAGGTCGAACAGGGCTACGTGATCCCCAAGGACAAGTACTACCTCCCCGAGATCGAATTCACGGCCGAAGAGATCTCGGCGCTGTTCGTGGCCGCGCACTCCGGAGGCGAGGACGCATCCGCGGAACAGGCGGTTCGCAAGCTCTTGTACGGAGCGGACGGCGGGCTCTTGGCCGGCGTCTCGCCGGCGCCCCTGGCGGCGGAGGCCGGGACGTCCGACGCCCGGCTCCTCGCCGCGGCCGAGGCCATCGCCGAGCATCGCGGTGTGCGATTCGACTACCGGACGGTCCGCGGAGAGGACTCCGAGCGCCGGATGGACCCCTGGGGCCTCGTGTTCCGGAGCGGCCACTGGTACCTGGTCGGCCTGGATCGCGAGCGGGGCGAGATCCGGGCGTTCCGCCTCTCGAGGATGACGGGTGACCTGGCCCTCACCGGTGAGGCCGGCCCACGGCCGGAGGGCTTTCGTGCCGCGGATCACGTCCTGGTGGGGCCCTGGGGCCCGGGAGAGCCGCACGAGCGGGCCCGGGTTGCGTTCTCACCCGAGGTGTCCTGGTGGGCCACGCAGGGACTCCAGGAAGCGCAGGTGGAACGCACGCGAGACGACGGGTGGGTCGAGCTCAGCCTGCCCGCGGCGCTCGGGGGCGGCCTGGTCTCGTGGGTCCTGTCCTTCGGGCCCGACGCGGAGCTCCTCGAGCCCGCGTCGCTTCGTGCGGAGATCGCTCGGCGTCTGGAGTCGATCCTTGACGGC
The DNA here is from genome assembly GCA_036390995.1 of Actinomycetota bacterium. Classification (GTDB taxonomy): domain Bacteria; phylum Actinomycetota; class UBA4738; order UBA4738; family HRBIN12; genus DASQQQ01. The sequence goes on along the minus strand of DASWAT010000121.1, from coordinate 19,054 downwards.
TGACGGGGGTCGCCGGCAGAAGACCCTGAAGGCCTCCGAACGCCTCGAACGGCTCCTTGCCGTGGTGCCATACCTGGTCCGGCATCCGGGCAGCGAGCTCGCGGAGCTCTCGCGGCTGTTCGGCATCGGCGAGGCCGAGTTGCTCGAGGACCTCAACCGTCTCTTCATGTCGGGCCTCCCACCGTACGGACCAGGGGATCTGATCGGGGTGGACATCGAGGACGGCCGTGTGTGGATCGACATGGCCGACTATTTCGCCCGACCCTTGCGCCTGACCCGGGCGGAGGCCCTGACCCTGTACCTGCGCGGAACCGCCCTGGCCGCCACTCCCGGCCTCCAGGAGTCCGAGGCCCTCGCCTCGGCCCTGCGCAAGCTCGGGGGATCGCTCGGCTCCGAAGCGCTCGGCGAGCTGGCTGCGCGGGTCGAGACGACCCCGGGCGGCCGCCCAGCCGGCACGCTCGACGTCGTCCGGCGGGCCTCGGCCGAGCACGAGCGCCTGCGGATCTCCTACTACGCCGCATCCACCGCCGAGACCACGGATCGCGAGATCGATCCCGAGGCGGTGTTCTTCGACATCGGGAACTGGTACGTGGCCGCCTTCGACCACCGCTCCGGCCAGGAGCGGCTGTTCCGGATCGACCGGATCCGCACGGCGGAGCTGACCAGCGAGCGCTTCCAGCCTCGCGGCCTGGCCGGCCCGGGCCGCCCGCTGTACACGCCCACCGAGCAGGACCTGCAGGTCCGACTGCGCCTGCATCCGGAGGCCAGGTGGGTCGCTGAGTACTACGAGGTCACGGGGCAGCAAGAGGTCGAGGGTGGTGAGCTGGAGGTGACGCTCCCTGCGGCCCGGCTCGAGTGGGTGGCCCGCTTGGTCCTGCGGCTGTCCGGTCAGGCACGGGTGCTCGACCCACCCGCGCTGAAAGACCTGGTCCGCCAGCTCGCCGAGCGGACGGGAAAACGATACCAACGGGGTAGTCCGCACGACGTATAGCCGGCTAAACCGCTCCTCGCGGGTCGCCGATACAGGTCGTGTCATGACCACCATCCGAACGACATGCCCCCGCTGCGGGGAAGTGGATATGGGACCCGAAGCGATCCTCTTGTCGGTCCTGGGAGGCGGCCGTGAGGGTACGTACCGGTTCACCTGCCCCACGTGCTTCGACGACGTGGAGAAGCGGGCGGACCGCAAGATCGTCGCCCTGCTGGTGTCCGCCGGCGTGGACGTCGCCAGTCAGGCGGAGTCTGGGGGGCGGACCGGGCTCGACACCGAATCCATGTTCGACCAGGACGAACCGTTCCCCGACGAGGACCCTCGCGGGACCCTGCCGGATGGGCCCGCCTTCACGATCGACGACCTGATCGACTTCCACTTCAAGCTCCAGGACGACCGGTACATCCAGAACTTCTTCGCCGGCCAGCACTGAACGACCGGCTCCGGTAGCATCGTTCGCATGTCCGCTCCCGCCATCGTCTGGATCTCGGTCGGACTCACCACGACCATCGCGATCACGGCCATGCTGATCGGCCTGGCCCGGCACGTGATCGTCCTCGGCCGGACCCTCCGCCGGTTCCAGGACGAGGTCCAGCCCCTCGCGGAAGAGATCGCATCGGCATCGGGCCGGGCGGCGTCTCGGAGCCAGCGCCTCGGCGCCGAACTGCCGTTCGGCCGCCGCTGAGGACACCGCAGTAGAATCGGGCAGGAGATCGCCCGAGGACGCCTACCCACCCGAGGACGCACGATGTTCAACATCGGTCCGCTCGAACTCATGGTCATCATGGTGATCGCCCTCCTCGTGGTCGGCCCCAAGCGACTGCCGGAGGTCGGCCGCTCCATCGGGAAGAGCCTCCGCGAGTTCCGGCGAGCCCAGGAAGAGGTCACCCGCTCCATCCGGATGGGGGTCGAGGACGAACCGCAGCACGACGATGCCGGTTCGTCGCCGGCCGAAGGCGACAGCAGCACGAGCGGCTCTGAAGACCGGACAGGCACCGGCTCGGCCTCGGGATCGGGTGAAGGGGCGACGGATGCCGTCCGCACCCTCGGACGCAGCCTCGCCGAGCTCCGGCGGGCTCGCGAGGAGCTCCAGCGGAGCTTCCGAGTGGATCTGAACGGGCCGCCTCCGGCCGGACGTCCGTCCCGTCCCACCAACGAGCCGGCAGGCACTCCCGAGCCAGGTGGCGCACCGGAACCGAGCGCCGGATCGCAACCGCCCGCGGATGCCGCGGGAGATCCCGAGTAGGGACGGCCCGGCCCCCAGATGCGGCTGATCCCGAGGCGACTCCGCCGAACGCGCCAGCGGGATCCCGAAGGCACGATGACGCTCGTCGAGCACCTCGAGGAGCTGCGCACGCGTCTGTTCATCGCCCTAGGAGCGGTGGGCGTCGCATCGATCGGGGGATGGTTCCTCTACAACCCTGTCCTACGCTTGCTCCGCGATCCGTTCTGCGCGAGCCTCGAGAACCTGCCGAAGGCGAGCCGCCCGCCCACCGGCTGCAACTTCGTCTTCGTGGGCGCGGTGGACGCGGTGGTCATCAAGCTGAAGGTCATCGTGTTCCTCGGCCTGTTCATGGCCCTGCCGGTGGTGCTCTACCAACTGTGGGCGTTCATCGTTCCGGGCCTCAAGAAGCGCGAGCGCCGGATGGCGATCCCCTTCGTGGCGTCCTCGGTCTTGCTGTTCGCCTTGGGAGCGGCCCTCGCGTACTTCACCCTGCCGAGGGCGCTCGGCTTCCTGCTTGGCTTCGCCGGTCCCGGGTTCACGCCGCTGCTCACCGCCGACAAGTTCCTCGGCTTCGTGATGCTCGTCGCCCTCGCCTTCGGGCTCTCGTTCGAGTTCCCGATCGTCCTGGTCTTCCTGTCCATCGTTGGCGTGATCTCCAGTCGGCAGATGCGCTCGTGGCGGCGGGGGGCGGTCGTGTTCATCGCGGTGTTCGCGGCCGTCATCACGCCGAGCCAGGATCCGTACACGATGCTTGCGATGATGTTGCCGATGGTGGTGTTCTACGAGGGCGCTATCATCGTCACTCGCCTGCTCGGTCACTAGAGGAGACGTATGGCCATCAAGGGCAAGAGCAAACCGAAGGCCCGCCGCGCGGTGACGCCGGGCCCGCGACCCGCCTACGTGCCGGTCAGGAAGAAGTGGTACGCACGCCGCGAGGTTCAGGTCGGCGTGGCCATCGTCGTGCTGGTGGCCGCGGTCGCCGGCACGTGGTTCGGCGTTGCACGGAGCCGCACGAAGGCGCGCGATCGGCAACAGCAGCAGCTCATGCGGAGCGCGGCCACCTCGTACCAGTCCCAGGTGAACCAGGCGCTCTCAGGCGTGGGGCAGCCCCTTCCGCCGAGCGGCTTCAGCGTCCTCCCGAGCTTGAGATCGGACCTCGAGGGCCTGCAGAAGGGGAGTCTGTCGGCGAACGCCGCCCAGAAAGACGCGACCTCCGCCTCGGCTGCTGCGGCGGCTGCGGCCAAGGCGCTCGACAAGATCGACGTGACCGGGCTCGTGAGCGGCAAGGGGATCGCGGACGACGCATTCGTCCTGGACATGATCAATTCGAGATCGCGCATGAGCCAGGCCCTGAAGCTGTACCGGACGGCCGCCCAGCTGGTGACCGACGGGGCACAGGCGTCCGGTGACGCCCGAGCCAAGCTCCTCGACCGCGCCTCCTCGATCCTCGACGTGGCCGGGGCCCTGTTCGCCGACGGGTTCACCGACTACGTGAACGCCCAGGGCACCGCCAAGATCTTCCAGCCGATCCTCCCGACGGGTGGATCTCCGATCGGCGGCTCGTAGACCCATGGCCGACGGTCTCCTGCTCCTACACGCGTTCCCCCTCGATGCGGGCATGTGGCGCCCCCAGCTCGAGACGCTCGGGGCCGAGATCCCCATCGCGGCGCCGCACCTTCCCGGGTTCGGCGGAACACCCATGGCCGGAGACGTGACCACGATGGCCGCCGCTGCCACACGCGCGCTCGAGGCCCTCGACGCCGCGGGCGTGGATCGTGCGGTGATCTGCGGGTTGTCGATCGGGGGATACGTGGCGTTCGAACTGTGGCGCCGGGCCCGCGAGCGGATCGCGGGGCTCGTCCTGGCGAACACCCGGCCGCAGGCCGACACACCGGAAGGCGTCGAGGGCCGCCGCGCACTGGCGGATCGGCTGCGCGCCGAGGGCACCGGCTTCCTGGTAGCACAGCCCCCACCACTCCTGTCGGACGGCGCGCCCGAGGAGCTCTGGGCGTTCGTCCGTGCAACGATCGCTGTGCAACCCGCCGAGGCGATCGCGGCCGCCTCCCTCGGGATGGCGGCGCGTCCAGATTCCACGCCCGATCTTCCCGGGATCGACGTGCCCACGCTCGTGATCACGTCCACGAGCGACCGACTCATCCCGCCCGAGGTCACCGCCCCCCTGGCGGAGGCGATCGCCGGAGCTCGCCTCGAGACGATCCCCGGCGCCGGTCACGTGTCGAACCTCGAGGCGCCCGAGGCCTTCACGAAGGTCCTCCGCGAGCATCTTGCCCGCTGCGGCCTGGGCTGAGCGGGCGGGTTCGGGGCCCCCGGGGTCGGACCCGGCAGGGACCCCCGTAGACTGGACCGCGTGACCGATCCCGAACGTTTCGCCGGCCGGTACCCCTTCCCGCTCGACCGTTTCCAGCTGGACGCTGTGGACGCCGTGCATCGCGGGGACTCGGTGCTGGTCGCTGCGCCGACCGGCTCGGGCAAGACCGTCGTTGCCGAGTTCGCCCTGGATCGGGCCCTCGCGATGGAGGGGAAGGCCTTCTACACCACGCCGCTCAAGGCCCTGTCGAACCAGAAGTTCGGCGACTTCGTGGCCCGATACGGCGCCGCGAAGGTCGGCCTGCTGACCGGGGACAACACGATCAACTCCGAGGCGCCGGTGGTGGTGATGACCACGGAGGTCCTTCGCAACATGTTGTATGAGAAGAGCCCCACGCTCCTCGGTCTGGTCTCGGTCGTGATGGACGAGGTCCACTACCTCCAAGACCCGTATCGCGGCGCGGTCTGGGAGGAGGTGCTCATCCACCTGCCGCTGTCGGTCTCCGTGGTGTGCCTGTCGGCCACGATCTCGAACGCGGAGGAGTTCGGGGAGTGGATCGGCACCCTCCGGGGCCCTACGCGCGTGGTCATCGAGGAGCGCCGGCCGGTACCGCTCGAACACCACTACCTCATCGGGCACGAACTGCACCCCATGCACGTCCGCCAGGACGACGAGCTGATCCCGAACCCGTTCATCGTGTCGCTGGACCGTGAGGAGGTCCGGTACAAGACCTACTACCGGCGAGGCTCCGGCACGGCGCAACACCAACGGATCCCGCGCCCTCGCGAGGGCCATCGCCGCGTCTATGTCCCCCGTCGCGAGGAGGTCGTGGAGGTCCTCGAGCAGCAAGGCATGCTCCCGGCGATCTATTTCGTGTTCAGCCGGGCCGGTTGCGACCGGAGCGTGGAATGGCTGATGGCCTCGGGCATCCGCCTCACGACCACGGAGGAGGCCGAACGGATCCGGGGGTTCGCCGAGATGCGCGTGGCCTGGATGGACGAGGAGGATCTGTCCACGCTGGGGTTCTACGACTTCGCCGAGGCGCTGTCCGCAGGCATCGCTGCACACCACGCCGGGATGCTCCCGGTGTTCAAGGAAACGGTGGAGGAGCTGTTCGAAGCCGGCCTGGTGAAGGTGGTCTTCGCCACCGAGACGCTGTCGCTCGGGATCAACATGCCGGCGAAGACCGTGGTGATCGAGGACCTGTGGAAGTTCCAGGGCGAGCGTCACGAGCTGCTGACCCCGGGAGAGTACACGCAGCTCACCGGGCGGGCCGGCCGGCGGGGGATCGACGACCTTGGGCACGCCGTCGTCGTGTTCCAGCGACAGGTCCCGTTCGAGCGCGTGGCGTCCTTGGCGACCACGCGAACATACGAGCTCACGTCGTCGTTCCGACCCTCCTACAACATGGCGGTGAACCTGATCCGCAACTACACCCGTGAGCAGGCGCACCATCTGTTGAACTCCTCGTTCGCGCAGTTCCTGGCCGACCGCGGGGTGGTGGCGCTGGAGCGGCAGCTGGAGCGGGACAAGGCCTACCTCGACGGCTATCGGGCGCAGATGTCCTGCCATCTCGGCGACTTCATCGAGTACTGGCGGCTGCGGGAGAAGGCGGAACGGATCCGGGAGGAGGCCCGAAAGGGCCGGGATCGGGTGCGGGCCGACGCGGTTCGGGAGGCGCTCGGGTCCCTTCGGCCGGGCGACGTGATCTTCGTTCCTCGCGCCCGCAGACGCGGCCTGGCCGTGGTGCTGTCCTCGCGCGAGGGGCGCCCCACGGTCTTGGCGCAGGACCGGAAGTTCTTCCGGCTGTCCGCCCGCGATTTCGAGCAGCCGCCGGTGGTGCTGTCGAAGGTCCCTCTGCCTCGGTCCGGGAGCGCGCGGAGCGCTCGGTACCGGCGCGACCTCGCCGCCCGGCTGGTGGCCCTCGATGTGCGTCCGCCGAAGCCCTCCCGGAACCGCGTGGACCAGAAGGCGGAGCGCGAGGCCGCCCGCTACGAGAGGCTCGCCGAGCAGCACCCCTGCCACGACTGTCCCGACCGGCCCGCGCACGAGCGGTGGGCGGTCAGGGCGTCGCAGCTGGAGCACGGGATCGAGGGCGCGGAGCGCCGGATCCGAACGCGCACCGAGACCCTCGCCCGGCAGTTCGAGCGGGTCCTCGGCGTGCTCGAGGAGCTCGGCTACGTCCATGGGTTCCAGACCCTGGGCAAGGGCGAGCTCCTGGCCAGGATCTACGGCGAGGGAGACATCCTGGTGACCGAGGCGTTGGCCGAGGGACTCCTTGACGGTCTGTCGCCCCCCGAGGCGGCAGCGGTCATCTCCGCCTTCGTGTACGAATCGCGCGAGCGTGTCCCCCGACAGGCCGAGATGCCCACCGCCGAGACGGCGACACGGTACGGACGCCTGCTCGGGCTGTGGCGGCGGATCCGCCGCTCGGAGGACGAACACCACGTCGAGCTGTGCCGCGAGCTGGAGCCCGGATTCGCCACCCCCGTGTTCCACTGGGCCGAGGGCAAACCCCTCGAGGACGTCCTGGCGGAGACGGCGACGGCGCCCGGCGACTTCGTCCGCAACTGCAAGCAGTTGCTCGACCTCCTCCGCCAGATCGAGGACGTGGCGGGCGCCGATGCCACCGACCTCGTCCGCCGTGCCCGCGAGGTCGTGAACCGCGGGGTCGTGGCGTACACGGGCGTCTGACAGAACCGGGGCTTCGCCGGTCGCCTCGAGCCTACGGGAGCACCGCGTGGATAGGATGCACCCGCCATGACGAACCCCTTCGGCGAGCTCACCGTCATCGTGAATCCTCACGCCGGCAAGCGCCGGGTGGGGACGGAGATCCCCGAGCTCGAACGGACACTGCAGGCTCGCGGACTCGCGTACCGGCTGCTGCGCACCCGGGGCCCGGGTGACGCGACGCGGTTCGCCCGGGAGGCCCTTGAGCACGGGGGCCGGTTCGTGGTGGCGGTCGGCGGAGACGGCACGGTGCACGAGGTGGTGAACGGGATGCTCGACGGCGATCGACCGATCGTCCCCGAGCCGGTGCTCGGGGTCGTGGCCGCCGGCTCCGGCTGCGACTTCGTTCGCACGTTCGGCCTGCCCGGCGACACCACTCGGTCGTGCCAGCACCTACTGGGGGAGAACACGTACCCGCTCGACGTGGGCAAGATCACGTTCACGGGCGCCGATGGGCTCGAGCTGGTGCGGTACTTCCCGAACGTCGCCGAGGCCGGCCTCGGCGCCGCGGTCGCCGCCCGGGCCGAGCGGCTGCCGCCTTGGCTCGGGCGATCGAAGTACTTCCTCGCATTCTGGCGGACACTCCCGGGGTTCAAGCTGACGAACCTCCGGGTGCAGGCCGACCGCCGGGTCTACGAGGGACCGGGGCTCATGGTGATCGTGGGGAACTGCCAGTATTACGGGGGCGGGATGCGGATCTCACCCCGCTCCTACCCGGGAGACGGTGTCCTCGACGTGTTGATCTTCATCGGACCGAAGTCCGACTCGTTCACCCTCCTGCCGAAGGTCTATCGCGGGGAGCACCTGCCGCACGACCACATCGCCGAGTTCCGGGTGAAGCGGAGCCTGCGCGTGGAGGCCGATCGTCCGCTCCCGATCGAGGCCGACGGCGAGGTCCTGGGGTTCACGCCGGCGACCTTCGAGGTGATCCCCCAACCTATACTCATGAAGCTGTGAGCATGGCGGATCGGTTCCTCGAGCGTATCCGCCGAGCCGCCGGGCAGGCCGGTGAGGCCGGGTTGGACGGGCTGCTGGCCACGCCGGGACCGGACCTGCGCTACCTCACCGGGCATGCGCCGCCGCCTCTCGAGCGGCTCACGCTGCTCGTGCTCCATCCCGACCGCGATCCCGTGATGCTGGTTCCGGCCCTGGAGCGCCCCGCCGCCGTAGCCGCGCCGGGGACCTCATCGGTCGAGCTCGCGGCCTGGAGCGACGGCGAGGATCCCTACGCGGTAGCCGCCGGGCTGCTACATCCCGGCCGATACGCGATCGCCGACCAGACGTGGGCCTCCCACGTCCTCGGGTTGGTGGAGGCGGTCCCAGGATGCACGTTCGTGCCCCGCGGCCGGCACCTGCCGCTGCTCCGGGCTCGCAAGGACGACGATGAGATCCAGCTGCTGTCGCGGGCGGCGGCGGGAGCGGACGCGAGCTTCCGCGCCGTGAAGACGCACACCTTTGCCGGACGTCGCGAGGAAGAGATCGCGGAGGACCTGGCCGAGCTCCTGCGCGCCCACGGCCACCAGAGCGTCGACTTCACGATCGTGGCGTCGGGCCCGAACGCCGCTTCCCCGCACCACACCGCCGGCGAGCGGATCATGAAACTGGGGGACGCGGTGGTCCTCGACTTCGGCGGGTTCGCGTCCGACTACGGCTCCGACATCACCAGGACGGTGGTGATCGGGGAGCCTCCGGAGGGGTTCGAGGAGGTGTACGGGGTCGTGCGACGCGCTCAGCAGGCCGCGTTCGAGGCGGTGCGGCCGGGTGCGCATCCCGAGGAGATCGACCGGGCCGCCCGAGCGATGATCGAGGATGCCGGCTACGGTGAGCACTTCATCCATCGCACCGGCCACGGCATCGGTCTCGAGACGCACGAGGAGCCATACATCGTGGCCGGCAACGCCACCCCGCTCGAGCCCGGCATGACGTTCTCGATCGAGCCCGGGATCTACCTCGCGGGTCGGTTCGGCGTGCGCATCGAGGACATCGTCGCGGTCACCGACGGGGGCGCGGTCCGCCTGAACGAGGCGACCCGGGAGCTCCAGGTCGTTCGCTGACGGCCCGGAGGACCTCAGGGACCCGGGCGGATATTCGTTCCCTCGGGCGTGTCCATGACCTCCAGGCCCATGGCTTGCAGGCGACCCCGGATCGCGTCGGCGGTCGCGAAGTCCTTCGCAGCTCGAGCGGCGTCTCGTTGGGCGACGAGGTCCCGCATCTCCGAGGTCGGCTCCCAGCCCTCCCGGGCCAGCCGCTCGAGATCCAGCCCCAGCACGGAGTCCCAGGAACGGAGGAGCGCGAACTTCTCCGCGGGGCTCACGTCGGCGGCACCGACCGTTTCGTTCAGGACGACGAGTGCCTGCGGCATGTCGAGGTCGTCCGCGACGGCCTCGCGGAACCGAAGATCCTGCTTCGCTGCCGCGTCGGAGCGGTTGCCCGGCTGCTGTTCACCGGCCCACTCGGCCATCCGACGCCGGAGCTCCAGGAGCCTTCGATCCGATCCCTCCATGGCCTCCCAGGAGAAATCCATCTCGCTTCGATACCGCGTGCCGAAGCACAGCAGTCGATAGGCGAGCGGGTCGATGCCCTGCTCGGCCAGATCGGTCACCCGCTTGATGTTCTTCGCGGACTTCGCCATCTTCTGTCCGCCCATCTGGAGGAACCCCCCGTGCACCCAGATCGACACGACCTGGTGGCCCACGGCGCCCTCGGACTGGGCGATCTCGTCCTCGTGGTGCGGGAACTTGTTGTCGTTGCCGCCGGTGTGGATGTCGAACCGCTCGCCGAGGTGCTTCATCGACATGGCCGAGCACTCGATGTGCCACCCCGGGTACCCCTCGCCCCACGGACTCGACCACTTCAGCAGGCGGTTCGGTCCGGCCTTCTTCCACAGCGCGAAGTCCTCGGGGTGCCGCTTGTTCGGGTCGGTGGCGAGCTCCTGCCGGTGCCCGGCCCGGAGCTGGTCGAGCGTGTTACCCGAGAGCTTCCCGTACGCGGGGAACGTGGTCACGTCGTAGTAGACGGTGCCGTCCACCTCATAGGCGTGGCCCTTTTCCAGCAGCGTCTGGATGATCGCGATCATGTCGGCGATGTGCTGGGTGGCCCGCGGATACAGGTCCGCCCGCTCGATGCCTACGAGGTCCGAGTCCTCCAGGAACGCCGTGGTGTACTTCTCGGCGATCTCGGCGGCGGACAGCCCCTCGTCGGTTTGCGCGAGCTCCATCTTGTCGCGCCCGGTGTCGGAGACCTCGTCCGTCATGTGCCCGACGTCCGTGATGTTCATGATCCATTCCACGTCACGACCCTCGAAGCGCAGGGCTCGCCGGATCAGGTCGCCGAGCATGAACGACCGCATGTTGCCGATGTGGATGTACCGGTAGACGGTTGGGCCGCACGAGTAGATCTTCACGGTCCTCCCGTCGACCGGAACGACCTCGTGCACCGCGCGCGTGAGCGAGTCGTACAGACGCACCGCGGCAAGCATACCCGGGCGCTCGGGGACGCCGTTCCCGGGCTAGCGCCCGCGTGCCAGCTACGGAAGGTCGGGACGGGGCGGAGCGGCGTCCGGGGCGCCGGGTCCACTCCCGTTCCCGCTGCCGTTGCCGCCGGCAACGCGGTCTCCGGGGGCAAGCGCCGCACGCTGCGCCGGACCATCGCCCGTGAGTGCGCCCACCGGGACCTCCAGCGGTTCCCGTTCGCCCAGCTCGGCCATCAGTGCCTCGATCTCGTCGCCGATGAGCTCCTCGCGTTCCAGGAGAGCATCTCGAACACCCTCCACGACGCGTCGTTTGGAGACGAGGAGCCCACGCACCTGGGTCCGGCAGTCGGCCAGGATCGCGTCCACCTCGCGTCGACGCTCCGGGTCCGCGAGAACGGCGCTGATGACCGTCTCCCCGTATTCGACGTCCATCGGCGCCGAGATCAAGCTGCGGCCCATGCCGTAGACGCCCACATACAGGGCGGCCTGGACCGTGGCCGCCTGCAGGTCCGATGCCGGCCCCGAGGTCGTCTCCGCATACCAGATCTCCTCGGCCACCATGCCGGCCAGGGAGATCTGGATGTTCGCGAGCACCTGTTTCTGTGTCCGCAGGTAGAACTCCTGCAGGTACTGGCGCGAGACGAGCCCCAGCGCATCCTCGCGCTTCTGGATCGTCATGACCTGGATCTGCGAGCGGCCCTTCTCGAGGTTGTACGCGGCGACCGCGTGGGCGGCTTCGTGCACCGCCACCATCTGCTTCTCCTCTGGCGTGTACGTGACGACCTGCTTGAGGCCGATCTCCTCCGAGAGCTTGGCCTGCCACAGGTCGTCCCAGCGAAGCGCGTCGCGGCCGTCCTGCAGTGCGAAGATCAACGCCTCGTTGACGAGGTTCTGGATCTGGGCCGGGGAGTAACCACTCGTCATCCGAGACAGCTTCGGGACATCGATCGGCTCGTGCCGCACCTTCGCCAGGTAGTAGCGCGCGATGTCCTCACGTCCCTCGGCGGTCGGCAGGCCGACGTGGATCTTGCGATCGAATCGTCCCGGGCGAAGGAGCGCCGCATCGAGCGTCGAGGCCCGGTTCGTCGCACCGATGATCAGGATGTTGTAGAAGGGCACCTGCGGCTTCCCCAGACCGAGGATCCTTCGGATGTGGCGCCACAGTCCGCGCGGTACCACGAGGCCGTCCATCTGAACGAGCAACTCGTTCATCCCCATCATGCCGCCGCCGCCCATCATCCCAGGAGCCATGACGACACCGTTGGTCCCAAGCGCCCGGGAGATCGGCGTCGACCGCTCGGAGACCGCGCCGCGCGAGCCGGCGATGGCGTCGATCTCGTCGATGAAGATGACGGCGCCGCCGTACTTGTCCGACATGTTCCGAGCCCGTTTGAACAAGCGGCGCACCTTGAGGTTGCCGACGCCGAAGAACATGCTCGCGAAGCCGCTGCCCGACGTGTAGAGGAACGGCACACCGGTGGCGCCCGCCACCGCCTTCGCGAGCAGCGTCTTGCCGGTGCCCGGCGGTCCCTCGAACAAGATCCCGTGGGGCGGATAGCCACCCATCTGCTTGAAGTCCTTGAAACCCTCGAACAGCCGAAGGACCTCTTGGGTGGACGTCACCGCCGCCGGCTGGCCGCGGACATCGTCGAACGTCTTGTCGTACTCGCCCGGGTAGATCACGTAGTCGTTCCCACGGGCCATGAACCAGAAGATCGCCGCGAACTGCCCCACGGCGATGGACAGGATCAGGATGAGGTAGACGACGAAGGTCCGGTACTGCGCGAGCGAAGCGCCGGGGTGCAGGAGGGCGTTCCACGGCGAGACGCCGACGAACAGGTACGCCGTCGCGACGTAGAGCGTGAGGAAGATCAGGATCCGCTTCAGCATCTTCAGGTGGCGGCGGGATGGATTCATCTGTGGACCCCCCAGCTCTCGTACGGAGCACCCGAACGGCCGGTCACGATCGCATCAGTGTACGCCTGACCTGCGTGAACGGATGCAGGACCCCCGGCCGCGATCGGCGCCGCCGCTACGGGCTGATCGGCCGGTCCTCGAACGGGATCGACAGCACCACCGTGGTCCGGGTCTGGACCCCACCCTTCTCGCGGAGGCGCCGGATGAGGTCCTCGAGCCCGGTGGTGGTGTGTGTGCGCACCTTCAGGATGTAGTTCGCCTCTCCGGCCACGCTGTAGCAGTCCTCGACCTCCCGGAACTCCACCACCCGCTCCGGCAGGTCGTCGGGTTGGTTCGGATCGAGCGGGGTGACGGCGATGAGCGCCGTGACGAACAGACCGAGAGCCTCCGCGCTCACCACCGCCCGATAGGCCTGGATCACCCCCGTCTGCTCCAGCTTGCGGACCCGATCGTGGACCGAGGAAGGCGATAGACCGACCCGCCGGCCCACATCTGCGTACGTGGCTCGGGCGTCCCGTTGCAGGGCCGCGACGATCTGGAGATCGCGTTCGTCCAGCACGGCCGAATCATACGCGGGCCCCGGGTGGGGGAGTCCCGGACCCGTGTGGCGGACGGGACGAGCCCTCGGCGGGGGATTGCCCCCGTGGTGGGCTCCGCGATACAAACCGGCCACGTCATGGCCCCCCTCTCCCGGGCCGGGGAGGGGGACGCATGCAACCGGTCGGACCAGTGGCACCGTCGCGTGTTCGGCTGGTGCCCGAGCCCGGAGGGAGCGATGGGCGATGGGTGGTCGTGCTGGATCGAGCCCTCGCCCGCCGGTACACGGCCGCGGTGGCCACGGTGACGGGCCGGATCGAGGCGTCCCTCGGCCCGGAGGTGGTGGCGAACCGAGCCGCGGCCGCCGATCCCACACTGCCGCAACTCGCGCTCGAGCCATGGGTTCCGGCCCGCCGAAGGTTCGCCGCTCGCGCGCGCCTGCTCGCGAAGCGCTCCGGCGCCCTCGTAACGACCGACGTGCGGGCATGCTACGCCTCCATCCGGTCCGACGTCGTGGAGCGCACGCTCGCGAGCTTGCAGTGCACCACGGGCTCCATCCGAGCCGTGCGGCAGGTCCTGCTGACGCTGCACGCCGAGGGAGTGGCCGGTTTGCCCATCGGACCCGAGCCTTCCGCGGTGCTTGCCAACGCCGTGCTCGCCGCCGCGGATCGAGCGCTCGCGAGGGCCGGCGCGGCCCACCTCCGGTGGGTGGACGACTTCTGGATCTTCGCCTCGGACGGACATGCGGCCGGGGTTGCCTTGGAGTCCCTCCGCCACTGCCTCGGAAGGCTCGGGCTGGAGCTGGCACCGGAGAAGACCCGGCTGCTCGAAGGGTCCGAGGTCCCGGTGGCGTGCGCCGGTTCGCCCCCTCTTTCAGGACCTGGGCCGCGCTATCATCGGCCCTCCGATGCGCACCCTGTACCGGGCGTCCCAGGTCCGAACGCTGTCCCACCCCCCGATGGGGGAGTGGGTCCTCGTCGACGGTCGGCACGTCGAACGGGTGGGGTCCGGTGATCCTCCGACGGCCCACCGGGTCGTGGACCTCCCCGGCGCCACGATCCTGCCGGGGTTCATCGATTCGCACGTCCACCTCACCGGCACCGGCGAGCACCATCGGGCGCCCGAGGTCGCCCGGGCCCGATCCGCCGCCGAGCTCGTCGGCTTGCTTCAGCAGGTGATCGCCGAGGCGAGCGGGCCGGTCCTGGTTCATGGGTGGGACGAATCGAAATGGGAGCGGCGTGAGCTCCCGACGCTCGACGAGCTGGACGCCCTGGGCGATCGCCCCCTGGCCGCCGTGCGGGTCGACGGCCATCTCACGCTGGCGAACACCGCGGGATTGAACGCCTCTGGCGCCATCGACGCGAACGAAGGCCTCGAGCTGGACGCGCAAGGCCGGCCCACCGGGAGGGTCACGAAGGCGGCCAACGCGCGTCTCCGCCGGTGGTTCCAGCAGCACCTGTCGGATCGGGACGTCGAGGAGCTGCAGCTGGAGGCGGCCAGCCTGGCGGTGGCCCACGGGGTGACCTGCGTCCACGAGATGTCGATGCCGGCCGAGCGCGGCCTCCGGGACCTTCAGATCCTCCTCGCGCACCGAGCCCGGTTGCCCGTGGACGTGGTGACCTACGTGGCCACCACCGACATCGCACAGGTGATGGACCTCGGCCTGCGTCGGATCGGCGGCGACTTGCCGGTGGACGGCTCGGTGGGGGCCCATACGGCCTGGACCTCCGAGCCCTACGCGACGGGGGAGGGGAGCGGAGCCTCCTACTTCAGCGACGATGAGCTCGCCGAGTTCTTCCACGCCGCCCACCTGGCCGGGCTCCAGGTCGGGGTCCATGCGATCGGTGACGCGGCGATCACGCAGGTCGTGGCCACGTGGGAGCGGGTCTACCACACGCTGGACTCGCGGGAGCGGCGGCACTTCCGGGCCAGGCGGCATCGGATCGAGCACTTCGAGATGCCGACCGGGGACCTGACGGAACGGGCCGCGGCGCTCGGACTGGCCGTCTCGGTGCAGCCGACCTTCGACGCGGAGTGGGGCCATCCCGGCGGCCTCTACGAGACCGGGCTGAGCTCGGACCGGGCCCGCCCGATGAACCCGTTCCGGTCGTTGCTCGAGCGGGGCTTGGAGCTCGGGGCCGGGTCGGACTCACCCATCACCACGATCGACCCGCTCGTCGGGATCGCAGCTTTCGAGGCCCACCACGAGGTGTCACAGCGCCTGTCGCGGGAGGAGGCGATCCGGGCCTACACCATCGGGAGCGCACGCCTCGCACAGCTCGAGGACAAGAAGGGAAGCCTCGCGCCGGGCATGCACGCGGATCTCGCCGCATGGGAGGACGACCCGGCCTCCGCCCCGTCACTGGACGGCCTGCGGCCGGTCCTCACCGTGTCGCTGGGGCGCGAGGTGTACGCCGCGTGAGCCGGAGACGGCGATGCGGAGGACGGGCCGCCCAGGTGACACGGGTTCGGGCCAGCAGGTTTGACACCCGTCGCAGCCCGGACCTACAGTACTGGCGCGCCAGCGCTTCGGCGAGGGCGTGTGAGGACCCAAGAGGCTGAGTAGAGAACGCGGCGCCCCGGCGCTGCGGCCCCAAAGGTCTCTTGGGTCCTCGTCTTCTCCTCCCCCCATCCCAACCGGCGGCCATCCGGGCGACGCTGGATCGGGAACCTCTGCGCACGGCCCGCCCCGGCGCCTCGTGTCCGGGCCGAACGAACCGGGAACAAGCGGGCCCAGGCCGGTGTTTCTTGCCCGGAAGACCCTTGCCGGGTTGTGCCTGGGCAGTACAATGCGCCGGCCGGAAAGAGGAACCGCATGGAAGACATCGAAGAGCAGATCGACGACGAACTCGAGGACGAGGCCGAGGAGCCTCAGGAGGTCGATCCGGACGCCACGGCGCCGGCACCCGCCGGCGAGGGCGAGGACGTGGAATCGATCGAGGATCTCCTCGTCAAGAAGGAGGCCCGCGAGGAGGAGGAGGAAGAGGAGTCCGTCCTCAACCTCTCCCGGGAAGAGCGCCTGGAACCGTTGGCGGTCAAGGTGGTGCCGCCGCAGCCCACCGAGTTCATATGCAAGAACTGCTACCTCGTGAAGCACCGCAGTCAGCTCAAGGACAAGGCACGCATGCTGTGCCGGGACTGCGCCTGAACCCCAATCGGATCCGCCTCCCGATCGCCGTCCTCGTCGTCGCGATCGCGGGGTTGGCGCTCTCTCTGGCACTGCCACCGGCCCACCTCGGCTGGATCGCGTTCCTGGCGCCGGTACCGCTGCTGTGGCTGGTCCGCGATGCCCGGCCCCGCAGAGGCCTCCTCCTGGGGTTCGTCTTCGGGGTCGCATCCTTCGGCGCCATCCTGTACTGGATCCTCCAGTTCGGAGAGCTGGCATGGGGCGCGCTCGTGGCGGTCCTGGCCGCTTATCCGGCCGTCTTCGGCATGCTGGCGCCGGCGGTCCGGCGTCGCGACCGGCCGGTGCTCTCGGCCCTGGGCCTGGCATCGCTGTGGACGGTGACGGAATGGGTCCGAGGGATGTGGCCGGTCGGCGGATTCACGTGGGGCCAGCTCGGCACCACGCAGACGGCAAACCCGTTCCTCTTGCCCCTGGCCTCCGTGGCCGGCGTGTGGGGGATCAGCTTCGTGGTCCTGCTCGCGGCGGCCCTCATCATCGAGGCCGGTTCCCGGGCGCGAGCCCGACCTGCGGCCGCGGCCGGACTGGCGGTGCTGGCGGCCATCTCGGTACTGGCGCCTGGCTTCATCGGGATCCCCACCCCGAACGGCCGCATCCTGCGCATCGCCGCGATCCAGGTGGACGTTCGCGAGGCCCGGGGACTGCCGCCACTCCAGGAGGATCAGGTGGTGGCCGAGCTGAACCTCCAGCTTCACCAGCGTCTGCAGGCCGAGCCACCGGACCTGGCGGTGTGGGGAGAGAGCTCGCTGGATCCGGGCGCCAACCTCCCCGAGTTCCGCCCCCGGGTCGTCCGCACGATCAAGGAGGTGGGTGTCCCCACGCTGGCCGGCGCAGTGGTGGAGACCGCCGGGGGGCGCTTCTACAACGAGAGCCTGCTGTTCGACGGGGCCGGTCGGATCGTGGGGGAGTACCGGAAGGTCCATCTGGTCCCGTTCGGCGAGTACGTGCCCTTCCGCAGCGCTTTGTCCTGGGTCTCGGCCCTTCGCCAGATCCCGTACGATGAGACGCCAGGCGACAGCATCCATCCCCTGCGGATCGATGGGATCACGTTCGGCAACGTGATCTGTTTCGAGAACAGCTTCCCCTCGCTCGACCGGACGCTGGTGGACCGTGGGGCCGGGTTCCTCGTCGTGACCACGAACAACGCCTCGTACGGGTTCACCGCCGCATCGCGGCAACACCTCATCATGAGCCAGCTGCGCGCCGTAGAGAACGGACGATGGGTGGTCCACGCGGCCGTCTCCGGCATCAGCGCGTTCATCGACCCACAGGGACACGTCGTGGCCGAGACGCGGCTGTTCGAGCCGGCCATCCTGCGCCACGCAGTGCAGGCGTCCTCGGCCCGAACGCTCTACACGCGGCTGGGGGACTGGCTCCCCTGGCTCTCTCTGCTGATCGTTCTTGGGCTCCTGCTGGTCCCGCGACGACGGCCAGGTCCCGAGCGTGATCCGGGGCCGCTGCCGGACCGACCGCGGACCCTCGTCATCTTGCCCACCTACAACGAGCGGGACACGATCGTCCGGGTCCTTCGAGGACTGCTGGCCCTCCCGGAGGACGTGAACGTGCTCGTCGTGGACGACGGCTCGCCCGACGGGACCGCCGATCTGGTCCGTGATCTCGCCCGCTCCGAGCCCCGGGTTCGCCTGGTCGAGCGTCCGGCGAAGGCCGGGCTCGCCAGCGCCTATCTCGTCGGCTTCCGCCGAGCACTCCAGGAGGGCTACGACCTCGCGGTCGAGATGGACTCCGACCTCTCGCACGATCCGACGGAGTTGCCGTCCCTCCTCGCCGGGGAAGGCGCCAACCACCTCACGATCGGCAGCCGCTACGTCCCCGGCGGCGTGGTGACCAACTGGAGCCGTGCCCGGGTCGCCCTTTCCAAAGCGGGGAACCTCTACGCCCGCCTGGCGCTCGGCTTCCCGTTCCGTGACGCGACCAGCGGCTACCGCGCCTATCGGCGGGATCTCCTCGAGCACCTCGTGGCCGGGGACGTCCGTTCCGACGGCTACGGCTTCCAGATCGAGCTCGCCCTGCGCGCATGGTACGACGGCTATCGCGTCGGCGAGGCCCCCATCTCGTTCCGCGAGCGGGAACACGGGACATCGAAGATCTCCCGACGCATCGTGGCCGAGGCGCTGTGGCTGGTCACGGTCTGGGGCGTGCGCAGCCGCCTGGGGCTTCCGCCCCTGCGGGTCACAGGACGCCCATAATGGATGTTATGGAACATTGAGCAGCCGACGCCAGCACGCCCAGGCTCCCCCACCGGCGGTGCGTGATCTGCCCGGTCTGTGTGGTGGCCAGTTGCGGGAGTGATCGCCCCGGCCTTCCTCTTAGCCCCACGAGGCCTTCCTACGTCGTGTGCGGTGGCCCTTCTACGCCCCCGGGGTCTCGCACGGCCTAGTACGAAGGTCCCCTCTAGGTGAGGGACATTCGGCGGATGGAGTACGAACGCGCTCCGCGTACCATCCGCCGTGGAGGGATACGTAGGTCCCTTGAGTGACCCATAAAGAGCTACAGCGCCTAAGAAGGGAGGCCGGCCATGTGGGGGATGCGGACCCAGCCAGGACGGCACGGAAAGCGGCGGTCGCGGTTCGAGCTCGTGGGGCTCGTGCTCGGGCTGCTCCTGGTGATCAGCCAGACGATCGGGGCCATCGCGGCCAACGCCTCGGGAG
>DASWAT010000120.1:0-7212 GCA_036390995.1 Actinomycetota bacterium | reverse complement strand
GCTCCTCGGGGGTGAACTCCTCTTGCACGTACCACATGGTCATGGCGTCGGGCTCTCCGTGGGGGATGGGCTCTCCGTGGGCGGAGGCGACTCGTTGGTGGACTCGATCAACGTGATGACCGTACCGGCATCCACCGACGTTCCCGGCGCCGGATCCATGGCGGCCACCTTGCCGGGCTGCGCACAGTCGAGGTTCAACTGGGTCCCCTGCGCGATGACGGAGCCGAGTCCCGCCTTGTCCAGCTCGGACTGGGCCTTCCCCAGCGGCTCGCAGACGAGGTCGGGCACACTGACCTGGCCGGGTCCCGACGATACGACCATCGTGACGGTGCCACCCTTCTTGACCGTGGACCCCTCGGGGGGCTCGAGACTGATCACGCGACCCAGCTCGACGTCGGCGCTGCTCTGGGGAGTCTCGTCGACGGTGAGTCCCAGCCCTTCGAGCGTGGCGCGGACCTGGTCCGCCGGCTGCCCGATGAGACCGCTCGGGATCGTCACGGTGGGTGCCTTGGCCACCGTGAGCTTCACCTCGGTGCCCTTCTCGACGTCGATGTTCGCCGCCGGGTCCTGCGCGATCACGGTCCCGGGCTGGGCGTTGGCATCCTCCACCCGCTCGACCGGCTCGACGACCTTCAGACCCCGATCGTCGAGCTTCGCGATCGCGTCCTGGAGCTTGTCGCCGACCACGTCGGGGACGGTGACCTTGGTCGTGGCCGGCGTGTCGTTGCCGCTCAGTAGGCCGCTCGCGAGGATGTATCCACCCGCCCCAAGAGCCGCGAGGACCAGCAGGGCCACGATCGCGCCGACCCACCAGCGCCGCCGGGGTTCCTCCGGCAGGCGGGGCTGCGGCGGCAGCACCGCGGTGTGGCCTCCAGCCGGCGCCGTGGGGGGCGGGCCTCCGGCGATCACCTGGGTCTGGACCTCCTCGGGGAGGAGCGGCGTGGCCCCTACCGGCTGTCCCAGCCGCACGCGCTCGAGGTCCTGGCGGAACTCCTCGGCGGACTGGTACCGGTTCGCGGGGTTCTTGGCGAGGGCCTTCATGATCACGGCGTCGAGCTCGGACGGCACGTCGGGGTTCGCCTTCGACGGCGGCTTCGGCTGCTCGAGCACGTGCTTCGAGGCCACCGCGACGGGCGTGTCCCCCGAGAACGGCGGTTCGCCCGTCACCATCTCGTAGAGCACCACGCCGAGCGAGTACAGGTCGGTGCGCTCGTCGACGGGCTCGCCGCGGGCCTGCTCGGGCGACAGGTACGACGCCGTCCCCAGCACCGCGGCCGTCTGGGCCACGGTGTCGGCGCCCGAGGTCATCCGGGCGATGCCGAAGTCCGTCACCTTCACCTCGCCCTTCGGCGTGACCATGATGTTCGCCGGCTTGATGTCGCGGTGGATCACGCCGTGCGAGTGCGCGACCGACAGCGCGCGGCACACGGCCTCGGCCAGCTCGATCGCGCGGTCCGGCATGATCCGTCCGCCCCCGGTCAGGTAGTCGGCCAGGGTCTTCGCGTCGACGTATTCCATGACGATGTAGTGCACGCCGTCGTCGGAGCCGGTGTCGTACACGCCGACGAGGTTCGGGTGGTTCAGGCGGGCCGCGGCCTGGGCCTCTCGACGGAACCGGGCCACGAAGTTCAGGTCGTCGGCATAGTGGGGCGCCAGCACCTTGATGGCCACCGGCCGGCCCAGCACGGTGTCGGTGCCCTTGAACACCTTGGCCATGCCGCCGCGGCCGAGCTCCTCCTCCACCCGGTACCGACCGGCCAGGAGAACCGGTTCCTTCACGCTGCCGTGCTGGTCGTCGCTCATCCGGAGCCCTCGCTCAGGGCGGCCTCGATGACCGCCTTCGCCACCGGGGCCGCGATCTGGCCCCCGGTCGCCTCGTTGCCAAGGCTACCGCCGTCCAAGACCAGGACGGCCACGGCGATCTGCGGGTTCTCGGCCGGCGCGAACGCGACGAACCATGCGTGCGGGGGCTGCCCCTCGCCGTGCTGGGCCGTCCCGGTCTTGCCGGCGACGGCCACCCCAGGGATCTGGGCGGCGGTGCCGGTCCCGGCCCGGACCACGTTCACCATCATCTGCGTGAGCTCGGCGGCGGTGGCGGCCGAGATCGGCCGGCCCGATTCCTCCGGTGCGTAGGACTCGATCACGCGGCCCGTGGGGTCCCGGATCTCCTGGACCAGACGAGGCCGCATCTCCACGCCGCCGTTCGCGATGGCCGAGGCCACGAGCGCCATCTGGAGCGGGTTCGCGGCCACGTTGTCCTGTCCGATGGCCGACAGCGCCACCGCCGGCAGGCGATCGGAGAAGTACGAAGCGTCCGGGAACACGCCCTCCTGGAACGGGATGTCGAACGGGACGTCGCCGCTCGACGCGTCCGGCGCGAACCCGAACGCGTGTGCCTGCGCCGCGAGCTTGTCGGCGCCGAGCGCCAGGCCGACCTCACCGAACACGACGTTGCACGAGATCTGGAGCGCCTGCGCCAGCGTGATCTTCGAAACGCCGCCCAGGCAGTGCTCGCCGCCGAAGTTCTCGAGCGTCGCCGTGGTCTGCGGGAGGTCGAGCACGTTCGGGTTCGGCCATTCGCTGTCGGGGCCGTAGCCGTTCTCGAGGGCCGCAGATGCCGTGACGAGCTTGAAGGTGGAACCTGGCGGGACGATGTCGTCGATGGCCCTCGAGATCAGGGGCTTGTCCGGATCGTGGGTCAGCTGGTCCCACGCCTTGCGCACCTCGGCCGGGTCTTGGGAGGACAGCTGGTTCGGGTCGTAGGTCGGGATCGACACTATGGCCTTCACGTATCCCGTGCCGGGATCCATGGCCACGACCGCGCCGCCGGTGGACACGCCGCCGATGGCCTGTTGGAGTGCCTGCTCGGCCGCCTTCTGCAGCACGGGGTCGATCGTGGTCACCACGGTGGCGCCGCGCTTGGGCCGGCCGAGGATCTGGTCGGCGAGCGTCTGCGGAAGCAGCTGGGGCGCGTCGCCCGACAGGAACTCGTTCTCCGCCTGCTCGAGCTCGCTGCGACCGTAGATCACCGAGTAGTAGCCGGTGATCCCCGCGTACAGCGGTCCCTGCGGGTAACGGCGCTGGTACTTCAGCTGCCCTGAGCTCTTCCGGCTGGCCGCGAGCACCGTGCGAGCGTCGGCCGCGAGGATGCTGCCGCGGTCCACCTCGTACTCGGCGATGAGCTGCCGCGTGGCATTCGCGGGGTTGTCCTCGAGGCGCTGTGCGGCGAACACCTGAAGGTAGTTGACCTGCGCGAACAGGGCGGCGAACAACGCCAGCAGCGCGAGCCCCAGGCGGCGGATCTGCCGATCCACTCAGCGCACCCCTCGGACCCGCGGTGGCGCCGAACCGGCCGACACCCGGATCAGCAGCGCAAGGAGGATGAAGTTCGACACGAGGCTCGAGCCCCCGTAGCTCACGAAGGGCAGGGTGACGCCGGTGAGCGGGATCACGCGGGTGACGCCGCCGACGATGACGAATGCCTGGAGCCCGAGCACCGCAGATAGCCCGGCGGCGAGCAGCTTCCCGAACGCGTCCGGGCACTCGACCGCTGCCTTCAGCCCCCGGCCGACGAGCGCCACGAAGAGCAGGAGGACCGCCGTGGTGCCGAGCAGCCCGAGCTCCTCCCCGATCGCCGCGAAGATGAAGTCGGTCGACGCGTACGGGATGAGGTTCGGCGAGCCGCGGCCGAGGCCGGCACCGACCAGCCCGCCCGTGGCCATCCCGAACTGCGCCTGCGCGAGCTGCCCGTACCCGAACTCGAACACCTTCTGCGGGTCCAGGGCGTGGAGCCAGATGGCCACCCGCGCCTGGACGTGCGCGAACGTGGCATAGCCCATCGCCGCCCCAGCAGCGAAGAGCAGCAGACCGATGATCAGGTACGCCGCCCGGCCGGTGGCGACCCAGAGCATCACGACGAAGATCGCGAAGTACAAGAGAGACGCACCGAGGTCCTTCTCCACGAACAGCACGACGAGCGACGCGCCCCACGCGACGAGGATCGGGGCCAGGTGCTTGGCCGAGGGCAACCGCAGCGGACCGAGCCGCCCCGTGGCGACCTGCAGCAGCTCGCGCTTCGCGCTGAGGTACGAGGCCAGGAACACCACGATGAAGACCTTCCCGAGCTCGGAGGGCTGGAACCCGACCGGGCCGATCCTCACCCACAGGCGCGCGCCGTTGATGGTCCGGCCGATCCCGGGGACGATCGGCAGCAGCAGCAGCCCCAGGCCGACGAGTCCGATGGTGTACGTGTACGCGTCGAGCTGTCGGTGATCGCGGACGATGAGCAACGTGGCGGCGAACGCGATCAGGCCCACGACCACCCACGTGGCCTGTTCGGCCGCAAGGCCTCCGGACAGCCGGAAGATCACCGCGAACCCCAGGCCGGTGAGGACGCCGGCGATCGGGAACAGCGCGGGATCGGCCCACGGCGCGAACCGCCGGATCAACAGGTAGGCCGCGACGTACCCAACGGCGAAGAGCGAGCCATAGAGTGCCAGGTCGATCGGCAGGTGTCCGCGTTTACCCAGTCCCACGAGGGCGTACGCGCCGACCGAGAGCAGGAGCGCCAGGATGGTCAGGGCGATCGCCGCCCGCTGCCGCGGCCTTGGGGCCGGAAGGGTGGCCTGGCTCACGAGCCACCTGCCCCGCTCGTGACCCGCATCGCCGCGACGTCCTTGCGGATCTGCTCCACGATGGCCTCGGCGCTGGCCCGGTCGTCGACGGTGATCCCTTCGTCGAGGTCCTGATAGACGGCGAGCGTCTTCGCCTGCTCGGCCGGGATCGACGTCTCCTGGACCACGTGGTGCAGGTCGAACCCCGCCACGGTCGTGGGGATCCCCCGGTAGACGGCGACGTTGCCATCGGCCACTCCGACGTACCACTGGCGATCCAGGTACATCCGTGTGCCGACGAGCCCCGCCACCACGACCACGACGACGACGCTGCCCCACAGCGCGATACGTCTCCACGGTAGTGGTCGACGTCGTAGGTCCGGCGGCTTCGCTCCGCTTGCCATCCCATCCCCAACCCCGCTCCGTGAAGCCGCCGGACCCCGAGGATGCCCCACCACGTCGGTTGCCTGGTCGGGAGCGTCGGTGTCCGTCTCGTCGACGTCGAGGATCACGACGGTGATGTTGTCGATGCCGCCGGATTCGTTGGCGCGGCGGACCAGCTCCTCGGCGGTCTCGCGCGGGTCCCGTCCGGCGGCGAGGATCTCGCGGATCTGGTCCTCGTGGACCATCCCGGTGAGACCGTCCGTGCAAAGGAGGATGCGGTCGCTCGGACGGACCTCGAGGTCGTCCTCGTCCACCTCGACCCACAGGTCCACACCGAGCGCGCGTGTGAGGATGCTCCGCTGTGGGTGGACCTCGGCCTCCTGCTCGCTGATCTCGCCCTCCTGGACCATGCGGTGCACGAGCGTATGGTCCTCGGTGAGGAGCCGGAGGACGCCGTCGCGGAGGAGGTAGGCGCGCGAGTCGCCGACGTGGGCCAGCCGGATGCGGTTCCCCTCGACCATGGCCACGGTGAGCGTGGTTCCCATGCCGGCCACGCTCCGGTCCACCACCGACCGTTCGAACACGGCCCGGTTGGCCTCGCGGACCTGGTCGGGGAGCTCGCCCTCCCGCCGGTGGAACAGCCGCTCGAGGGTCTCCACCGCCAGGCGGGACGCCACCTCGCCGCCGAGATGCCCGCCCATGCCGTCGGCCACCGCGAACAGCGGCTCATCGACGAGGTACGAGTCCTCGTTGCGCTCGCGGACCATCCCGATGTCGGTCGCGGCGGCGGCGCGGACCCTCACCGTCGGAGCTCCAGCACGGTCTTGCCGACCCGGACGACGTCGCCGGCGTGCACCGGCGCCGGGGCGGCCAGGCGGCGATCGTTCAAGTACGTCCCGTTCGTCGAGCCGAGGTCCTCGACGAACCAGGATCCGTCCTGCCCGTAGATGCGCGCGTGCTGCTGCGAGACGTATGCATCGTCCACGGTGATCTCGCAGGATGGGTCCCGGCCGATCTGGATCGGGCGGGACAGCCGGAAGGTGCCGAGCTTCTGACCTTCGGAGGAGTGGACCACCACGGAAGAAGGCGGCCGGCCGCCCCGGCTCGCTTTCGCCGGGCTCACCTGGCGCGGCTCGGCGGCCCGGGGGGGATGCCGGCCGCCGACGTCCACCACCACCGCGCGCACCGCTCGGTAGATGAAGAAGTACAACAGCGCGAGGAGCGCGTACTTCAGCACCGACAGCACGAACGGCGACACGTCAGCCCCTCCGGAACTCGATCACGGTCGTGCCGATCGTGATCCGGTCCCCGTCGGCGAGCCAGCGCTCCTGCACCTGCTCGTCGTTCACGAAGGTGCCGTTCGTCGAGCCCAGATCGGTGAGCAGGAACTCCCCGCCCTCGGCGCGGACCGAGGCGTGGCGCCGCGACGCTCCGGGGTCGGCCAGCACGACGTCGCACTCGGGGAGCCGCCCGATCGTCACGAGCTGTCTGTGGAGGCGGTACTCCTTCGGCGCGGCGCCGTCCTCCAGGACCCGGAGGGATGCCTCCGCTTGCTCCGAACCCGGTGCGGGCGCCGCTGGCGGCGGCTCGGGCTCGCCCTCCACCAGCGAGGCCTCGCACCGGAACTTGCCCTTGCCGAGCGCGTCGTCGATCTCGAACTCGATCTCGGGGGGTCCGACCAAGCCCCATCCGCGCTCGGCGGCGGCGTCGCGGACGACCTGCCTCAGCTCGTGAACCAGCGCCTGCTCGGCTTGCTCGAACCGGTCACCGTCCTCGGGCGAGAGCGAGAACAGGAAGTGGTTCGGGGCCCAGACCTCGTTCACCCCCACCGTCTTGCGCGCGTCCATCTCGCGGAGCAGGCGCTTGGCCAGCTCCACGGGCTGGAGGCCGCTCCGGAACGTGGAGGCGAAGAATCCCTCGACGAGGTTCCCCAGGCGGCGTTCGAAGTCGCGGAGGATGGGCACGGTCGGTCGCGTTCGCGCAGCTAGCGCAACTCCGCCCGATTATATGCGGGCCTCGTGACCGGCACCCGGTGACGATCGGACCTCGGAGGGGAAGACCAGGACTGCCCCTCGAACGGTGCCCGGCCCCTGCCGCTGCTAGCATCTTCGACTGCCCTTGGGCGCCACGGGCGAGTGGCGGAATATGGCAGACGCGCAGGATTCAGGTTCCTGTGAGGGCAACCTCGTGGGGGTTCAAATCCCCCCTCGCCCAC
>DASWAT010000119.1:0-25074 GCA_036390995.1 Actinomycetota bacterium | reverse complement strand
CCTTCGTCGAGCCGGCCTTGGGCCAGCGCCGCGCCGGGACGGTCCGACCTGGCGTCGGTTCCTTTCAGCGCAAGCCAAGGGCATCGTCGCCTGCGACTTCTTCACGGTCGAGACGGTGTTCCTCAAGACCTTGTACGTGCTGGTGTTCCTGCACATCCACACCCGCCGGATCCTCGGGGTCGGGGTGAGCGCCAACCCGGACGGGACCTGGGTCACCCAGCAGGCGCGCAACCTGATGATGGATCTGGACGCCGACCCGCAGCTCTGCATTCGCTTCCTGCTCCGCGACCGCGACGCTAAGTTCAACCGCAGCTTCGATGCCGTCTTCGCCGCCGAAGACATCGAGGTCGTGCTCACCCCGTACAGGACCCCACAGGCCAACGGCCACATCGAGCGACTGATCGGAGGCTTGCGGCGGGAGGTCCTCGATCACGTGTTGATCCTTCACCGAAGACACCTGGTGGACGTGTTGCGTGAGTACGTCGCGCACCACAACTCGCATCGACCGCATCGCGGGCTCGGTCTTCGTCGTCCGCACGATGTCGGCCGGCCGATCCCAGGCCCGGGACCCGCGAGGCCCGAGGCGATCACGCGTCGCGAGATCCTCGGTGGGCTGATCCATGAGTACCATGCCCGCGTGGCATGAAGGAGGGCGGCCTTGACCTCCGCAGATGATCCCCGGGGGCAACGACCATGCTCGATCGAGCAGCCCTGATCCTCCGGTACAAGCAGCCGTTGGTCGATTGGATCAACGCCGCCGATCCCTCCCCCACGTCACCCCCTTCCAAGCAGGGTTACTTCCCCCTCCCGAACAGACCCTTCTTGAGCGGGACGTAATCGCGCGCCTTCTCGCGCAGGGTTTCCGCCAACGCCTCGGGGTCGGTGTGCAGCCGGAAACTGGAGCGGATGACGATCTGGCCGAGGTCGTCCACCTCGAAGGTGGCCCCCGGCAGGATTGCGGTGATCTTCGCCTTCAGCTCGTCCAGCGTCATCTGCTTGATCACCTCGTCCGCGTCGCGCAGGAGCGCACGCAGCGTGGACTTGTGGTCGGGCTCGGGGAGCTTCTCCTGCTCCTCGAACTGTTCGTACCCGTTCCCGTACCTGTAGTTCCCCTGCCCGTCGTCGATGAGCGAATATTTCCGCATGGCCCCTCCTACCCGACCGGCGCGGTGTCCCACGCACACCACGTCCTCAGGTCAACAATCATCGGACCGAACGGCTGTTCTGCGGCGCCTGGCCGCAAGCCGCCAGCAATGCAGCCGCAATCATGAGAGCAACACCCTCTTCATTGTTCTCCCCATGCTTGGTAACAACCCCGGGTCGGGAGGCCCCCGGCTCCCCGGCCCGAGATCCTGCCTAGCTACTTGATGAGGTGCACTCCCTCAGCGATCGCCGTGTCGCCGGGCGTGGGCATCAGGGATGTGTGCCACGTCAGTCCAATGCAGGAGTAGCTGCCGTTCGGCGGGACCAGGATGCCGTTACCGCAGGTCTGCTGCGTCGTGTCGATTGGGGGCGAACCCCCGTTGCCGCCGTTGCCCCCACCATTCCCATTGCCGTTGCCAGGGTCGGTGGCGACGTCGCTCCAGCTCTTCTGCTCGACGCTGATGATCGTGGCCTGCGCGAACCCCTGGACGTAATAGAACTTGCCAGATGGTTCGGTGACGGCCGGGTTGGTCAACGGGAACCAGCGAGTCAGTCCCGCCAGAGTCGGCCAGGTCTGGGCGCTCTCGCCGGGCACCTTGCACGACCAAGCCGGGGCACCGTACACATACCTCGGCAAGCTGATTCCGGCGATCTCATCGCGGATGAGATCGGTGCCGCCCGCAGAGTTGCAGTCCATCGTCAGCGGGTCGGTCCCTATCGGATACCAATCGGTCAGACTCAGGTACCCAAACTGGCCTCCTCCGTTGTTGTTGTTGTCCATCAGGACGTAACAAGTCTCACCCGGAGTCGGGTTGGGGTCGGGGATACTGCACGACGAGAAGGCGTTTGGCCCGCCGATAGAGGCCATGACCGGCACGGGCGGTCCGATCACCATGCCCCACGCCGCCGTAGCCTCAGCGGAGATGCCGTGCGAGTTGATGCCGAAGATTGGGGCGAAGAACAGGTCCTGGTTAGTGGTGACCCTGACGGTCACGTACCCGTAGTCCCTGCTCGTCCCACAGCCCTCCTGCGCGATGACTGTGGAGGTGATCCCCGAGAGGCTAGCGCCGGAGTCCTGCATGTTGGCCAGGCCAACCTGCTGGGCCGCGACCGGCGCTCCGGCCGTGTCCCCATCGAAGCAGGACTGCGCCGCAGCCAAGGCCGCGGCATCCGCCGCCTTGACCGCCGTCCTGCGCGTCGAAACCAGCGACCCCAGGTCGAACACCAGGACGAGCATCCCGACAACGGCCAACAGAGCGAAGACGACGACTAGCAGGACGACGCCGCCCTCGTCGTCGTGGACCCTGCGGAGCCTACGACAGATCAGCGTAGACATCCGTGTTCTCCTCCTCCCTCTCCACCTCGAGGTGGATACCCAGGTAGGCACCGGCGGCGGCGGCCAGCAGACCGAGGGCCGCGATGGTGACGAGCAGCCTCCACCCCTCGGGAGTCACGAGGGAGGCGGCGACGATCGTCCCGACCGCGACCTTCCCGGCGGTCAGGCGGGTGATCAAGGAGAAACCAGCACGGATGTTTGCGGCAAACCTACTAAGCATTCCACTCTCCTTCTGGCTCCACGAGGGGTAACGGGCGATGCACCTGCGGCGGACCGGCGGCTCGGGCCGAGTCGCCCACCGTCGTCACGGGCACGAGCAAGGCCGACGTCATCACCGGCATGAACGGTCCACAGATCATCTATGGGCGGGGCGGCGACGACCGCATCAACGGCGGCAAGGGACCGGACGTGATCTACGGCGGCCTCGCCGCATGGCTAGGACCGCCGCAGCGACGAACACCGATCCGATCCGTCGCCTCATCCCCTATCACTCCCTCCCGTAGCCCGTCTGGTGGGTCCAGTGTGGGGGTGACGGGTGATGTGCTCTACCTCCGTTGGCCTACGGATCGAGCATCGTCCGGACTAAGCCAAAAGGCGCTGGGCAGCGGAGCTCTATCCCGTTACGTCCTGCGCGCGGAGCTGGACGCCCTCGTCCCAGCGCCCAGGGCTGAACCGCTCCGCGTCCTCGACCCTGCCGACTACGACCGTCCGGCGTGATCGGTGACTACTGGGCCAACCCGAACACGCGCACTTTCGCCGAACTCCTGATCGACGCCGAGGAGGACCCCCGCCTGCGAGCGGTGCTCGTGGGGATGCTGCGGGAGGCGGGCCGCGGAGGGGTCCCGGCCCGTGAGGGCCCTCGGCCTCCGACACGCTGGCGGACCTCGGCGCGATGCTGCGCGGGCTCCCTCGGCTCTAGCGGGCCATTCCCAGGAAGTCCCGGCCCCGCCACGTGCCCATTCTGCGCCCATCGAGACCGCTGACGGGCCGCACGCCTAAGGCTCCGGACCTCTGACCTGCAACGATGTGGAGCGGACGACGGGACTCGAACCCGCGACCCCCACCTTGGCAAGGTGGTGCTCTACCAACTGAGCCACGTCCGCACGCGCCCTCGATGGGCACCCCCGAGTCTAGGAGCCGGGCGCTCTTCCTTCAACCGAAGGCCGCTGGGTACCGTGCCTCGCCGCTCCACGACCGCGCGTCGTCCGCCAGGTGGAGCACCATGAACACCTCGTCCGGAACGCCCGGGAAGGACGAGCGATCCCGTGTGCCGACGCCCGCTCGAAGCCGAACCGCGGATAGTACTCGGCGTGACCCAGCACCACCACGAGCGGCTCCCGCCCGCGGCGCGCCTCCTCGAGCCCTCGCTCGTTCAGGGCGATACCGATCCCTCGCCGCTGCCGGTCCGGGCGAACCGCGACCGGCCCGAGGCACAGGATCGGGCGTCGGTGATCCTCGCTCACGAGCCATCCGCGCGAGAAGAGCACGTGACCGACCACGTCCTCGCCCTCCTCGGCCACCAGCGACAGCGCGGGGAGGTACGCGTCCGAGGCCCGGACCTCCCGGACGATCCGTGATCCGTCGGTCCCATCGGACGCGGCGTCGAGCACCGCCTCGATCGCGGCGAAGTCGCCCCCGCGCTCGAGCCAGATCGTCGGCGTCAACGGCATGCGCTCAAGCGTAGCCCTCGCGTCGGCCGCTCGATGGTCCCTGGAGGTGAACGGCCTACGCCTCAAGGCCCGGTGGCGCCCGGTCGATGGTGCTGGAGCAACGAACGACGTCGCGGCCCCCATGAAGAAGACCATCAGCGCTGCAGTCACGCTCCTGGCCGGCATCGCCCTGGCCCTGTTCCCGGCGGTCCCCGGCCACGCGGGCACCTCGTTCACGTTCTACGGCGGCGGGTACGGGCACGGGCTGGGCATGTCGCAGTGGGGCACGTACGGGTGGCGAAGGCCGGCTGGACGCACCAGGACATCCTCACCCACTACTACTCGGGCACCACGGTCGCGCCGGTCGACGGGCCCAAGACGCTCCGCATCGGGCTGCTCCAGGGCGCCGGCCAGGTCACGCTGCGGGCGCAGGGCGGCCCCGTCGAGCTCCACGAGGGTGGGCCGGCAGGGCCGCTCCTCGCGACCATCCCCGACGGCCAGAGCTGGACCGTCCAGGCCTCGTCCTCCTCGTTCCTGATCCTCGACGCGACCGGGGCCCAGTTCGCCGGCGCCGCCGGCTCGGTCAGCTCGAAGGTCGCCGTCCGGTACAAACCCCTCGGCTCGAGGGTCGATCTCGCCGAGGCCGGGCACACGTACGCTCGCGGCTACCTCCAGCTCGCGCTGTACGCGCCGTGCGAGGGGTGCGCGCCGAAGGTTCGCGCCGTGGCGATCCTGGCGCCCCAGGCCTACCTGTACGGCCTCGGAGAGGTCCCGAGCAGCTGGCCCGCGGAGGCCCTCGAGGCCCAGGCCGACGCCGCCCGGAGCTACGCCTTCAACATGGTGGCCCGGGCCGGCCAGCATCGGGCCGGCTGCGACTGCGCCCTTTACGGCGATCCCCGGGACCAGGTCTACGTCGGGTACGACAAAGAGGCCGGGACCGGCGGCGACCGGTGGGTCGCCGCCGTAGACGCCACGAAGGGCGAGGTCATCCTCTCCGGCACACAGCCCATCTCGGCCTTCTACTCGGCGTCGAGCGGCGGCTACACGGAGAACAACGAGAACGTATGGGGCGGAACCCCGCTCCCCTACCTGCGCGGCGTGTGCGACCCCGGCGACTACACGAGCGCGAACCCGTACCGCACGTGGGTGGTCGGGGCGCTCTCGGCCGAGGCCGTCACCGCGAAGCTCCGGCCGTGGACAGGAGACATCGGTACCGTGACGAAGTTCGGGCAGACCGCCCGCGGCGTGTCCGGACGCATCGAAGCCATCGTGGTGGCCGGGTCCACGGACACCGCGACGATCACCGGCGCGGAGCTCCGCACCGGGCTCGGCCTGCGCGACGACCGCGTGTGGATCAACAGCGACCGGTTGGTGCGGGGCACGATCCGAACCACGTACGACGACCTGATGTGCGCGCCGGGCCTGCCGACGGGACGACGGGTGAAGCTCGACGGGGGCGCCCGGCAGCGCTTCGCCCAGGGTGCGATCTACGTGAACGCCCAGCGGAACCTCACGGTCTGGCTGTACGGGCCGGTGCAGCAGGCGTACGTCACGGCCGGGCAAGCCGGGGGGCCGCTCGGCCTGCCACGCTCGGCGATCGTGCGGCTCACGACCGTGCCGGGCTGCGACACGGACGAGTGCGACCGCGTGGTGTTCGAGACCGGGCGGATGTACTTCAAGGCCTCGACCGGTGCGTGGCCGCTCTACGGACCGGTGCTCGACGTCTTCCTCGCGCACAAGGGCGTGATGGGCAAGCTCGGCTTTCCCGCCTCGGGCGTCGTGGCCGAGCCCGACGGCTCGACCTCGGCGACGTTCGAAGGCGGGACCGTCACCTGCGCCACCGACGGCTCCTGCTCGCGGTCTCCCGCCTAGCGCGCCCCGGTCGAGCCGAACCCGTCCTCGCCCCGCCACGACGGCGGCAGCTCCTCGACCCACCCTGGCCTCACCGCCGGCACCGCCACGATCACGAGCTGCGCGATGCGGTCCCCGCGGACGATCCTCACGGCCTGCTTTCGGTCGAGGTTCACCACCGCGCAGATCACCTCGCCCCTGTACCCGGCATCGATCAGCCCGGGAGCGTTCGCCATCGTGAGCCCGTGCTTGGAGGCCAGGCCCGAGCGCGGCAGCACCAGCCCGGCGTGTCCCTCGGGGATCGCCACGGCCAGGCCGGTGGGCACGAGCGCCCGTTCCCCCGGTCCCACCTCGAGATCGATCGCCGAGCGCAGATCGAGCCCGGCGTCGCCCGGATGCGCGGGCCGCGGAAGCTCCGCCTCCGTATCCAGCCGCTTGAACGGGAGGTCCATCGGAGCAGGAGTCTGGCAGAACGGCGGCGGGCCGGGAGCGAGCTGCTCCCGGCCCTTGCCACCTTCCGCCCGAGCGTTTACGAGCAGCCGCTGGTCGAGCCGCAACTCGGGCACACGTAGCACGAGCCGGACGGCTGCATCTTCGAGCCGCACTGGTAGCACAGCGGCGCGTCGGCAGCCCGCGTCTCCGGCCTCGATCCGAGCTCGACCGGCTGCGGCGCGGGTGCGGCCTCCGCGCTCGGCGCGGGCACCTCGGACGCCGAAGCAGACCCGCCGTTCAGCTTCTCCGCCGCCTCGGTCGCCGCGGACTCCTTGCGCTGGGCGATGGACCAGATCCCGAGCTCCTCCCGCTTCTCCTGCGAGAGGTGGTCGAGGGCCAGGCGCCGGAACACGTAGTCCACGATCGACGTGGCGAACCGGATGTCGGGGTCGTTCGTCATACCCGACGGCTCGAACTTCATGTTGATGAACTTCTGCACGTACGTCTCGAGCGGGACCCCGTACTGCAGGCCGATCGAGATCGCGATGGAGAAAGCATCGGTGATCCCCGAGAGCGTCGATCCCTGCTTCGACGTCTTCAGGAAGATCTCGCCGATCCCGTCGTCCGGGTACGAGCTGGACGTGATGTAGCCCTCGGCATCGCCGACCTCGAACTTCGTGGTGATCGAGGGGCGGGTCTGCGGCAGACGCTTGCGGACCGGCGTGGCCAGCTCGGCCGGCTCGACGGCCCTCCCCTTCTTGTCGGCCGACAGCGGCTGCGCCACTTTGCAGTTGTCGCGGTAGATCGCGACGGCCTTCAGGCCGAGCCTCCAGCTCTCCACGAGCAGCTGCTCGACCTCCTCGACCGTAGCCTCCTCCGGCATGTTCACGGTCTTCGAGATCGCACCCGAGATGAACGGCTGCACCGCGCCCATCATCCGCACGTGCCCCATGTAGTGGATGGCCCGGTCGCCCATGGAGGTGTCGAACACCGGGTAGTGCTCCTCTTTCAAGTGCGGGGCGTCCACCACCGAGTTGTGCTCGCTGATGTAGGCCACGATGTCGTCGACCTCGGCCGGCCCGAGTCCCAGACGTCCGAGCGCCCGCGGCACCGTCTGGTTCACGATCTGCATCGTGCCGCCGCCGACGAGCTTCTTGTTCTTCACCAGCGCCAGGTCGGGCTCGATGCCGGTGGTGTCGCAGTCCATCATGAGGCCGATGGTGCCGGTGGGCGCCAGCACGGAGGCCTGGGCGTTGCGGTAGCCGTGCTGCTCGCCGAGGCTCACCGCCTCGTCCCAGCCCTGCTTCGCCGCGGACAGCAGCGCCTCGGGCACCAGCTCGCCGTCGATCTGGTCGGCCGCCGCGCGATGCTTGCGCACGACGCGGAGCATGGCGTCGCGGTTCGGTGCGAAGCCGGCGAACGGCCCGGTGACCTCGGCGATCCGCGCGCTGGTCCGGTAGGCCCATCCGGTCATGAGCGCCGTGATGGCGCCGGCCCAGGCCCGCCCGCCGTCGGAGTCGTAGGGCAGCCCGCGAGCCATCAGCAGCGCGCCGAGGTTCGCGTACCCCAGGCCGAGCTGCCGGAACGCCTTCGCGTTGCGGCCGATCGACTCGGTCGGGTAGTCGGAGTTGCCCACGATGATCTCCTGCGCGGTGAACACGACCTCGACCGCGTGCTTGAAGGCGGCCACGTCGAAGCTGCCCTCGGCGTCGAGGAACTTCATGAGGTTCAACGAGGCCAGGTTGCACGCCGAGTTGTCCAGGTGCATGTACTCGCTGCACGGGTTCGACGCGTTGATCCGACCCGACGCGGGGCACGTGTGCCACTCGTTGATGGTGGTGTCGTACTGCATGCCAGGGTCGGCGCACTCCCACGCGGCCTGCGCGATCTCGCGCATCAGCTCGCGGGCCCGGACGGTCTCGAGCGTCTCGCCGGTGGTGACGGCCTTCAGCTTCCAGTCCCGGTCGTCGAGGTACGCCTGCATGAACTCGTCGGTCACGCGGACCGAGTTGTTGGCGTTCTGGTACTGGATCGAGTAGCTGTCCCTGCCGTCCAGGTCCATGTCGAACCCGGCGTCGCGCAGGGCGCGGGCCTTCTTCTCCTCGACCGCCTTGCACCAGATGAACCCGCGCACGTCGGGGTGGTCGACGTTCAGCACGACCATCTTCGCGGCGCGGCGTGTCTTGCCGCCCGACTTGATGGTGCCGGCGCTGGCGTCGGCGCCCCGCATGAAGCTGACGGGGCCCGAGGCCGTCCCGCCCCCACCCAGGGGCTCCTTCGAGGACCGGATCTTCGACAGGTTGATCCCCGAGCCCGATCCGCCCTTGAAGATGGTCCCCTCCTCCACGTACCAGTTGAGGATCGAGGTCATCGTGTCATCGACCGCAAGGATGAAGCACGCAGAGCACTGCTGCGGCGTGTCCGGCACACCGACGTTGAACCACACGGGCGAGTTGAACGCGGCCTTCTGCGTGACCATGAGGTGGGTGAGCTCCTCGGCGAAGACGTCCGCGTCCTTCTCGGTGGCGAAGTAGCCGTCCCTGTTGCCCCACCCGCGGATGGTGTCGACGACCCGGCCGATCAGCTGGCGGACGCTGGACTCACGCTGTGGCGTTCCGAGGGGGCCGCGGAAGTACTTCTGCGCCACGATGTTCGTCGCGTTCTGGGACCAGCTCTTCGGGAACTCCACCTCGCGCTGCTCGAAGGCGTTGCCGCCCTCCTTGAAGTTCGGGATGACGGCGTCGCGAACCTCCCATCCGACGTCGTCGAACGGATGCACGCCGTCCTTCGTGAAGTACCGCTTGAAGGTCAACCCCTGCCGGATGACCTCCACGTCCCCCTCTTTCGTCGCCACAGGGAAAGCCCCCTTTCCGCAGGTCCGTGGGGAAGTGTCGTCCTTGGAATCACAGCCTTGGAATTCTGCACCCGGCCACCCCGGGCGTCAAGGGCCGCCGACCGGATATCTAGTGGTTCGCGTACCCTTCGACCACAACATATTGTAGCTCAGACCGTTCGCGCTGGTCAGCGCGCCCGGGGCTTGGCGGCGACCTTCTTCTGGAGCAGCTGCCCGAGCTCGCGCTCGAAGTCGGTCAGCGCCTGGAAGTCCTTGTACACGCTGGCGAAGCGGATATACGC
The DNA here is from genome assembly GCA_036390995.1 of Actinomycetota bacterium. Taxonomy (GTDB): domain Bacteria; phylum Actinomycetota; class UBA4738; order UBA4738; family HRBIN12; genus DASQQQ01. The sequence goes on along the minus strand of DASWAT010000119.1, from coordinate 15,528 downwards.
GACCTGGTCGAGCTTCTTGAGCTCGGTGAGGACCTCCACGCCGACCTGCTGGGAGGTCACCGACGGGCCTCGGCGCCGAAGGCGCTCCTCCACCCGCTGGGCAACCCCGGCTACCTGCTCGTCGGTGACCGGGCGGTTCACGATGGCCTTGCGGATCCCCGCGACCACCTTCTCGCGCAGGTACGGCTCGCGGGAGCCGTCGCGCTTCACGACAAGCAGGCCCACGTCTTCGATCCGTTCGAACGTGGTGTAGCGGCGTCGGCAGGACAGGCACTCGCGCCGGCGGCGGATCGCGCCGCCCCGCTCGGCGGAGCGGGAGTCGACGACCTTGTCCTGTTCGTGTCCGCACCAGGGACAGCGCATCGCATCACCACAAGATGTAGTGGTCGATCGGACGCTACCCGCCAGATATGGGAGCGTCAACCGCGAGGCGCCGCCACGGCCTGGGGTGACCCGCCCGGAGTCAGGCAGGCAGGGCTATCCCGCTGCCGGGACGACCAGCGTCCTTCCGGGGATCAACGCTCCCGGATCGACCCCGTTGGTCGCGGCGATGGCGTCCACGACCGGTCGCGGATCCGATCCGGGCGACACGGTTCGGGCGATCGACCACAGCGTGTCGCCGGTGCGGATCACGTATCGATGCTGGGCCACCGGCATCGCCCGGGGGGCCGAGATCGCATGCGCGAGCGGCCCCGCGAGCACGGCTCCGAGTCCGGCAGCGATCGCCGCCGCCAGGAACCGTCTGCGTCGAACACGTGTTCGACTCATGGAGGCCATCCTAGCGAACCCCTGTTCGAAGTCAAGACCGAACATATGTTTGAACCACCCTCGTTTCCGTGCTACCGTCCCCAGCCTAGGAGCGGGGTCTGACAGGCCGCCGGCCCGGGAGCCGGTGGCGGGGGAGATCCCCACCGCGGAACCCGACCGAGACGACCAGGGAGCCGGACATGAACGACCTGACGCCGAGGCAGCGCAGGATCCTCGAGTTCATCCAGAGCACCGTCCGGGAGCGTGGCTACCCCCCCACCGTCCGCGAGATCGGGGAGGCGGTGGGCCTCACCTCCTCTTCCAGCGTGCACAGCCAGCTGGCCAACCTGGAGCGCAAGGGCGTGCTGCACCGTGACCCCACGAAGCCGAGGGCGGTCACCCTCTCCGAGCCCGACTTCCCGCGCGCCGAGGGCGCCGTGGTCCCGCTCGTCGGCCGGATCGCCGCCGGGGCTCCGGTCCTGGCCGAGCAGAACGTCGAGGACTACCTGACCGTCCCGATGGGGTTCGTGGACGGCGCCGAGCACTTCGCGCTCCGGGTCGCCGGCGATTCGATGATCGGGGCCGGCATCCTGGACGGCGACGTGGTGGTGGTGCGCCGCCAGGACGACGCGGACGACGGCGACGTGGTGGCAGCCGTCCTTCCGGGGCCGGCCGAGGACGAGGCGACGGTGAAGCGTCTGCAGCGCCGGGGGGCCCGCGTCATGCTCGTTCCCGAGAACCCTGCGATGTCACCGTTCGAGATGCGTGACGGCCGGATCGCGGGCAAAGTGGTGGCGGTTCTCCGGAAGCTTTAGGCTCCCTCCCGAGCGCCGACCAGGGGAGGCCCACAGACGTGACCGACACCGCGCTGGAGCACGCCATCCGTTCCCAACCCGACGAGCTCGAACGACTTGCCTCCCAACCCCTTCCGCACGATGTCGTCGAGCGGCTCCGGCAGTGCCGGCGGATCTGGCTCGTGGGCACCGGCACGAGCTTCCACGCGGCGGAGCTGGGTGCATCCATGCTCCACCAGGCCGGCCGGGGAGCCCAGGCCGTGCCCTCCATGCACTTCGTGAACTGGGCCCCCCCGGTGCATCCCCAGGACGGCGTGATCGTGATCAGCCACAACGCCGGCCAGGAGACCGCGTACGCATATGCCGCGTACGCACAGGCACGGGACGCCGGCCTGCGGGTGGTGGCCATCACCCGGCAGGGCGGCGGCCTTGCGAACTCGCTCGAGACCGTGTCGCAGGAGCAGTCGCACACCTACACGGTCAGCTACACGGCCGTGCTGCTGCTCCTGGCCAGGATCGCCCATGAACTCGGCGCTGCGGACTTCGCTCCTGACGCCATCGCCCGGGTTCCCGGAGCGGTACGCGACGCGATCGCGTACCCAGGGACCGAGACCATCCCGACCCCCCCACGACTGATCCTCCTGTACGGCGAGGGGCCCGGCTCCGTGACGGCGCGCGAAGGCGCACTGAAGATCCGCGAGGGCTCCCGTTTCCTCGCCGAGGGCTACGACGTCGAGTACCTGCTCCACGGCTCGGCGGTCCCGCTGAACGAGAACGACCACCTCGTGGCGGTCGCTCCGCCGGACACCGACGGCCTCGTGGAGGCGGTCGCGAGAGCGGCCGAGGCCGAAGGCGTCCTGGTCACCCGCCTCACCGAGACCGCGGGGCTGCCCACGATCCTCGCCCAGATCCCCCTCACGGCGCGGCTGCAGCTGCTGGCGCTCCGCCTGGCCGCCGAGCGTGCCAAGAACCCCGACGTGGTCATCACCGGCGCCTGGGCCCAGGACGCCCTGTGGGCCGTCGGCGCTCCAAAGCACCCGTAGGCGGCGGATCGGATCCCGCCGGGTCAGCCGGCGCGGGTGCGGGGAGGCTCGATCACCAGCTCGGAGACCGCCGCGAGCTCCCGCTCGCCGACCCGGGCCCGCACGTACGTGCCGTCGTCCCTGGCCTCCTCGGACAGGACCTCCCCGTCTCGGTACAGGCGGGCGGTGACGTCCTCGCGCCCGAACGGGACGAGCAGCGCCACCTCCACCGGTGGGCGCGGCACGGCGGCGGCCACGGCGGTCACCAGGGCCCCGAGCCCTTCTCCGGCGAGCGCGGACACCTGGACGGCGTTCGGGAACCGGCGGGCCACCCGTTCGCGGTCGACCTCGGAGAGCAAGTCGACCTTGTTCAGAGCCAGCACCTCGGGGATCCGACCGGCTCCGATCTCGCCGAGGACGCTCCGCACCGCTTCCACCTGCCGGGTGACCTCGGGCGACGACGCGTCGGCCACGTGCAGGACCAGGTCCGCCCGGGTCACCTCCTCGAGCGTGGAGCGGAAGGCCTCCACCAGGTCATGCGGGAGCTTGCTCACGAATCCCACCGTGTCCGACAGCACGGCCTGCCGCCCGTTCGAAAGCTCGATGCGGCGCGTGGTGGGGTCGAGCGTGGCGAACAGCTGGTTCGCCACCAACACCCCGGCTTCGGTGAGCGCGTTCATGAGGGTTGACTTCCCGGCGTTCGTGTAGCCGGCGATCGCGATCTGCGGGACGCCCGAGCGCTCGCGGCGGGCCCGCTTCACGTCGCGGGTCCGCGCGAGGTCCTTGATGTCGCGCTTCAGCTTCGTGATGCGCCGTTTGATGTGCTGGCGGTCGACCTCGAGCTTCGTCTCGCCGGGACCCCGCGTGCCGATGCCGCCGCCCAGCCGGGACATGGCCTCACCCCACCCGCGGAGCCGCGGCAGCAGGTAGCTCAGCTGCGCCAGCTCGACCTGCGCCTTGCCCTCCCGGCTCCGTGCGTGCAGCGCGAAGATGTCCAGGATGAGTGCCGTGCGGTCCACCACCTTGGCCCCGAGCCGGTCCTCCAGGTTGCGGAGCTGGCCGGGGGTGAGCTCGTCGTCGAGGATCACGGCGTCGGCTCCGGTGGCGTGCAGCACCCGGTGGATCTCGTCGAGCTTGCCCCTGCCCACGAACGTCGCCGGATCCGGATCCGAACGCGTCTGTACCACGCGGGCCACCGGCTCCGCGCCGGCCGAGTCCGCAAGCGCGGCGAGCTCGTCCAGGTCTGCCTGATCCATCCCGTGACCCACGCCGACGAGCACGGCCTTCTCCCGGACACGCGGGGTCCAGGTGGCCGACAGCGGCGACTCCAGGAACCCACGCCCACGACGGCGGCCGTCCTGGGTCATCAGCCGAGCGCCTCGCCGATCCGCTCCATGGCTTCGGCCAGGCGATCGTCGGACACGGTGAGCGAGATCCGCACGTACCCCTCGCCGTGCGGTCCGTAGCCACTGCCCGGCGCAACGAAGACGCCGGCCCGGTCCAACAGCAGGTCGGCGAACTCGACCGACGATCGTCCCTCCGGCGTCGGCAGCCACACGTAGATCGAGCCGAGCGGAGGCTTCAGGGACCACCCGAGCCCGTTCAGGGCGGACACCACCGTGTCGCGCCTCCGTTGGTAGGTGGCTCGCAGCGACTCGACGTGATCCTGCGGACCCGTCAGCGCCGTGATACCGGCGCGCTGGATCGCGGTGAACAGCCCCGAGTCGATGTTCGTCTTCACGACGCCGAGCGCGCGGATGGCTTCGGCGCTCCCTACGCAGAACCCGACCCGCCAGCCGGTCATGTTGTTGAACTTCGAGAGCGAGTTGAACTCGATCGCGACGTCCTTGGCGCCAGGCACTTGCAGGAGCGAAGGGGCCACGAAGCCGTCGAACGTGATCTCCGAGTACGCGGCGTCGTGCGCCAGCAGAAGGTCATACTCCCGGGCCCAGGCCACGGCGCGCTCGAAGAAGCCGAGCTCGGCAACGGCGCCGGTGGGGTTGCCGGGGAAGTTGATCCAGGCGAGCTTCGTCCGCTCCGAGACCGGAGCGGCATCGAGATCGGGCAGGAACCCGTTGTCGGCCACGAGGGGCAGGGACACCGCCGTCCCACCGGCCAGCTGCGTGCTGGTCCCGTACACGGGGTAACCGGGGTCCGAGACCAGGGCCTCCTCGCCGGGGTCCACGAAGGCGAACGCCAGGTGCGCCACGCCCTCCTTCGAGCCGATCAGCGAGATCACCTCGGTCTTCGGGTCGAGCTCGACACCGAACCGACGGCCGTACCAATCGGCCACGGCCGTCCGGAACTCGAGCGTGCCGTAGTACGAGGGGTACTGGTGGGTGGCGGGGTCGTGGATCGCCTCCTGCATCGCCGCGACGATGTGCTCGGGCGTGGGCATGTCGGGGTCGCCGACGCCCAGCGAGATCACGTCGACGCCTTCGGCCCGCTTGGCCGCGAGCTTCTCGTCCAGCGTCGCGAACAGGTACGGCGGAAGCGAAGCGATCCGTCGGGCGATCCTCATGCCACTCCTCTCGTCCGTTGCCACGCCTCGTCCAGCACCGCCTCGAACACCCGCTCCGCGGGTCCCGTCAGCAGGACGTCGAGCTCGGTCCGTTCCACGAGCAGCGTTCCCCCGGGGAACCGGACGGTCGCCCGGGCCGGCACCATCCCGGCCTCGTTCGCCGCCACGAGGGCCGCGCACGCCCCGGTCCCGCACGCCATGGTCTCGCCGACCCCCCGCTCCCACACCCGCACCGTCAGTCCGCCATCCTCCACCGCCACGAACTCGACGTTCGTCTTCTCGGGGAACCACTCGTGGTGCTCGAGCCGCGGCCCCATGCCCTGGACGTCGACGTCCCCGGGATCCTCCTCCACGAACAGCACGAGGTGCGGGTTGCCCATCGAGACGGCCGAGGCCTTGCACGTGCGCCCGTCCACGTCGAGCGGCTCGGCGAGGAACCGCTCGTCCGGGGGACCGGTCATGGGGATCCGCGAGCGCTCGAAGGCGGGCGGGCCCATGCCGACCGTGGCCGCCTCCACCGTGGTACCGGTGACGTGCAGGGACAGGTGCTTGACCCCCGCCCGGGTCTCGACGTCGAGCTCGGTCGCGCTGGTCAGCCCTGCCTCGAACGCGAGCTTGCCGAGGCACCGGATGCCGTTGCCGCACATCTCGGCCACCGAGCCGTCGGCGTTCCAGTAGTCCATGAACAGCCGCCCGGCGTCCTCGCGGCCCCGGCCCACGCGGATGACACCGTCGGCCCCTACCCCGAACCGCCGGTCGCACAGCGCGCGCACCAGCAGGGGGGAGAGCGGACGCCGGTCCTCGGGATCCTCGAGCATGACGAAGTCGTTGCCCGTCCCGTGGTACTTCCAGACCCGAAGCTCACTCACCGCTCAGGTACCCCACCAGCTCGTCCACCACCGACGCCGCGCCCTCGGCGCCCGCACGGAACCACCGGATCCGCGGATCACGGCGGAACCACACCATCTGGCGGCGCGCGAGCTCCTTCGTTCGTCTCACCGTCTGCGCCACGGCCTCGTCGAGCGACAGCTCGCCCTCGAGATACCGGGCGGATTCAGCGTACCCGATGGCCCGGCTCGCGGTGAGCCACCCGAACAGGCCGCGTTCGAGCAGCCCGCGCGTCTCCTCGACCAGCCCGGAGTCCACCATCGCCCGAACGCGGGCCTCGATCCGGCGCGACAGGACGTTCCGGGGGATATCGATCCCGGCGGCCCGCACCTTCCCGGCCGGATACCGATCCCAGGCCGCCGCGAAGCTGGAGAACGGCCGGCCGGTGACGGCCGCGACCTCCAGCGCCCGGACGGTGCGACGGATGTTCGCCGGCTCGATCCGATCCGCCGCCACCGGGTCCAGGCCAGCCAGCCGCGCGTACAAACGCTCAGGGCCGAGTGCCGCGGCCTGGATCTCCAGCTCGCGCCGCGCGGCGGGATCGGTGCCCGGGAACTCAAGGTCGTCGACCACCGCACGGAAGTACAGGCCCGAGCCGCCCACCAGCAACACCCGGTGCGCGCGGCCTCGGATCTCCTCCACCGCGAGGCGGGACAGCGCCTGGAAGCGCGCCACCGAGAACGGATCCTCGGGCTCGGCCACGTCGAGCAGGTGGTGCGGCACTCGGGCCCGCTCCGCCGGTCCGGGCTTGTCGGTCCCGACGTCCATGCCCCGGTACACGAGCATCGAGTCCACCGACACGATCTCGGCGTCCAGGGACTCGGCGACAGCCACGCCGGCCTTGGTCTTTCCCGCCGCGGTGGGCCCGACCAGCGCGAGCAGCGGCTCGCCGGCCTCGGGAGCCATCAGCCCACGGTGGAGCGCGCCCCGCGGGGGCTCGTCCGTTCCGGACGAGCCGAAGCCGCCGGCTCCCCCGTGAGGTGGTGCGGATGCGCGGACACGATCAGGACGTCCAGGAACGTCCCGGGAGGGATGCCGCCGGACACGTGGACCACCTTGTTCGTCCGGGTCCGGCCCTGTACGCCGCCCTTCCTTCCCGCCCCCTCGGTGAGGATCTCGACGGTGCGGCCGATCTCCTCGTGCATGCGCTCGAGCGAGATGGACTCTTGGAGAGCGACCAGCCGATCGAACCGCTCCTGCACGACCTCCTTCGGTACCTGGTCGGGCAACCCAGCCGCCCGGGTCCCCGCCCGTAGCGAGTACTGGAACGTGTACGCCTGGTCGAACCGCGCCGCGCCCACGACGTCGAGCGTCCGCCCGAAGTCGTCCTCGGTTTCGCCGGGGAAGCCCACGATGATGTCCGTGGACACGGCGATGCCCCGTACGGCCGAGCGGATGCTCTCAAGCCACTTCAGGTAGCGGTGGGAGCGGTATGAGCGCTGCATCGCCTTCAGCACTCGGTCCGACCCTGACTGCAGCGGGAAGTGGATGTGCTCGCAGACGTTCTCACTCTCGGCCATGGCCTCGATCACGTCGGGCGTGAAGTCGTGGGGGTGCGGGCTGGTGAAGCGGATCCGCCGGATGCCCCGCACATCGTTCACGGCTCGGAGCAGGTCGGCGAAGAGCGGGCGGCGGCTGGAGCCGGGGACGGTGAGGTCCCGACCGTACGTGTTCACGTTCTGTCCGAGGAGCGTGACCTCGACCACGCCGCGGCGAGCCAGGCCCTGCACCTCGGCCAGGACGTCGCCGATCGGGCGCGAGAGCTGCGGTCCTCTCACGAGGGGCACGATGCAGAACGTGCACGCGTTGTCGCACCCCACCGCGATCGACACCCACGCGTGGTGGGCGAGTTCGCGCCGGGCCGGGAGCGCGCTGGGGAACACCTCGGTGAACTCGCGCACGTCCATCTGCGGGCCCTCGTCCTGGGCCCGCCTCAGCAGGTCGAGCAGGCCGGGAAGCGCGTGCGTGCCCACCACCACGTCGACCCACGGCGCCCGCTCCTGGATCTGCCCCCGATCCTTCTGCGCCAGGCACCCGGCCACGACGATCCGCAGGCGGGGGTTGACCGCCTTCAGGGGCCGAAGGTGTCCCAGGTTGCCGTACAGCCGGTTGTCCGCGTTCTCGCGGATCGCGCACGTGTTCAAGACGACCACCTGCGCACGGGCGGCGTCCTCGGTGCGTACGTAGCCGTCCGACTCCAAGAGTCCGGCGATCCGCTCCGAGTCGTGCTCGTTCATCTGGCACCCGAAGGTGCGGATCAGGTAGGTGCCGGCCATGCTCACCAGGCTACCGCGCGTACTCCACGGACCGGCTCTCGCGGACCACGGTGATCTTGATCTGCCCTGGGTACTGGAGCTCCTCTTCGACCTGCTTCGCGATGTCGCGGGCCATGACCTGGGCGGCGAGATCGTCGATCTCGGCCGGCTTCACCATGACCCGCACCTCGCGGCCGGCCTGCATGGCGTACACCTTCTCCACGCCGGGATAGCTCGTGCAGATCTCCTCGAGGCGCTCCAGTCGCTTCACGTACGTCTCCAGGCTCTCCCGCCGGGCACCGGGGCGGCCGCCGGAGATGCCGTCGGCGATCTGCGCGATGACGGCTCCGACGGTCCGCTGTTCGACCTCACCGTGGTGCGACTCGATGCAGTGGACGACCTCGGGCGACTCCTTCAGGCGGCGCGCGATCTCGGCGCCGATGATGGCGTGCGAGCCCTCGACCTCGTGCGTCACGGCCTTGCCGATGTCGTGCAGGAGAGCACCGCGTCTGGGGATCCGCGGATCGACCCCCAGCTCCGATGCGATCGCCCCCGCGATGTGCGAGGACTCGATGAGGTGCTTCAACACGTTCTGCCCGTACGAGGTCCGGAACTGCAGGCGGCCCAACAGCTTCACGAGCTCGGCGTGCATGTCGGTGATCCCCGCCTCCATGACCGCTTCCTCGCCCGCCCGTCGGATCTGCTCGTCGATCTCCTTCTTCGAACGTTCGAAGGTCTCCTCGATGCGAGCGGGGTGGATCCTCCCGTCGGACACGAGCTTCTCGAGGGTGAGCCGCGCGATCTCGCGCCGGACCGGGTCGAAGCAGGACAGCACCACGGCCTCCGGCGTGTCGTCGATGATGAGGTTCACGCCGGTGGCGGCCTCGAAGGCGCGGATGTTGCGGCCCTCCCGCCCGATGATCCGTCCCTTCATGTCCTCCGAGGGCAGCGCGAACACCGACACCGTGGACTCCGATGTCTGCTCGGAGGCCACCCGCTGGATGGCGATCGTGACGATCTTGCGGGCGCGCTCCTCGCCCTCCTCCCGGGCCCGTTGCTCGATCTCGCGCACCGTCGTCATGGCCTCGCGCTTGGCCTCCTCCACGACCTGACCGATCAGGGACTCCTTGGCCTCCTGGCTGGTCATCCGGGCCACCGCCTCGAGCTGCGCCCGATGCTGGTCGGCGGCCTGCTCGAGCTGCTGGCGAACCTGCTGCAGCTTGCGGTCCCGATCGTCGAGCTCCCCGACCCGCCGGTCGATGTCGCTCAGCTTGCGCTCGAGCGTCTCCTCCTTCTGCCCGAGCCGCTGCTCCCCCCGCTTGACCTCCTCACGCCGGGCGCGGATGTCCTGCTCCGCGTCACGGCGCATGCCACCGATCTCTTCCTTGACCTCGACCAACGCCTCGCGCACGAGCTTCTCGGCCTCGCGCTCGGCTTCGAGCATCACCTTCCGGGCCTTGGCCTCCGCCGTCTGGGCCCGCGACTGGCCGATGGCCTGGCGCATCAGGTAGCCGAACGCGATCCCACCGACGGCGGCTCCGACCCCCGCGATCACCACTTCCATCTTCGGTTGTTCCTCCACCTCGAAAGAAGAAAGACCGAGCATGGCCCTCGATCAAGCCCTGCTCGGCCGTGTGCGTCCGATGCGGAAACTAGGGTGTCAGGGAACCCTCGAGCCCCTCTCGCCCCTCATGCTCTCGGTCTGTGTGCTTCCAGTCGGTCACAGTTGTCAGGCACAAGTCGAACAGTCGTCTTCCCGATCGAAGCCTCTCAAATGCACAATCTACGGCCTCTCGGGCCCCGAGGCAAGAGGGAAGGGGGCGCCGAGCCGTCAGTCGGCGGGACCGGGGTCGACCCGGAGGGCCGTGGCGGCGGCCCATCGGGCCGTCCGCCCGTCGTACCCGCGCCTGCCCAGCAGTGATACGAGACGGCGGTAGGCGGTCTCGGGCGGAAGGCCGGCCGATCGCCGGGCCCGGATGCGAGCCAGCTCGAGGGCCCGGTCCCGCTCGTCGCCCTCGATCCCGGCCAGGGTGGCCTCGATCGTCGAGCGATCCACCCCCTTGGCCGCGAGCGCTGACGCGACCGCCCGGCGGCCCGCGAGCTTCACGCCCACGGCGTGCCCGGCAAGCTCCTGCGCGAACCGCTGGTCGTCCAGGAGCCCGACGGCGGACAGCCGTTCCAGTTCGTCCTCCACCTCGGCGGCGTCGAACCCTGCCCGGAGCAGGCGGGTCTGGAGCTCGCGCCGGGATCGGGGGCGAACCGCAAGGAGCCCGAGCGCCCGCTCGTGGCAGGACAGGGGCTGCTTCGGGACGCGGGACCTCCGGGGGCCGGTCAAGCCTTCCCCTTAACTCGCCGGCGCCCCGGTGGCCTCGCGTTCCTTGCTTCGTCCGGCCTTGGGGGCCGGTTCCTCGCCGTCTTCGATCACCTGGACGGTCTGGTCGCCCTCCTCACCGAACGACGTGAGCCCGACGGCCTCCCTGACCCTGCGCTCGATCTCGGCGGCGATCTCGGTGTGCTCCTTCAGGAACTGGCGCGCGTTCTCGCGCCCCTGCCCGAGCTGGTCCCCTTCGTAGGTGAACCAGGCGCCGCTCTTCTTCACGATCTCCATGTCGACGCCGACGTCGAGGAGACTGCCCTCCCGCGAGATCCCGGTGCCGTACATGATGTCGAACTCGCACTGGCGGAACGGCGGAGCCACCTTGTTCTTCACCACCCGTACCCGGGTCCGCGATCCGACCACTTCGGTGCCGTCCTTCAGGTTCTCGATCTTTCGGACATCGAGCCGTACCGACGAGTAGAACTTCAGCGCGCGGCCGCCGGGCGTGACCTCAGGATTGCCGAACATCACGCCGATCTTCTCGCGGAGCTGGTTGATGAAGACCGCGGTGGTCTCGAACCGGGACAGCGAGCCGGATAGCTTCCGCATGGCCTGGGACATCAACCGGGCCTGCAGGCCGACGTGGGTGTCGCCCATCTCGCCCTCGATCTCGGCCCGCGGGACCAGCGCCGCCACCGAGTCCACCACGAACAGGTCGAGCGCCCCGGAGCGTACGAGGAGGTCGGCGATCTCGAGCGCCTGCTCGCCCGAGTCTGGTTGCGACACCAGGAGCTCGTCGATGTTCACGCCGAGGTTCCGGGCGTAGGTCGGATCGAGTGCGTGCTCGGCGTCGATGAACGCCGCGATGCCACCGCGCTTCTGGGCCTCGGCGATGATGTGCAGGCAGACGGTGGTCTTGCCCGAGCCCTCGGGGCCGAACACCTCGACGATCCGTCCGCGCGGGATGCCCCCGAGCCCGAGGGCGAGGTCGAGCGCGATCGACCCCGTGGGGGTCACCGAGATGCCGTGGCCCATGGGGTGCTCGCCGAGGCGCATCACGGCACCCTTGCCGAACTGCTTCTCGATCTGCGTGAGCGCCACGTCGAGCATCTTGTCCCGATCCATCCGCGAAGCCTCCTTGGTGCCCCTCGCCCACCGGCCGAGCGTCCTGGTGAGCTCCTCCCCCATGTCGGGCCGAACCGTAGCGCCTGGGTCTGACACGGATCACACTCCTGTGATTACAGTCCTGGAAGACCAGCTTGGCAACCCACCCTACTCGAACACGTGTTCGAGGTCAAACACCGCCCAGGGGGAACGCCTCGAGGATCTCGTAGACGGGCGACGGGCGCTGGAGGTGGCTTCGGTACAGGACGAGTCGGTCCACGTCGAACGTGTCGCCGCGGACGTCGGGAACCGCGTCCTCGAGGGCCACCGGCGGGTCGAACCGGGCCACCGTGAGATGCGGCGTGAACGCGCGCTTCTCCGGCTCGAACTCCGAGGCAAGCGCGGCATCGAGATCCGAGGCCAGGCCACCGATCCTGCCGTCCCCGTCGTCCAGCCCTGCCCACAGCACGCGGGCCCGGCGTGCGCTCGGGAACGCCCCGATCCCCTCGACCCGCGTCGAGAAGGGGGCCGCCCTCGCGGCCACCTCCCCGACCGTGGACGTGACCCACTCGGCCAGCCGTGGCCAGGTTCGGCCGAGGAACTTCAGCGTCACGTGCTGGTTCTGCGCCGGGACCCACCGAGCCCTCGGGAAGCGCTCTCGCGTGGGCCGCACGGCCTCCTGGACCAGCGCTCGCACGTCCTCGGGAACGTCGACCGCGACGAACAGCCGGAGCGGCCGGGCCTCAGGACGCGAGGCCCGGTCACGCGCCATCACAGGATCCGATCGGCGGACGACAGCGGTCGGCCCTCGAGGTGCCGCCGGACCAGATCGAGCGCTGCCTGCTCTGACCAGCGCCGGACCATGTCCCGGTCCCCGGGGACGGTCAACCCGCGCTGGTGCGAGACGCCCTCCGCCTCCAGCGCCACCCAGACCGATCCGGGTTCGACGCCGTCGTGCGACTCGGGGCCGGCGGCGCCGGTGAGGGCCACCGCGAGATCCGCGCCGAGCAGCCGGCGCGCGCCGGCCGCCATCTCTCGCGCGCACTCGCGACTCGCCGCACCCGGTCCGTCGAGCGTTTCCGGCGAGACGCCGAGGACGGTGCGCTTGGCGTCGGCCGTGTAGCAGACGGCCGAGCCGACGAAGTACTCCGACGAGCCGGCCACCGACGTGATCCTCGCGCCGAGCTCTCCCCCGGTGAGCGACTCGGCGCACGCGAGCGTGAGTCCGGACCCGCCCAGAAGCCGACCCACCGCCTCCTCGAGGTCTTCGTCGGCGGTGGAGAAGAAGAAGTCGCCGATCCGGCGGGCGGCCTCCCCCGCGAGCGGCGCGATGAGCGCCTCGGCCTCCTCGCGCGATGGCGCCTTCGCCGTCAGGCGGACCTTCACCTCTCCGCCGCCGGCCAGGTAGGCGACGGTCGGGTTCGTGGATCCGTGGAAGAGGTCGTCGAGTATCTCGGCGACGCGCGATTCGGCGATCCCGGTACAGCGCAGCATCCGTGAGACGATCGCGCCGCCACCTGCGAGCGCCGAGAGCTCGGACAGGATCGTGCCCTCCATCATCTCCCGCATCTCGGCCGGCACGCCGGGCAGGGCGTACAGACGTCGCCCGGCCCGCTCGACCACGAGACCCGGGGCGCTCCCCCGTCCCGGGACGATGTACCTGCCGCCCTCCGGGACGTCGGCCTGGACGAGGTTCGACTCGGGCATGTCCCGGCCCAGGCGGTCGAACCGCTCGCGCAACATGCCCTCGATCTCGCGATGCCGGACCAGCCGGACGCCGAACGCGGTCGCGATGGCGTCTCGGGTGATGTCGTCCTGCGTGGGACCGAGGCCGCCCGTAACGATCACCACATCGGACCGGGAGAGCGCCAGCCGAAGCGCCTCGACGATGCGCGACAGGTTGTCTCCCACCACCTGGTGGTGCAGGACGTCCACACCGATCTCGGCCAGGCGCTCCGAGATCCACTGGGCGTTCGAGTTCCCGATCTGGCCGAGCAGGAGCTCGGTGCCGACCCCGACGATCTCGGCGTTCACGCGTGCACCCGGGTCATCCGGTCGAGGCGGGCGAGGGGGAGGGCTCCTCGTAGCTGTAGACCTTCTTCCACGGGTGCCCTGCCCTGCCGGGGAAGCCCTCATCGTTGCCGTTCACCACGATCTTCGCGCTGGCCCCGTGATCCAGGCGCACCGTGATGGACACCTGGGCCTCGAAGGACCGGCTCTCGTCGGGGCGCAAGGCGAACGTCTCCGCGGCTCCGTCGTCCACCGTGACCGTGACGTTCACGTCCTGCCGTGCCAGGACCACGAGCATGAGGGGACGGGTCTGGCTCTCGGCCAGCGGTGCCTGCGAGGGCAGCTCGGCCGGTGGCGGCGCCGAGGAGCGGCTCGACAGGATCCCGAAGGCGGCCGCGAGGATCAGGACCACGGCCGCGACCATCACGAACAAGCGGTGGTTGTCGCGGCGCCGCCTCGCGCCGACGGCCGGGCGAGCCCCGGTGGGGACCGGCTGCGGTGCCGGGGCCGGGGTCGGGGCCTGCTTCGCGTACCGCTCCACGAGGTCGTCACCCGGCAGCCCGAGGTACGTTGCGTACGAGCGCAGGCATCCCCGGGCGTGCACGTCCCCGAGCAGCAGGTCGTAGCGCTCGTCCTCGAGCGCTACCAGGAACTCGGACCGGATCCTCGTGTCGCGGCTCGCTTCGTCGATGGTGACGCCGCGGGCCTGTCGGGCCCGCCGGAGCGTGGATCCGGCCCCCCTCGTCGCTTGCTGCACGCGGTCCTCCGTACTCGGGGCCTCTCGGATTATAGGAACCCGCCCCGGTCGATAGACTCGCCCCATGGAGCCGGACGTCGTGACCGTGGTCGTAGAGATCCCCAAGGGCTCCCGGAACAAGTACGAGATGGATCACGAGACCGGCGCGATCGTGCTGGACCGGATGCTGTTCACCTCGATGCAGTACCCGGCCGACTACGGCTTCATCGAGCACACGCTGGCGCTCGACGGAGATCCCCTGGATGCCCTGGTCTTCGTGGGCGAGCCGACCTTCCCGGGCTGCCACATCACCGTGCGCCCGATCGGGCTGTTCCGGATGCGCGACGAGAAGGGCCCCGACGAGAAGATCCTGTGCGTGCCCCTCCGGGACCCGCTGTGGTCGCAGATCCAGGAGCTCGCCGACGTGAACCCCAACCTCCTGAACGAGATCGAGCACTTCTTCGCCGTCTACAAGGACCTCGAAGGGCACAAGGTGGGCACCGAGGGGTTCGGCCAGCGGGAGGAAGCGCTCCGCGTGATCCACGATGCCCGTACCAGACACGCGGGCTGAACGCCTCGATCGCCTCGCCTTCCGCCCTAGGGCCTCCAGCACACCTCGGGAGTAGACTTCCGACGGGTGTCATCCCCCCGTTCGGGGAGCTACGGTGGGCCCGTGGAGGAGGACCGAAGCATGAGTTCGGACGAGGGATCCTCCGAGGTGTGGGGCGAGGCCTCGCCTCTCGCGCTCGTCACGGAGTCCGTCAGCGTCCCCGCGCTTCGGGCAGAGGGGGCCGTCCGCTACATCACGGTCGCCGGAGACCGCGACAGCGGCGCCTGGGGCATCGTCGGCGCGTTCTGGATCTCGCTCAACGGACAGCGCGGCGGCTTCCTGGTCAACCCGAACGCGCTCTACACGGGCAGCGAGATGGTGAAGGGCTACCGCGGCGCCCTACGGCGTGGATGGACGAACGAGCAGATCTACCGCTACTGGCAGGGCAAGGCGGGACGCGTGGACGCCGGCGTGAAGGTGGAGCGGCAGCAGTACTCGGAGACGCTGTGGCGCCTCCACCGGATGATCCAGGACCAATAGGCGTCGACGCGCCGGCCGGCTCGCGCCACGCGATCGGCTAGGAC
>DASWAT010000118.1:0-9815 GCA_036390995.1 Actinomycetota bacterium | reverse complement strand
GGATCGGTCCGAGGGCTCCTGCGCGCGATCGGCCGGATCCGCGAGGCGGGCGCCCGCGTCCATCTCCCGGGGCATGGGCCGGCGGGCCGGCTGGGGCCGGCCTCGACCGACCCGGTCGAGCGTCACCTCGCATGGGTGCTGGACGAAGCCGAGCGTGCCGTCGGCGCCGGCCTCTCGGGCGTGGGGCTGCGGGAGGAGATCGGCCGCCGGTTCGACGAGCAACGGTCGCGGCCGGGGGGTCTCGACTTCCCGGTCCGGATCCCGGGCTTCCTGCAGGTCACGGCCTCTGCCGCCGAGCGCGACGTCCTGGCTCGGTCCGTAGACGAGTCGTCCGCGCGTTAGTCCCCCGTCTGGCCGTCGATGGCCTCGCGGATCAGGTCGGCATGCCCGAGGTGGCGGGCGACCTCCTGGATCATGTGGATCATGATCCCGCGCAGCGTCACGTCCTCTCCTCGAGGGTCGTGCCCGACGTCGTCGAGACCCGCCGTCTCGGCGATGGCGCGGGAACGTTCGACCTCGTCGGCGTAGAGGGCGGCGATCTGCTCGGCCGTCTCGTGCGGCTCCGGGCGGAAGTCGGCGTCGGGATCCTCGTCCGTCCACGGGAACGGGAGGTCCTCCCCGGCGAAGACCCGGCGGAACCACCACCGCTCCACGTAGGCGGAGTGCTTCAGGAGCCCGAGCAGGCTGAGGCTCGACGGCGTCGGCGTGCTGCGGAGTTGCTCGTCGGTGAGGCCACCGACCTTGCGCAGCAACACGGTGCGCTTGTCGTCCAGCTGCGCCGAGAGCAGTTCCCGCTCCGAACCGGCCATCGGCGTTCGCGGCGGTTCCGGTGGTACCGGCAGCACGTCAGCCCTCCACCTTCGGGAAGACCTCCGTCGCGAGGAGCTCGACCATCTCGAGGTCGTCGAAGAGCTCGTGGTTCAGCATCACACGCTGGACCCCCGCGGCCGCGTACTCGGACAGGCGCTCGGCGGCCTGCTGCGGTGTGCCCACGATGCAGTCGCGCTGCAGTTCGGCGAGGTAGGCGTCCGGATCGCCGGCCTTGGGATCGAGTGCTCGGGCGCGTTCCACCCGCGCTCGGGATGCCGCGTCGTCCTCACCCACGTAGACCCATGTCATGAACGAGGTGGTGAGCTCCGATTGGCCGCGCCCGGCGGCGTCCACGGCGTCTCGCACGCGCGCGAAACGCTCTCGCACCTCCTGCGGAGTGCCGCCGACGGTGTTGAACTCGTCCGCCCACCGGGCCACCATCGTGGCCATCCGCGTCCCGCCCTTGCCGCCCACGATGATGGGTGGGTGGGGCTCCTGTACGGGTTTGTGGAGGAAGGCGCAGTCCTCCAGCGCGTAGTGGCGGCTCTCGAAGCTGAACGTCTGCTTCGTGAAGAGCCCATGGACGATCTCCAACTGCTCTTCGAGCATCTCCATCCGCTCACCCGTCGGTGGGAACGGGAACCCGTGCGTGCGGTGTTCCTCCTCCCACCATCCGGCTCCGATGCCGAGGTCGACGCGCCCCCCCGAGATCCGGTCCACCGTCGCGGCCACCTTCGCCAGCACCGTGGGGAGGCGGAAGGTGACCGGGGACACGAGCGTGCCCAGGCGCAGGCGCTCGGTCCGCGCCGCCAGGCCGGCCAGGATCGTCCAGGCGTCGTGGGACCCGCGCTCTGCCACGCCCATCACCGAGTAGTAGTGATCCGAGGAGAAGAGACCGTCGAAACCGAGGCGCTCGCACGTCTCGGCGACGTCGAGCCACTGTTGCCAGCTCGGGCCCTCCTGTCCCTCGAGCATCAGACAGAACCTCATCGCACCCCTCCCGGTCGTCGATCCACGCACCCCGGAACCTACAATCCTTCCATGAACGCCGCGTCCCGAGACGAGGTCGTCAGGGCGGCGAAGGCGACGGCGCTCGGCCTGCTGCTCGGACTGGTGATGGCAGCGCTCGCTCGATCGCGTTCAGCGTGAGGTTGCCCGCTCCTCGGCAGGGTCGAGCTCCCGGGGTTCGTCCTCGCCGGCACCTCCCTCCACGAAGCGCTGCACCGCGTCGGCCACGGCGGCCGCCACCCGCCGTCGCCAGGATGGGTCGGTGACCAAGGCCTCGTCGTCGGGGTTCGTCACGAAGCACGGTTCCACCTGCACCGCCGGCATCCGGGTCTCGCGGAGCATGGCCACGGCGAGCCGCTGAGCCGCCACGTCGCGGACCCCGACCCGCTCCGCCAGCTCCTCGCAGACGATCTCGGCCAGCCGCTGACCGGCCGGCGAGTGCGTCTGCGTCGTTCCGAAGAAGGAGCAGATGGCCCCACGGGTCTCGGGATCTCCCCCGCCGAGGTGGATCGACACGCAGACGTCGGCGTGAAGCTCGTTCGCCACCCGCGCTCGCTCGCTCGGAGCGGGATCCTCGTCGGGCCCGCGGAGGAGGGTCGGGACGGCTCCACGGCGCGCGAGCTCTTCCACCAGGGCCTGCGCGAGCAGCACGGTCGCCTCACCCTCCACGACCCCGCCGGGTCCCGCGTTGCCCCTTTCGTCCGGACCGTGGCCGGGGTCGACCGCCACCCGGCATCCCGCGAGGGATCCGGTCATCCGCCGCATCGCCTCTGCCTCGCGGACCACGGCCCGGCTCGGTCCCTCGACCGAGGATCGTATCCGGAGGAGCGACTCGACCGTGCCCGCTCCGACGATGGCATCCGGCTGCTCGCCCACGTTCCGCTGGAACTCCAACACCGCGACCTGGGTGGCGTTCCCGAAGATGCCGTCCTCGCGCCCGGTGTCGAAGCCGAGCCCGTTCAACCGCTGCTGCAGCTCGCGGACGTCGTCCCCGCGGAACGCCGGTGAGCGAAGGTACAGGACCCGGTCTCCGAGCCGGTAGCCGGCCTCCACGAGCTGCCCCCAGGTGTCCGGGCCCACGAGGCCGTCCGCCGGCAGGCCCCGGGCCTGCTGGAAGGCACGCACGACCCGTTCGGTGGAGGGCCCGAACCGGCCCTCGAGCTCATCCGCGTCGATCCGGTACGAAAGGCCGAGGAGGCGATGCTGGATGTCGCGGACGGCCTCGCCTGCGTCGCCCTGCCGGATGGTCCTCACCGGATGAGTATCGACAGGCTGCCGTGGCCACGGCAACTGAAGGCCCGTTCGAATGGTGAGCGCTACGCCGCGATGTGCGGATCGATCTCCCTGAGTAGCGCGTCCTTGCCCCTGGCGCCGACCAGGCGCGCCTTCTCCTGCCCGCCGACGAACAGCATCAGCGTGGGGATGCTCATGACCCCGTACCGCCGGGTCATCTCGGGGTTCTCGTCGATGTTGAGCTTGGCCACCTGGAGCGCCTGGTCCTTCTCGCGGCCGATCTCCTCGACCACGGGCGAGACCATGTGGCAGGGGACGCACCATTCGGCCCAGAAGTCCACCAGCACGGGCCTTTCCGCCTGCAGCACGCGGACATCGAAATCCTGGTCCGTCACATCGCCGATCAGTGCCACCATCCGTTCCTTTCTCGTCGCCGGCCGCCCGGGCAGGCGGCCGTGTCTTTCGTCAACGCGTTCAACGTATCCGGGCGGGGGCCGGATTCCCTCAGTCTTCGCCGTGCTCCTGGAGGAAGCGCTCGGCGTCGATGGCCGCCTTGCATCCCTGACCCGCCGCGGTCACCGCCTGACGGTAGACGAGGTCGGTGACGTCGCCGGCGGCGAACACGCCGGGGACGCTCGTCCGGGTCGAGGGCTCCTCGACCACCACGTACCCGTCCGCGAGCTCGAGCTGCCCTTCGACCAGCGAGGTGTTCGGGGTGTGGCCGATCGCCATGAAGACGCCGTCGGTTGGCTGGTCCGTGACCTCCTGGGTCTTGAGGTTCCGCAAGCGCACGCCCGCGACGGCGTCCTCGCCCAGGATCTCCTCGAGCATCGTGTGCCAGATCACCGAGATCTTCGGGTTCGCGAGGGCACGATCCTGCATGATCTTCGAGGCGCGGAACTCGTCCCGCCGGTGCACGATCGTGACCTTGCTTGCGAACTTCGTCAGGAACGTGGCCTCCTCCATCGCGGTGTCGCCGCCGCCAACCACGACCAGCTCTCGATCGCGGAAGAAGAAGCCGTCGCACGTGGCACAGGCGGAGACGCCGCGCCCCCGGAGCCTCTCCTCGCCCGGCACGCCGAGCCACTTCGCGCTGGCGCCCGTTGCGATGACCAGCGTCCTCGCCCGCCATCCCTGGTCGCCGGCCCACACGCCGAAGGGGCGCTCCGACAGGTCCACGCGGGTGGCCGTCTGGTGCAGTAGCTCGGCGCCGAATCGGGCGGCTTGTTTCTCCATGGCCTCCATGAGCTCAGGTCCGAGGACGGCACCGGGGAAGCCCGGGTAGTTCTCGACCTCGGTGGTGAGCATGAGCTGGCCACCGGCGTCCAGACCCTTCAGTACGAGGGGCTCGAGGTCGGCGCGCCCGGCGTAAAGGGCCGCCGTATACCCGGCAGGCCCGGATCCGAGGATGACCAGGTTGCGAGTCTCGACCACGATCTGCTCCATTCTCCCATAGGTGATGAACCGCTCCGTATTCCGCTGAGCCTCAACGCAGCGCCGCCCGCCGGATCTTGCCGGAGGCGGAGCGGGGGAGTGGGCCGGGGACGAGCACGATCTCTCGGGGCAGTCCATAGCTCGGCAGCGTGCCTGCCGCGTGATCTCGGAGCTCCTCCAGGGTCGGCGGCTCGGCCGGATCCACCGGGACCACGAAGGCCACGACCCGCTGGCCCCACTCGGGATCCGGCCGGCCGGCGACGGCGACGTCCGCCACCTTCGGGTGGCCTCGCAGGGCCGCTTCCACCTCCTCCGGCCAGACCCGCTCGCCCCCGGTCTTCACCAGGTCGTCCAGCCGGCCGAGCACGTGCAGCGTGCCGTCCCGCTCCAGCCTGCCGGCGTCCGCGGTCCGCAGCCAGCCGTCGGAGGTGAAGGCTTCCGCGGTGCCCCGCTCGTCGAACCGGTACCCGCGCATGGCGGTCGGCCCGAAGAGCTCGATGGCGGAGGTCTCCGGGTGGATCCGGAGCTGGACGCCCGCGAACGGGCGTCCGTCGTAGACGATGCCGCCGCAGCTTTCCGTAAGCCCGTAAGTCTGCACGACGGGGGCGCCGGCCGCGCTCGCCCGGGCTCGCAGGTCCGGCGGCATCCCCCCGGCCCCAACGAGGATGCCGCGGAACCCCGCGAGGTCGACCGCCCCGTCGAGCAACCGGACCAGCATGGTGGGAACGATCGACGTGAACCGGCACCCCGCCGCTGCGAACCGCCCGATGTCGAAATTCGGGAGCACCGTGAGGGGGGCACCGAGCATGATCCCCCGGAGCACGACGAGCAGTCCTCCCACGTGGGCGAGCGGCAGGCACGACAGCCACGGGTCCCGGGGCCCGGCGCCGAGCGCCCCGACGGATCCCCACACCGCGGCCTCCACGGCGGCGCGCTCGAACTCGACGAGCTTGGGGGCGCCGGCCGTCCCCGACGTCGCGATCACGAGCGACACGTCGTCGTCGGCGCCCACGCCGTCGTTGCGGCGGGACCAGCCCTCCCGAGTGCGCTGGATCGTGGGGCGGGCGCGTTCGATCACGCTTCGGGTCTGGTGCTCTGGGAGGCGATGGTCCAGCGGCAACAGGGCCGCCCCAACCTCCCAGACGGCAGCGGTGACTCGGGCCCAATCGGGTCCGGGTGGCAGCGTCACGGCGACGACGTCGCGCGCCCGCACCGGCAGGCTCCCGGTTCCGGCCACGTGAGATAGGCTACCGGAACCCTTCGAGTGGACGCTCTAGGAGTGATCGGTCTGATGGATTGGCAGCGGTCCGGCGACTACGAGGACATCCGGTACGAAACGGCCGAGGGTATCGCGAAGGTCACGATAGACCGCCCCGAGGTCCGCAACGCGTTCCGGCCCCAGACGCTGTTCGAGCTCTCCCAGGCGTTCGACGTGGCCAGGGACGATCCGCGGATCGGGGTGGCCGTCCTCACGGGAGAGGGCCCGATGGCCTTCTGCTCGGGCGGCGATCAACGCGTGCGCGGGGACGACGGGTACCGGGACGACCGCGGCATCGGCCGCCTGAACGTCCTCGACCTCCAGGTGCAGATCCGGCGGTTGCCGAAGCCGGTCATCGCCATGGTGGCCGGCTACGCGATCGGGGGCGGCCACGTGCTGCACCTCGTCTGCGATCTCACGATCGCTGCAGACAACGCGAAGTTCGGCCAGACCGGCCCGAAGGTGGGATCGTTCGACGCCGGCTACGGTAGCGGGCTGCTCGCGGCCACGATCGGCCTGAAGCGGGCCAAGGAGATCTGGTTCCTCTGCGAGCAGTACAACGCGCAGACGGCGCTCGAGTGGGGGTTGGTGAACCGCGTGGTGCCTCTCGAGACGCTGGAGGAGGAGACGGTTCGGATCTGCCGCCGGATCCTCCGCATGAGCCCCCTCGCGCTCCGGATGATCAAGGGCGGCATGCACGCGTGGACCGACGGCCTCGCCGGGGTCCAGCAGCTGGCCGGCGACGCCACGCTGCTCTACTACATGTCCGAGGAGGCCCGGGAGGGACGCGACGCATACCTGCAGAAGCGTTCGCCGGACTTCTCGCGGTTCCCGAAGCGCCCGTGAGCGACTTCCCCGCGGGCTGGCTCGGCGTGTGGTGGCACGGCGCGCGACCTCGGACCCTCGCGGCGAGCGTGATGCCCGTGATCGTGGGAACGGCCGCGGCCGGCCGCGCCTCCGTGTGGCGGTTCGCCGCTGCGCTGCTGGTGGGTCTCGGGCTGCAGGTGGGGGTGAACTTCGCGAACGACTACCACGACGGCGTCCGTGGCGTCGACACCGAACACCGAACCGGCCCGCGGCGGCTCACGTCGTCGGGGATGGCCTCGCCCCGCGCCGTCCTGGTGGCGGCGCTCGTCTGCATCTTCGTGGCGGGGGTGTGCGGGCTGGCGCTGGCGGTCGCCACCACGCTGTGGCTGATCCCGATCGGCGCGGCGGCGATGCTCGCGCTGTGGCTGTACTCGGGAGGGCCGAGGCCGTACGCGAGCCTCGGCCTCGGCGAGCTCATGGTCTTCGTGTTCTTCGGGCTGATGGCCACGGCTGGCACCGCATACGTGCAGGCGGAACGGATCACACCGGCGGCGTGGTGGGCCTCGATCCCGATGGGGCTCCTCATCGTCGCGGTGCTGGAGGCGAACAACCTCCGCGACATCCCGACGGACGCGGCGACGGGCAAGCGCACCCTCGCCGTCCGATTGGGCGATCGCCGGACCCGCACGCTGTACCGATCGGAGATCGTGGCGGCCTTCGTCGCCGTGGTGGCGGGTGTGGTCGTGGGGATCGTGGAGGGGCGCTACGGCATGTCGCAATGGGCGTTGTTCGCGCTCGCATCGTGGCCGCTCGCCGTCCGGCCGATGGAGGTTGCGGGCGGGGCCGAGGGACGGGATCTGATCCCGGTGCTCGTGGGCACGTCGCAGCTCGTGATGGCCTTCGGCGCGCTCCTCGCGTTGGGACTGTGGATCGCGGGGGCCACGGCGGCATGAGCGAGGCCGACGTCGCCTTCGGTCGCATGCGGACCTTCGTGAGCGCGCTCGCGTCGGGGGGGGTTCGTCACGCCTGCGTCTCGCCCGGCTCGCGGTCCACGCCGCTCGCGCTTGCGCTGTGGAGGGAGCCCCGGGTACGGGTCCACGTCCATCTGGACGAACGAGCGTCGGCCTTCTTCGCCCTCGGGCTCGCCAAGGCGACGGGGGTGCCCGCGGCCGTCGTGTGCACCAGCGGGACCGCCGCGGCGGAGCTCTTCCCGGGGGTGGTCGAAGCCCACATGTCGCGGACGCCGATGCTCCTGCTCACCGCCGACCGCCCGCCGGAGCTCCGCGGTGTGGGCGCGAACCAGACGATCGACCAAGTGGAGCTCTTCGGGCGGTACGCACGGTGGTTCGTCGACGCCCCGGTCCCCGACGAGGCGGACGACCCGGAGGTGTGGCACCAGCTCGCGGCCCGGGCGGTGGCCCAGGCGTTCGCCCACCACCCGCCGGGGCCGGTTCACGTGAACCTGCCCTTCCGCGAGCCACTGGTCCCCGCCGCAGCGCTCGAGCCCGCCGAGGAGATCCGGGTCGGGTACACGCACACGGCCGCCCCGTCCGCACGCCTCGAGGAGCTCAACCCGGTCCTCGACGCGATCGCCGCCGCCGACCGGGGCCTGGTCTACACGGGGTCGCTCCGGCTCGACGCCGGGCCGTTCGTCGAGCTGGCGCGGTCGCTCGCGTGGCCGCTGATCGCGGAGCCGACGTCCGGCCTCCGGGTCCCCGGCTCTCTCTCCGCCGGCCAGCTGCTCCTTTCGAACGAGCGCTTCCGTTCGGCGCACCGGCCGGAGCTCGTGATCCAGGTCGGAGCGGCGCCGACCTCGCGTCCGGCGCTCGCCCTGGTCGCGGAGGCCGAGCACCTCGTCGTCGTGGACCCCGACGACCTCGTGGCCGACCCCGCGCGACGCGCCGAGCTGCGTCTGGTGGCCGACCCGGCCGAGGTCGGGCGAGAGCTCGCGGAGCGAGCGGGTCCGCGCTCATCGGACGGATGGCTCCAGGGCTGGGAGGAGGCGGACGGCCGCGCGCGACGAGCGGCGGATCCGGTGATGGACGCCTGGGAGGAGCCGTTCGAGGGACGGATCGCACGCGACGTGGCCTCCGCCGTGCCGGACGGCTCGGTGCTGTGCGTCGGCTCCAGCATGCCGGTGCGCGACCTCGATGCCTTCATGCTGCCGCGGAACGGTGTCCGCGTGCTCGCGAACCGCGGGGCGAGCGGGATCGACGGCTTCGTCTCCACCGTCCTGGGCGTGGCGGCGTCTGGCGCGCCCACGTTCGCGCTGCTCGGCGACCTCACCCTGCTCCACGACGCGGGCTCGCTGCTGTGGAGCGCCCGCCGCGGCCACGACGCGGTGTTCGTGGTTCCGAACAACGGCGGCGGGGCGATCTTCTCGTTCCTGGCCCAGCGGGAGATCCCCGACGCGGAGCTCGAGGGCTTGTTCATCACCCCGCACGGTCTGGATGATCTGTCGCGCGTGGCCGAGGCAGCAGGGGCCCGTCACGCGTTCGTCGAGCACGCGGGGGACCTGATCCCCGCCGTCCTGCGTGCCCACGGGTCCGGCGGCGTGTGGATCGTGGAGGTCCCGAGCGATCGCGAACGCAACGTGGCGCGCCACGCGGAGGTCCACGCCGCCGTTGCCGCCGCGCTGGAGGAGCAGCCCGACCCTCCTCGAAGATAGGAGGACGCCGCCTTCGTTCGGTGGCGACGCCCAGGGGGCACGCGCCGTCTCGTGACCCGTAGGGAGAGGCCTCGTGGTTCGAGGTCGGCTCGAAGAAACCCGATCTCAGCCTGCGTGGGCGCGGCTCAGCCCCAGCGAAGGGAGTCGAGCAACGCCCGGAACTTCCTCTCGGTCTCGTCGAGCTCCATCTCCGGGACCGAGTCCGCGACGATCCCCGCTCCGGCGAACAAGCGGGCAGTCCCTTCGCCGACCTCGGCGCAGCGCAGCGCGATCGCCCACTCACCATCGCCGTTGGCATCGATCCATCCCACCGGACCAGCGTAGAGCCCACGATCGAACGGCTCCAGATCCACGAGCGCCTTGCGGGCGGCGTCGCGAGGCGTCCCGCAGACGGCCGGCGTGGGATGGAGGGCGCTCACCAGCTCCAGCACGCTCTCCACGCTCGGCCTCAGCCGTCCGCGGAACGGCGTCGACAGGTGCCACACGTTCGCCGTGCCCAGCAGCTCCGGCTCGCGAGGGTGCCGCAGGTCCTCGCAGAAGAGGGAAAGTGTCTGGCTCACGGCTTCCACCACGACGGCATGTTCCTCGCGTTCCTTC
>DASWAT010000117.1:0-2222 GCA_036390995.1 Actinomycetota bacterium | reverse complement strand
CTGGGACCGAGGCGAGGCTGCTGCGGTGGGCTCAAGGGGTCTCCTGCGGTGCCATCAGGCGAAAGGGCGACCTGGAGGCCCGCCGCTCCAGGGACGAGGCCGAACAGGTCGATCGGGACCGTCGCCTGTCCTGGTGGCTCTTCGACCAGGGAAGGCGTTTCGCCCTTGAGGCCGAGCTCCCGGCCGCGGAGGGAGCGGTGGTGGCAACGGCGATCCAGCGCCTGGCCACCCGGCTCCCGGTCATGCCCGGGGAGGAGGAGCCCTCCTTCGCCGATGCCCGGCGCGCCGATGCCCTGGTGGTGCTGGCCTCTGCGCGGATGGGGGCCGAGGCCGACCCGGACCGGGCAACGGTGGTGATCCACGCATCCGCGGAGACCCTTTCCTCCGCCGACCGGTCCTGCCAGGTCGAGGGCGGAGGGGTGGCCCACGCCGAGACCCTCCGGCGTCTTTCCTGCACCGGCCGCCTCCAGGCGGTGGTCGAGGATCGGGCCGGCGACCCCATCGCCATCGGGCGGGCCTCCCGGGACCCCTCGGCCTTCATGATGCGCCAGCTCCGCTACCGCGATGGCGAGTGCCGCTTCCCGGGGTGCGGAGCACGGGCCTTCACCCAGGCCCACCACATCACCTGGTGGAGCAGGGGGGGCCGGACCGACCTGGACAACCTGGTGCTCATCTGCACCTTCCATCACAAGCTCGTGCACGAGTACGGGTGGTCCCTCAGAAGGGAGCAGGACGGCACCGTTCGGTGGTTCCAGCCCGATGGCACTCGTGTCCGAGCGGGCCCGGCGCCACCTCGCCGAGCGATCGAACCGCTGCCCGCCCCTGTCGCCGTGGCGTGATCGATCGAGGCCGCGAGGCGCCCTCTACGGGTCCACGATCTCCCGCTCCCGTGCCACCTCCGGCAACGGCATCTCGGCCGTCGGCACGGCGGGAGGCGGAGCCGGCTCTTCGCCGCCCTCGACGCGGAGCTGCGGCAACCACTGGAGCCACTTCGGCAGGTACCAGTTCCAGTCCCCCAGCAGCCGCATGCTTGCGGGCACCAGCAGCGTTCGGACGATCGTGGCGTCCATGAACACCGCCACCGCCAGGCCGAACCCCATCTGCTGGAACTGCCCCAGCCGACCCGCCGCGAACGCCCCGAAGACCGTGACCATGATGAGCGCCGCACCGGTGATGATCCCGGCGGTCGTTCGCAGGCCGTACGCGACCGCCTCGGTGTTGTCGCCGGTCTTGTCGTACTCCTCACGGATCCGGGTCAGCAGGAAGACGTGGTAGTCCATGGACAGCCCGAACAGGATCGAGAACAGGAACAGCGGCAGCCAGGCCTCGATCGCCTCGACCTGTTTGAAGGGGAACCCGAGCGCGTTGAAGAACCCGATCCCGAACCCCTTCTGGAAGACCAGGGTCACGGCGCCGTAGGCCGCGGCCACCGAGAGCAGGTTCATGATGATCGCCTTGATGGGCACGACGATCGAGCGGAACACGATCGTGAGCAGCATGAACGACAGCCCCAGCACGAACAGCAGCACGGTCCACTGGTAGCGATCGACGATCCCCAGGAAGTCGGTGAAGAACCCGGTGTTGCCGCCGACGAACACGTCGACGCCCGGCACTCCCTCGAACGCCTTCGGGACGATCGTGGTCCGGAGGTCTCGGATGCCCTGGAACGCCGCGTCGTTGTACGAGTCCCCCGCGAAGTAGGCGGAGAAGAGCAGCGACGCCCCGTCCTTCGACTGCTGCGTGAGGGTGTGGTTCGAGAAGCTGGCGTCGCGCCCGATCTCCCGGGTCAGCTCGCGGACGGCGTCCTGCACCGCCGGCGAGGTGACCTCGCCCTCGATCACGATCTGCACGGGATCGGTGGCCCCGCCCGAGTTGAACTCGCGGACCAGCGTCAGGAACGCCTGGCGCGAGGGGAACTCCGGGGGCAGCGCGCTGACGTTCTGCGTGGTGCCCCGGTGGAGCTGGAAGTAGAAGGCCCCGAGCGTGCCGAGCACCAGGACGCTCGCCACCAGGAACACGACGGGCTTGGCCATGACGCTGCGGGTGAGCCGGTCCCAGAACCCGCCCTGGGGGTCGTGCGAGGTCTCCATGCGCGCGCGCCGGGACAGCCGCGGCCAGTTGATCTTGTCCCCGAACAGACCGAGGATCGCCGGCAGGAGCGTCATCGAGGCAGCGATCGCGGCGATCGTGACCAGGATGGCCCCGCCGGCCAGGCTCCGGAA
>DASWAT010000116.1:0-7199 GCA_036390995.1 Actinomycetota bacterium | reverse complement strand
GTCGACAACGAGCTGATGGGGGTCGGCTATCCCGAGGAGCACGGCGGCTCGGGCGGCGGCTCCCTCGCGTTCGGGGTGTTCGTCGAGGAGCTCTCCCGGGTGTCCGCAGGTGTCTCGCTCGCGCCGCTCGTGGCCAAGCTCGGCATCATCCCGATGGTGGTGGCGGGCGACGAGGAGAAGGCCGAGCGCATGACGCGGGGCATCTGTCGGGGCGAGGTCCTGATGTCCTACGCGCTCACCGAGCCGGGTGCGGGCTCGGATCCGGCGTCGATGACCACCCGCTTCGAGCGCGACGGCGACGGGTTCGTCCTGAACGGCACGAAGCGGTTCATCACCGGCGCCGGCGTGTCGCAGGCCTACGTGGTGTTCGCCACGTCGGACCCCTCCCTCCGGTCGAAGGGCGTCTCCGCGTTCCTCGTCATAAGGGACGACCCGGGCGTCTCCTTCGGCCGCAAGGAGGCCAAGATGGGGATCCGCGGCTCGCCCACGGCCGAGGTGATCCTGCAGGACTGCCGGATCCCGGCCGACCGGCTGATCGGGGAGGAGGGCCGGGGCTTCGCCTACGCGATGAAGACCCTGGACTACTCGCGCCCGGCCATCGCGGCGCAGGCCCTCGGCATCGCGCAGGGCGCGTTCGAGGTGGCCGCCCGGCACGCGGCGGAACGGCGGCAGTTCGGCAAGCCGATCGCCGAGTTCGAGGGCGTCCAGTTCCTCTTGGCCGACATGGCGATGAGGATCGAGGCATCGCGCCTGCTCGTGTACAAGGCGCTCGCGCTCTGCGACGCGGGCGATCCGCGGATGACGTACTTCTCGTCGATCGCGAAGTGCTTCGCGTCGGACACGGCGATGGCCGTGACCACCGACGCGGTCCAGGTGCTCGGCGGGTACGGGTACATGCGCGAGTACCCCACCGAGCGGTTCATGCGCGACGCGAAGGTCACCCAGATCTACGAGGGCACGAACCAGATCCAGCGTGTGGTCATCGCCCGCGAGCTCCTGAAGACGTTGGGCCCGACCTCTTAGCGCCCCAGATCCTCCTGGGTCTCGGCCGACGCCAGCTCGTGCAGCAGCAGACGCGGGTCGTCCGGGTCCAGGCGGAGCCCATCGGCCGGGGTCGGAGGAGCGGGGGCCGCGGGTCCAGCCTGCGGCGCGGGGGGCCCGCCGCCCGGTGTGTCCAGCGCGGCCTCCCGCCCCATCCGCTCGGTCGCCCTCAGCTCCAGACCGACTGGTCCGGTCGGCCTTGGAGCTCGGGGGCGAGGGCGGCGGCGGTCCGGTCCTCCGGGGCCGCCTCCCCGTTCGTGGACACGTCGGGCAGGAAGACCCGGAAGGACACCCCACCACCCGGGCGTTCCTCGATCCAGGCCCTCCCGCCCTGGAGCTCGGCGAGTCGGGAGACCAGCGCGATCCCCGTGGCCACCTGCGGGGGCTCACCGTCGGCGTCCTCCCGCAGGGAGTCGAGCGCCGTTCGGTGAACGCCGGCGGGGATCTGGGGACCGTCGTCGTCCACGCTGACGAGCGCACCGCCCTCCTTCGGCGCGAGCTCGACCCACACGCTGTCGCCGGATCCCGTGCGCCGTCCGGCGTTCGCAAGGAGCGACTCGACGATCTGCTCGGTGAGGATCGGGTCGACCGTGGCGGCGACGTGCTGGACCTGCACGAACACCTCCCGGTTCGCGAGATCCGGGATCTCCTCGACCACCCTGCGCACCAGCGCCTCGAGGTCGGTGCGACGCCGCGTCGGCTGGAGGGAACCGTCCACCAGGTGGTCGAGATCCACCAGCTCGCCGACGAGGCGATCGAGCTTGCGCGCGTTCGCCCCGAGCTGACGGACCATCTCCCGGCCATCGTTCGAATGCGGGTCGTGGTGCTTGAGGGCGAGCGTGAGACCGACGATCGACGTGAGCGGGCGCCGCACCTCGGCGGCCACGGCCTCCTGGAGCTGGCTCCGCTCCCGGTCGACGATCACGGTCACCTCGGCAGGGCTCTCCGGGACCTCTTCCAGCCGCGCGTTCGCCCGGGCCAGCTCGGACCGCAGGTCCGCGATCTGCTCCTCGAGCAACCGGGCGCGCTCGGCCGTGACGCCCAGTCGTTCCTCCGCCTGGGCAGCGCGGCGCTCGGTGTCGGGATCGACCGTCGGTGCGCGCCCTTCGGCATCGCTGGCACGCCGCTCGGCATCAGCCAGTCGCTGCTCGGTGTCGACGCGCACCTGCTCGGCGATGGCCAGACGCTGCTCCGCCATCGCGGCGCGCTGTTCGAGCTCGTGCTCTCGGCGCTCCATCTCCGCGACACGACGCTCGGCCTCGCGGCCCAGATCCTCGGCCGCGCGGATGCGCTCGTCTGCCGCCTGGGAACGTTCCTCGGCGGCCCTGGTGCGCTCCTCGGCTTCCTGGACCTCCAGCTGGGCTGCCCGAACATGCTGCTCCGCCTCGGCCATGAAGTGCTCGGCATCGGAGGCTCGCCGCTTGGCATCGGTGGATCGCTCATCGGCCTCGCCGGCCCGGCGATCTGCGACCGCCGCACGCTGGTTCGCCTCCTCGGCCGCCGACACCGCCTCCGTGCGTTCCCGCTCCGCCTCGGCGGCACGGTACTCGGCGGCGGTGACCCCTTCGTGTGCCTCGGCAAGATCGCGATGGACCTGCTCGAGCTGCTCCATGAGCTCCGTCGTACGGATGATGGCCTCAGTGGCCTGGAGCTCGGCCGCGCGGGCCCGCTGCTCGGTGGCTTGCCCCTCGGTCTCCACCTCCGCCATCCGCTCCGCGACCTGGCCGAGGTCTTCGACGGCGCGTGACACCGTCTGCTCGAGCGCGGCGACGCTCCGGCCGAGCCCGCTCCCGTCGGGGAGGCCTTCGATCTGTACCGGGTCGCTCATCGCTCAGCCTCTCCGCTCGGTGATGGGAAGGACGTCCTCGGGTCGGGCCGTCGGGCGGAGGATCACCCGGGGGATCTCCGAACCCGTTTCGACGACGACGTGGTCGGGCCCGGCGTGGAGCCGGGCCACCTCGGCCTCCAGCTCGCGGATCCGTGCCCGTGCGTCCTGGAGCTCCGTTTCGGTGGCCGCAACCAGCCGGAACCGCTCCTGGAGCTCGTGCAGGCGTTCCTCGGCGACCCTGGCCCGTTGCTCGGCCTCGTCCCGCGCCTGTTGGATCTCGCGGAACCCGGCTTGCGCGTACAGGGGGAGGTCCTCGTCGCCGCCCGGTGCGGGGCGCGCCCGGCGAGGGGGCGAGGTCGTCCCCATCTGGCCATCCGAAGGCTCGGGAGCCGCCGGCGGCCGCAGGAACGACCGTCGATCGGTTGCGTCAGCGGCCCTCGCGACGGCACGCGCCTCGGGTACGGGAGGCGAGTCCGAGAGCTTCGGGGCCGCTTCGGCGGGCTGACGCCGGAGCGCGCGCAGCGTCTGGAGTAGGCAGAACGCGAGCATGGCGGCGAGGCCGATGGTCGCGAGCTTCCAGGGCTTCGTGGCGCCGGCGGTGACCGGTTCCACGGGGCGCTCCAGCTGGGCCACGGCGACGGGCCCGTCCGCCTGCAGCCACAGTGGGACGAAGGTCTCGAGCGTCGCCGTTTGGACCCGGCTCATGGGCCCGCCGTTCGCCACCTGGGTGAGGGCCGTCGACAGCGAGTCGTCGCGGCGCCGACCCGAACCTGATCGTCGTCGTAGAGCACCTCTCCCGAGGGCGACCAGAGGATCACGTGCTCGATCGGACCGGGAACCGTGATGTGCTCGCGGATCCCCGCGGAGAGTTCGTTGTTGCGGTCGCCCGTGACCGGCGCCTCCATGTCGGGCTGCACCAACAGCGGCGCGAGCGACAGCCGTGCCGTCGCCGTCGCCTCGGTGGCGGCCTCGTCCGTCGCTCGCCCGGCCGCCGCTCGCGAGAGCGGGATCGTGAGCACGACGGCGACGGCCATGACGACGGACAGGGCCAGCCACAGCACCCTCCGCCCGGTTGTGACACCTGATGCCAAGCTCATCCCCCCGGGAAACGTCGCGGCTCCATCCGCCTTATCGGCAGGTCGGCCCCGTCAGGTGAAGTCCCCCGGATGGCGGATAGTCCGCATGGGCTGGTCCGAGAGGGCTACCTCGGCGACGACGCTTGGGCCCGTCCGAAGCGGTCGGTAAGCTTCGGCCATGCTCGCCCTGCGCGCGGACCCCTGGACACCGGACCACGGCATGGGGTTCGAGGCGCGTCTCGACGAGACGCCCGCGAGCGCGGATCCGACCGTCGAGACGGGGGATTGGTCTCGACCGCTGTCACCGGGCGAGCATCCGCCGGCGACGGTGCTGTTCGTCGACGGCGTCCGGCGCGTCGAGATGCGCGTGCTCGCCGACGAGGATGGTGCTCGGGCGCCGGGACTGTTCGGCTCGTGGGCGGTCGGTGTGGTGCGGTGTGACGGTCGCGCCACGTTCGGCGAGCACGTGGTCGGCCGCTCGATCGTCCTGGGCGGCGGGCTCCGCGCGAGCCTGGTCGAGATCCCGGCCGGCGGCCACCGTCTGCGGTACGAGCCCGCGGCCGAGCCAGGCGGCGACGCCGACGCACCGCTGTCCGGCCTCCAGAAGCGGATGCAGCACGCCGAGGCCGTGCTCGCGGCTCGCATCGCGGGCGAGACGGACTGCCTCGTGCTCGCTGACGGGCGGCTGGGGTTCCTCGACCCGACCACCTCGCCCGTGGTCGGGGTGGTGAAGCGCTTCGTGCGGGCGTACCTGGACCCCGAGCACGACGCGCTCCTCGCGCTCCTCTCGCCCGGCGAGCGCACGCCGCTGTTCGGCCTGACCTACCAGGGCCAGCCGCTCGAGCGCTACGCGTGGTACACCCGCCTGGTGCCCTCGCGAGCGATGTGGCACGACCACGCCGGGCTCGTGCGGTGCGAGGTCAGGGCCGGCGTGGGCATCGACGAGGCACGCGGGCTCGCCGACCGCGTGAGCGCGCTGCTGCCGCGGTTCGCCGGCCGGACGACGGACCCCCGGTACCCGCAGAACCTCGCGCCGGTCGGAGGTCTGGAGGGATGGTTGCAGCACCGGATGGGACATCGCGGTCTGATCCGCCGGGCGCTGAGCGGCTGGCTGAGCCAGCAGGTCGCGGCGTGAGCGCCCGGATCCCCGAGGGCGTCAGCGAGCAGGTGGGCATGGTGCTCGGCACCGAGGACGCCACGCCGCTCACCTTCTGGGTTGGCGTGGCGCCCGATGCCTACCTGCAGCTCGACGACGTGGTGCTCGTGGACACCGAGGTCCCCGGGCGGGGCTCGCTGCGGATCGCCGGGATCGTGCAGGACGTGCGGGCCCGTCACGAGGGGGCGCAGTTCGACACGGACGTCTTCCTGGTGGACCGGGGCGTGCTGCCGGTCGACACGGCGGTGGCGGCGCAGGTGGTGGCCACCCGGTTCGAGCCCGAGATCTTCGTTCCCCCCATGCCGGGCCTTCCGGCGTTCCGGGCGCGGGGGAAGGATCGCGACGAGGCCCTGTACTTCGACCAGATGGAACGCAGGATGGCGGCCGGCCTCACCCGCGACGGCGAGCCCGTGTTCCTCGACCTGGACTTCCTCGACGGCTCCCGCGGGGCGCACGTGAACATCTCCGGCATCTCGGGCGTCGCCACGAAGACCACGTACGCGCTGTTCCTGCTGTACGCGCTGTTCCACTCGGACGTGCTCGGCCGGTACGCCGCGAACACGAAGGCCATCGTGTTCAACGTGAAGGGCGAGGACCTGATGTGGCTCGACACGCCGAACGCCCGCCTGACCGACGCCGACCGCGAGGACTACCAGCGGCTGGGCCTTCCGGCCGGGGCGTTCGAGAGCGTCGGGCTGTGGGCGCCGGTCCGGCCCGACGCCGGCGGGCAGGCCATCCCGCAGGTCGAGGGCCGGTCGCAGGGTGTGACCGCCTACTACTGGACGATCCGCGAGTTCGTGCGGGAGAAGTTCCTGCGGTTCATGTTCGCCGAGGCCGAGGACGAGCGGTCGCAGATCGCGGACCTCGTGGCCCGGGTGGAGGTGGCGCTCGACCGTGAGTGCCAGGACGACCCCGAGCACGATGCCACGGTGGTGTTCGGCGGCTACCCGGTGCACGACTTCGCGCAGCTCTGCGAGATCGTGACGAACGAGGTCGACGCCGACGGCTCCTCGTGGCGCGGCCGGGTGTCCGACGCCACGGTCGCCGCGTTCGTCCGGCGCCTCGACGCGGCGCGGTTCCGGATGGGCCACCTCATCTGGGGCCGGCAGGCGGAGGACCCGGCGAAGCACCGCATCGACTGGGAGGCGAACCAGGTCACGGTCGTGGACATCCACAACCTGCACGACCGGGCCAAGCGGTTCGTCACCGGTGTGATGATCAAGCGTCTGTTCGAGCACAAGGAGCGGATGGGTCGCCGCGAGCCGCTCGCGTTCCTCGTGCTCGATGAGCTGAACCGGTACGCGCCGCGCGAGGGGTGGAGTCCCATCAAGGAAGTGCTTCTCGACGTGGCCGAGCGCGGCCGCTCGCTGGGGATGATCCTCGTGGGCGCCGAGCAGACGGCCAGTGAGGTGGAGCGGCGGATCATCGCGAACTCGGCCTTCCGGGTGGTCGGCCGCCTGGACTCGGCGGAGGCGCAGCGGAGCGAGTACGGGTTCCTCCCGGCCGTCACGCGCTCGCGCGCGTCCATCCTGAAGCCGGGCTCGATGATCCTGCAGCAGCCTCACATCCCCGTGCCGCTGCAGATCCGCTTCCCCTTCCCCTCGTGGGCCACCCGCGCCGACGAGGCGGTGGCCGGCGACGAGCGCGCGGTGTTCGACCGGTTCGAGGGAGACTGAGGGCGGGTTGGGGTCGGATTGAGGTTCCTGCACACCGCCGACTGGCACGTCGGCCGGGCCATCCGGGGGCGCTCCCGCTCCGAGGAGTTCGCGGCCGTCCTGGACGAGGTCGTGAGGATCGCCGTCGACGAAGACGTGGACGCCGTGCTGCTCGCCGGCGACATCTACGAGCACCGCTCGGCCGCGCCCGAGGCGGACGCGCTCGTGTTCGACGCCTTCATCCGCCTCCACGAGGCCGGGATCCGGGTGGTGACGATCCCCGGCAACCACGACTCGGCGCTGCGGCTGGAGGCGCTCGGCAAGCTGCTGCGACCGATCGGCGTCTATGTGGCGGCGCGGGTCGCCCCGCCCGATGCGGGCGGCATCGTCGAGGTGCCCTCGCGCGACGGCTCGGAGATCGCCGAGGTCGCCTGCGTCCCGTT
>DASWAT010000115.1:0-31354 GCA_036390995.1 Actinomycetota bacterium | reverse complement strand
AGGGATCGTTCCATGCGGCGAAGCGCGAGGCCGTGAGGACCGTCCGCGCCATCGGAGGGCCGGTTCGGTTCGAGTGGATCGAGGGCATCCACGACGTGCCGCTGCAGCACCCGGACGCCGTGGCCCGCCGCATCGCCCGGTTCGCCGGGCAGGTCGTAGGATGACCGGGTGGTCACGCTCATCCTGATCCTTCTGCTGCTGGCGGCGATCTTCGGCGTGCTCGGCCTGGTCATCAAGACCACGCTGGTCATCGTGCTGTCGATCCTGCTGACGATCGCGTTCCTCACCGCGTTGGCGTACTACTGGTTCCGCTTCCGCGTGTACCGGTTCCGCAAGGAGATCGAACGGCGAGGCAGGGACGACTACTGACGAACCGGCGGACGTGACCTGGCCAGTGCACCCGTTGCCGCTCGGCCGGCCAGCAGGAACAGCAGGGTGAACGCCAGCGCCACGCCGAGGAAGACCATCAGGCGAACGCCCCACGGCCCTCCGGCGATGATCGAGCGCACCACCACCGCCATAGGGACGGTCGCGATCCAGGTCGTCAGGAGCGTCCGAAGGCCCGGGCTCCGATAGGTCCCCAGCACCGCCGTCAGCGCGAACCACCCGATCAGCAGGGGCCCGGCCGTGCGGAGGACGAGTCCGGCGGTGATGCGACCGTCGTGCTCGGCCACACCCACCAGGACGAACGCGACAAGCGCCAACACGTCACCGACCAGCAGCGCGGTGCGCGTTCCGTGTACGGCATCGCCGGTTCGGCCCATGGACGCATGCTCTCAGACGGAACCGTTGGAGGAAGCCCCGTGTCTATGGTTCGATACCGGTTCACCCCATGGCCGAGGGGAACGCGTCTTCATGCTGCCCGGGACATGTCCTTCGTGAGCTCGCCGGCCCGCGCCCGCATCGGACTGCGCGCCGCGATCGTGCTCGGCGTCGCCGTCATGCCGCTGGCCGTGTCCGTGGCCGTCGGCGACCTGCCCCCTCCCCTGCACGTCGTGGTGAACGGCGAGCCGGTGATGCTGGCGCACGACACCACGATCGGTGGTGCCGCCCACGAACTACACCTGCGGGCGCGCCCCGGGCGACTCCTCGACGTCGAGGGCGTGGTGCTCGACCCGCAGGCCGATCCCGGGGCCATCCTGCTGAACGGGGAGGACGCCTCTCGGTCCACCATGTTGCGCGACGGCGATCGGATCGAGGTGGCGAACGGCGCCGATCGCACGGAGGGAACCCGGCGCATCCTCGACCGGCTGCCGGGCGTACGTCCCGGCAACCCTCAGTACAGCCTCGCCACCTCGAAGGTTGAACGCATCACCGTGGAAGGCCGACGCTCGGGCAAGATCGTATCGGTCCGGTACCGATCCCTCGGGAAGGCCGACATGCCGCCCGCCGTGGCCCTCACCTTCGACGACGGACCGTGGCCGGGGGGAACCCGCAAGATCCTCGCCCTCCTCGAGCGGATGCACGTGAAGGCCACGTTCTTCGTCATCGGGTATCTCGTCGATCGCTATCCGGGGATCGTCAGCGACGTGATCCGCGCCGGGATGGAGATCGGTAACCATTCCTGGGACCACGTGGAAGACCCGCGGTTCGCCCGGCTGAAGCCCCACCGCCTCCAGACCGAGCTCTCCCAGACCAGTGACCTGCTCGAGCACCGGTTCGGTGTGCGCCCCACGCTCTTCCGGCCGCCGGGCGGCAGCTGGGATCCGAAGGTCCTCACCGCGGCGCACGAGCAGGGGATGCGCATCGCCCTGTGGGACGTCGACCCACGCGACTGGTCCTCCTCGGCGACGCCGAAGTCGATCGCGGCGAACGTCCTCCGCAACGTGCGGCCCGGGGCCGTGGTCGATCTCCACGACGGCGGCGGCGACCGGTCCGCGACGATCCGGGCCCTGCCCAGGATCATCCGCGGGATCCGCAGGATGGGCCTTCGCCTGGTGCCGATGGGGGCCGCGATGCGCTCCTCGCCCGGGTCCTCG
The DNA here is from genome assembly GCA_036390995.1 of Actinomycetota bacterium. Lineage (GTDB taxonomy): Bacteria > Actinomycetota > UBA4738 > UBA4738 > HRBIN12 > DASQQQ01. The sequence goes on along the minus strand of DASWAT010000115.1, from coordinate 29,375 downwards.
GGCGCCTAGGTGAACAGCCCGCGGCCGGGACGATCGTCGCGAGCTCCGGTTGAGGAGGTGGAGGTGACCAAGGTGCGCTCGGTCATGAGCGAGCTCCGCCGGGGGGCGGACCCGTCGAGGCTCCCCGGCATGGCCCGCTACGGGATCGCGGTGGATCGGGCTCTGGGAGTCTCGATCCCCGACCTCCGCCGGCTGGCGCGGCGGACCGGACGGGACCACCAGCTCGCGCTCAGCCTGTGGGACACGGAGGTCCACGAAGCCAGGATCCTGGCGGGCATGGTCGACGACCCCCTGCGGGTGACGAAGGCGCAGATGGAGAGGTGGGCACGGGACTTCGACTCGTGGGACCTGTGCGACCAGGTCTGCAGCAACCTGTTCGACGGCACCCCATTCGCCTTCGAGAAAGCGGCCGCCTGGAGCACCCGCCGCCCCGAGTTCGTGAAGCGCGCCGCGTTCGCCACCGTGGCGGCGGCGGCCGTGCACCGCAAGGACGTGGACGACGACCGGTTCGTCACCTTCCTCCCCGTGATCGAGGCGCAGGCGACAGACGAGCGGAACTACGTGAAGAAGGCCGTGAACTGGGCTCTCCGGCAGATCGGCAAGCGGAGTCCGGACCTTCATCGCGAGGCCGTCGCGTGTGCCGAGCGGATCCGGTGCCTCGATTCGAGAACCGCTCGATGGATCGCCGCCGATGCGCTCCGGGAGCTCAGCTCCGCGGCGGTGATCGCCCGGCTCGGCCTTGCGGGGACCTAACCCTCCACCGGCGCCGACCCCAGCTCGCGCAGCTGGGATAGATACGGGTCGTCCTCGTCCTCTGAAACCACCTGGACGCAGACGTGATCGGCACCGGCCTCCCAGTGCTCGCGGACGCGACGGGCGATCCGGTCGGCATCGCCCATGGCGACCGCGGCGTCGAGCGGCGCGCCGCGCTCGCTCGGGGTCCGTGTCGAGCACCACGGTCTGCTCCACGGCGAGCACCGGCTCCCGGCCCAACCGGGATCTCGCGAACGCGGTGTGCTCCACGGGGACGAAGTGCGCGAGCCGTGCGGGGATGTCAGCGCTCGTCGGCCGGAACGACCTCCACGCCGGCGTCGGCGGGCACGTGCTCGAGCTCGGGCCGGAGCACGTGCTGCGACGGCTCGTGGCCCTCGACGTCGATCTTCGGCAGCCACTCGAGCCAGGTCGGCAGGAACCAGTTCCAGTCGCCGAGGAGGCGCATACCGGCCGGAACGAGCAGCGTCCGGACGATCGTGGCGTCCATGAACACGGCGACGGCGAGGCCGAACCCCATCTGCTGGAGCGGGCCGAGGCGGCCTGCGGCGAAGCCCGTGAACACCGCGACCATGATGGCCGCCGCACCGGTGATGATGCCGGCCGTCGTGCGGAGCCCGTAGGCCACGGCCTCCGTATTGTCGCCGGTCCTGTCGTACTCCTCGCGGATGCGGGTCAGCAGGAACACGTGGTAGTCCATCGAGAGCCCGAACAGCACCGAGAACAGGAACAGCGGCAACCAGGCCTCGATCGCCCGGGTCCGCTGGAACTGGAACCCGATGGCGTTGAAGATCCCGATCCCGACCCCCTTCTGGAACACGAGGGTCAGTGCGCCGTAGGCGGCTCCCACGGACAGCAGGTTCATGAGGATCGCCTTCACCGGCAGCACGATCGAGCGGAAGACCACCGTGAGCAGCACGAATGAGAGCCCCAGCACGAACACCAGAACGATCCACTGGTACCGGTTCGCGACGTCCATGAAGTCCGTGAAGAACGCCGTGTTCCCGCCGACCAGCACCTCCGCGCCGTTCACGCCGTTGAAGGCCGCCGGGACCAGCCTGCTCCGAAGATCGCGGATCCCCTGGAACGCCGCGTCGTTCGAGGAGTCACCGCGGAAGTAGGCGTCCAGCTCGATCGTCGTTCCGTCCTGGCTGACGATCGGCTGTGTCTCCGGAGCGAACGTCTTGTCGTTCGCGATCCCCTGTTGCAGCCGGGCGATGGCGGCCTGGACGTCGAGCGACTGGACGTCGCCGGTGATGACGATCCTGGCGGGGTCGGTCCGGTTGCCCTGGAACTCCCGCTGGAGCGTGAGGAACGCCTCCTTCGACTGGAAGTCGTCCGGGAGCTGACTCACGTTCTGCGAGGTTCCCCGGTTCATCTGGAAGTAGAACGCCCCGAGGCCGCCCAGGACCAGGACGCTGGCCACCAGGAACGCCACCGGACGGACCATGACCCCACGGGTCAGGCGATCCCAGAACCCGCCCCGAGGATCGTGATCCGAGTCCACCCGAGCCCGCCTCGACAGACGGGGCCAGTTGATGCGGTCGCCGAGCAGCGCGAGGAGCGCCGGCAGCAGCGTCATCGAGGCCGCCAGCGAGGCGACCGTCACCAAGATGGCGCCCCCGGCCAGGGCGCGGAAGATCGTCGTTGGGATGATGAACATCCCCGCCAGCGCGAGCACGACCGTGAGCCCGCTGAAGAAGACCGCACGGTTCGCGGTGGCACCGGCGGCGCCGATGGCTTCGAGCTTGTCGAAGCCCTTCTTCCGCTCCTCCCGGTAGCGAGACACGATGAACAGGGAGTAGTCGATGCCGACCGCCAGGCCGATCATCGTCACCATGTTCTCCACGAACAGGTTGAACTGGAAGAGCTGTCCGATCAGGGCCACGAGACCGAGCGCCACGACGATGGCGAAGAGCCCCATCACGATCGGGAGGACGGCCGCCACGATCGACCCGAACACCACGATCAGCACGACGAGCGCGATCCCGATGCCGGTCGATTCGCCCTTCCGGAGGTCTTCCTCGGCGATCTTCGTGAAGTCCGCGTTCAGGGCTCCCTGACCTGCGACCTGCACGGTGAAGCCGTCGGTTCGGGCCGAGGTCGCCACGTCACGCAGCTCCGCGATCGTCGTGTCGTTGACGTCCTTCAGCTCCGTGGGGATCAGCGTGTAGTGCTTGTCCTGCGACACGAGCCCTGAAGCCTGATCCGGCGCCTGTGCCAACACGTCGTAGTAGGTGGCCGGGGGGTTCGCGAGGATGCCGTTCGGCAGCGAGGCGATCCTGCCCTGCACCTGCCCGACGACCTCCTTGAACTGCGGGTCGTCCACCGTCAGCGAGTCCGAGTGGACGATGAAGAACTCGGTGTCCGCCGAGCGGGTCGTGGCGAACTTCTGATCGAGCACGTCCTGTGCGCGCACCGACTCCGGGTTGTTCGTGAAGGCGATGTCCTGGTTCAGGACGCCGGCCAGCAAGCCGGTCATCACGAAACCCATGGACGCGATCAACACGAGCCACAGGCCGAGCGTGCGCCACGGGTGACGGCTGCTCGCGCGGGCCAGCGTTTCCGGGCTCAGCTTCATCTCGGTCCCCCTTGAGATCTTCCCCGGCCGCTTGGACCGGCGAGGCTTACGGCATATGCTTACGGCGTCAGCCAGTATAGGTGTACGATGTAAGGTGTCAACCGGTTTTTCGGAGAGAGGATTCCCACGATGCAGCACACGGATGAACGGGGGATGAACCCGCCCGGGGCGGAACGCGCCGATGACCAGGGTGCCGGCAGGCGCCGCCGAGAACCCCTCACGCGCGAGCGAGTGATCCGGGCTGCCCTGAGGATCATGGACGAAGAGGGGCTGGAAGCCGTGACGATGCGGCGCCTCGGCCGGGAGGTCGGTGTGGAGGCGATGTCCCTCTACAACCACGTGAAGGACAAGGAGGACCTCCTCGACGGGATCACCGAGCTCGTGCTGGCGGAGATGGCCTCTCCTCCCGAGTCAGCCGATTGGCACGAGCAAGCCCGCGGCGCCTCGCACGAGTGGCGGCGCGTGTTGAAGTCCCATCCGAACGTGGTTCGACTCCTCGCCGAGCGGAAGCACCCGATGACGTCGGTCGTCGCGTTGAAGCCCATGGAGCACGCGCTCGACATCCTGCGCCGAGCCGGACTGTCCGAGCAGGAGACGGTGCAGGCGTTCAGGGCCGTCGGTGGCTACATCTTCGGCTACGTCATGATGGAGGTCGGAAACCTGTTGGCAGAGAACCCGTCGGCCGGGCTGGCCGCCGACCCCGACGAGGTCCTGCGGCTGATCCCCGTCGACGAGCTCCCGAGGTTCGCAGAGCTCGCGCCGTACATCATCCAGTGCGACATGGACGCCACGTTCGACTTCGGGCTCGAGCTGCTGTTGGACGGCATCCGCACCCGAACCGGGACGGTAGCGACGGGGAACCCGGGCAGGACCTAGAGCAGGTCCAGCTCCTTGCCCACCCGCTCGAAGACGTCGAGGGCCTCCTTCAGGTCCTCCTCCGTGTGGTCCGCCGTGACGATGGTGCGAACTCGGGCCCTGCCCTTGGCCACCGTCGGGTAGACGATCGCGGGGGTGAACACGCCCTCCTCGAACAGGCGGCGGGCCAGGGTCTGCGTCTTCTCCTCGTCGCCCGTGACCACCGGGGTGATGGGGGTCTCGCTGGCGCCGGTGTCGAACCCGAGTGCGTGGAGCCCCTCCTTGAAGAAGGCGGTGTTGCTCCACAGGCGTTCGAGGCGATCCGGCTCGTCGCCGATGATGTCGAGGGCCTCCATGCACGCCGCCACCACTGCGGGCGGGGCACTGGTGGAGAACAGATAGGGCCGTCCTCGGTTCTGCAGCCACCTGGTCAGGTGCGATGGTCCCGCGATGAAGCCGCCCAGCACGCCGATGGCTTTCGACAGGGTGCCCACCTGCACGTCGACGCGACCGTGGAGGCCGAAGTGATCGACGGTCCCGGCACCGCCCGATCCGAGGACGCCCGAAGCGTGAGCGTCGTCGATCATCATGATCGCGCCGTGCTCCTCGGCCACCTCGACGAGGTCGGGAAGCGGGGCGATGTCGCCGTCCATCGAGAACACCCCGTCAGTGATGAGGAGCTGACGGCGGCCCGGGCGCCTCGTCTCCTGAAGGAGCTCGCCCGCAGCCTGCGCGTCCTTGTGCGGGAACACCTTGATCTCTGCCCTCGACAGTCGCGCGCCGTCGATGATCGACGCGTGGTTCAGCTGGTCCGAGACGATCACGTCCTCCTTCGTGAGGATGGCCGCCACGGTCCCTGCGTTCGCGGTGAAGCCCGATTGGAACATCAGCGCGTCCTCGGCGTGCTTGAAGTCCGCGAACCGCCGCTCCAGCTGCCGGTGCATCGTCATCGTTCCGGCGATCGTCCGGACCGCGCCGCTCCCCGCCCCCAGCTCGGCGGCGGCCTTCGAGGCAGCGGCGTTCATCCGCGGATGGTTCGCAAGGCCCAGGTAGTTGTTCGACGCGAGGTTGACCACGTCGCGGCCGTCGAACCTGGCTCTGGCGCCCGTGGGTCCCTCGAGGACCCGTTCACGGATCAGGAGTCCCTGGACTTCGAGCTGCTCCAACTCGTCCTTCAGGTAGTCGAGCGCGCCGCCCATGTCCACCACCACGCTACCGCATTAGGCTGGGGTGAGCAGGCGCGGGAGGACCGATGTCGTTGATCGAAGTCGACGGGTTCCTGGCGGACTCGGTGGTCCGGGCGGAGGGCAAGCTCTACGTGCAGGGGGCCGGGTGGAACCGGATCTCGGCGTCCTTGTTCCCGGCGATCCACGACCGGATCGGCATCGGGCTGATCTTCCGGGTCGACGCCGAGCCCGCGGCCCGGACCTACCGGTTCGACCTTCGGCTCCAGGATGCGGAGGGCAAGGAGCAGCCGCTCGGCATGGCGCCTCCGAGTTCGGGGCCGACGGACGGGCGCCTCTATCGGCTGAACGGCGAGTTCACCGTCAACCCGGCCCCCGGCGGTGACGAGAGCCTCGTGGCGATGGCCGTGAACCTGAACGGCATGTCGTTCGAGCGCCCGGCCGCCTACCGATTCGCGGTCGCGGTCGACGGCGTCGACGTGAAGACCCTGCCCTTCCGGGTGGAGTCGCTTGCCGCCCAGTCACCTCCGGTCACGGGTGGCGGCGGCTACCTCTGATCGACCTCGCCGCCGGGCAGCATGATCACCTTCGCTGCGTGGCCGGAGGCAGCCGTCTCGAACGCCTCGGCGAAGCGATCCAAGGGGAACCTGTGAGTGATCACCGGCGAGACGTCGACGCGCCCGGTGGACAACAAGGTGGTTGTCTGCTGCCAGGTCCGGAACATCTCGCGGCCCGTGATGCCCTGCAGGCGGGCCTCCTTGAAGATCACCTGGTCGCTCAGGTCGAGCGTCACCGGCCGGTCGGGCAGTCCGAGCAGGGACATCCGCCCGCCCCGAGCCAGCATCCGGGTGCCCTGATCGATCGCCCTCGCGTTCCCCGACATCTCAAGCACCACCTCGGCTCCGGTCCCGTTCGTGGCCTCCAAGACCGTCCCGACGGGATCCTCGCTCTTCGGGTCCACGAGGAGGTCTGCGCCCATCTTCGCGGCCAGGGCCCGGCGGTCGTCGTTCGGCTCGATCGCGATCACCTTCCAGGCTCCCGCGGCCCGGGCGATGCCCACCGCGAAGAGCCCGATCGGCCCGCAGCCGATGACGACGACCGGATTCGTCGCCAGGTCCTCCCCGCCCTCGGTCCCGAACGCCGCGTGCACGCCGTTGCCGAAGGGCTCCATGATCGAGGCGACGTCCGGGTCGATGCCCTCCCCGACGATCCAGGCGTTCGCCGCGGGGATCACCACGTACTCGGCGAAGACCCCGTCGGTGTCCACCCCCAGGATCCGGAGGTTCTCGCAGATGTGGGCCCGTCCCGTCCGGCAGGTGGAACAGTGGCCGCAGGAGATGTGCGTCTCCGCGGCCACGAACGCCCCCGGCTGGACGTGGTGGACCTCCGGGCCCACGGCCTCGACGATGCCGGCGACCTCGTGCCCGAACGTCATGGGGATCCGGGTGATCCGACCCTGGGCCCACTCGTTCCACTCGTAGATGTGCAGGTCGGTGCCGCACAGCGACGTGGCGTGAACGCGGACCAGCACTTCGCCCTCGCCCGCCATGGGCACTGGGATCTCGACCAGCTCGGCGCCCGGTCCCGGACGCGTCTTGCGGAGCGCACGCATCGTGCCCATCGTCACGCAGCCTACTGCAGCGGATCGGCCTCACGTGCTCGACCCGAGGAACCGGGCGGGCCCCTGGGGCCGTCGAACCGCACACGGCCACGGAGGAGGAGACCATGAGGGGACGCTTCGCCACCGCCGCCGTCCTGGCGCTCGCCCTGGCGGCAACGGCGTGCGGCCGGGTCGCCGGACCGGGCGGCGGCGGGTCAGACAGCATCGAGCACCCGACGGGCTCCGATCGGCTGGTACTCCGGGCCGAGACCGGCGGGGGGTTCGTCGCCCCCGCCTACGAGCTTCGCCGGATCCCCGACTTCTCCCTGTTCGGCGATGGCCGGCTCGTGACCGAGGGACCGGTGGTCGAGATCTACCCCGGCCCGGCCCTCCCCAACGTCCTGGTCCGCACGGTCTCCGAGGACGGCATCCAGGCAGTCCTCGAGGCGGCGAAGGGTGCCGGACTGTTCGGTCCGGACGCCCACTACGACTTCCCGTGCATCGCCGATGCTCCCACGACCACGTTCACGGTCTACGCGGAGGGGATCCGGCACGAGGTGTCGGCCTACGCGCTCGGCGAGGGCCAGGCGACGTGTTCCGGGGCCGATGTGGAGGCCCGGAGCAAGCTGGCGGCGTTCGAGCGGAAGCTGACCGACCTTCAGAGCTGGCTCCCACAGGGGTCCCTCGGTGCGGAGGGCCCGTTCGACCCTGCCGCGATGCGCGCCTACGTGCAGCCGTACGCGCAGGCGCCGGATCCTGGGCTCGAGCAGCAGGTGGTGGACTGGCCGCTGGGAGGACCGCTGGCCACGTTCGGTGAGCCGGACCCGAACCTGCCCGACACGCGCTGCGGGGTCGTGAGCGGCTCCGACCTGCAGACCCTCCTGCCGCTCGCGGAGAAGGCGAGCGAACTCACGCCCTGGCGGAGCGCGGGGACGGACTACTCGCTGCTCTTCCGGCCATTGCTGCCCGATGAGAGCGGCTGCTGATCGACGGACGCCCCGTCGAACGGGCTGGGACTCACGGCCGGCCCCGCGGTGCTCGTCCGGGCCTGGTCCGCCCCGCGGGACTCCACGAGCTCGGGGAGCCGGATCATGAAGGCGGTGCCGTCTCCCCGCCGACTCCGGACGGCCACGCTCCCCCCGTGCGCCTCGACGATCGCCTTCACGATCGCCAGGCCCAGACCGGTGCCACCCGAACCATCGCCCGCTCGATCGGGCCTCGAGAATCGGTCGAAGATGCTCGGCAACTGCTCGTGATCGATGCCGGGACCCGTATCCGCAACCTCCAACACCAGGTGTGAGCCCTCGTCGCGGGCGCTCACGCGGATGAGATCTCCGGGCTCGGTCGCGTGCACCGCGTTCTCGATCAGGGCGTCGAGTGCAGACTCCAGCCGTTCGGCGTCGGCGGACAGGGTGCCCTCGGCGTCGACCTCCACACGCCAGTGCCGATCGGCGGTGGGCCGCCAGCGTCGTACCATCGCGTTCAGCAGCGGCCCGATGGGAACCGGGCGCTTGCGCAGGAATCCCGGATGCTCTGCCGCCGCCAGCAGGAGGAGCTCCTCGGACAGACGAGCCATCCTGCCCAGCTCGTCCACGACCACCTCGGCATCCTCCCGGACCTGCGCGTGTGCCGACGATGCCCGGATCAGCTCGGCGTGTCCCCGGGCCACGGTGATCGGCGTGCGAAGGACGTGTGAGGCATCGCGGACGAACTCCCGCTGCGCCTCGAGCATGCGATGCTCGCTCTCCGCCAGCCGGCGGGCCGCTTCCATCGCCGACTGCCTGCGCCGCGCGTGCCACACCATGGCCAGGAACATCGCCGCCATGAGCGGAACCTCGGCGAGCTCGTCGAAGCTCTCGTGCGCACGGCTCACGGCAACGAACAGCGCGGATCCCGTGACCGTCATCACGCCCGCGAGGAGGAGCAGCGTGCTGCGAAGCCTCCACACCCGGAAGCCGTAGACGATCGTCAGGCTCACCCAGATGAAGTGGAACGGGATCGTCTCCCACCGGTCCAGCGTGACGATCACCGCCACGTTGATCGCAGCGAAGGCCGCCCAGACGACCTCGACCCACCGTCTACGCAACATCGAAGCGATACCCCACGCTCCTCACGGTTTCGATCAGCTCGGGTCCAAGCTTGCTCCGAAGCCGGCCCACGCAGACATCGACGACGTTGCTCCCGGGGTCGAAGGTATATCCCCACACGTCGGACAGCAGCTGCTGGCGGCTGCACGTTTCGCCGCCCTTCATCATCAGGTAGCGAAGGAGCAGGAACTCGCGTTCGGACAGGGCCACCCAACCACGCCCCGCATCCGCCACCCTTCGAGTGAGATCCAGGCTGACACTGCCCAGCCGGAGGAACCGCTCATCGGGCCCGGAGGCGGGCTGCCGGAGACGGGCCCGGACCCGAGCCACCAGCTCGCTCAGCGCGAACGGCTTCGGGAGGTAGTCCGATGCGCCGAGCTCCAGGCACCGGACCTTGCGATCGACGTCGGATAGGGCGGACAGGACCAGCACCCTCTGCTCCGGCCGGTCGGTCATGAGCTCGCGCAGCACCGACTCGCCGTCCCGGCCGGGGAGGAGGAGATCCAGCACGATCAGCTCGTAGCGTCCGCTGCGGGCCAGCTCCAGGCCTCGAGGACCATCGGGCGCGCTGTCGACGTGGAACCCCTGCGCAGACAGCGCCCGGGAGACGAAGCTCACGATCCTCGGCTCGTCATCCACGACCAGAACCCGCGCCATGGGCGCCATCGTAAGGGGGGCGGCAAGACCGTGAACAGGGGGATGACGGAACCGTCACCCTCTCCGCGCCCGCCGATGAGCTATCGGTGACCGTTGGATGACGGCTCCGTCACACTCGGACCCGCTCGCGGATTGCCCAACCTAGACTCCCCCTGTTCGGGATGCGGCCCCCCGGACGAAGGAGGAACGCGCATGCGCGTACGAGGATCGCTCGCCCCGCTGCTCGCGCTGCTGTTGGTATCGGCGGTCGGGTGCAGCAGCAACGGCGGCGACGTCACGGCGACGCTCGACGACTACACGATCTCGCTCAGCGAGACGGAGCTGTCTGCGGGCGAGCACACGTTCGACGTGCAGAACGACGCTGGACAGACCCACGAGTTCGTCATCGTTAGCACGGACCTCGCCGAGGACCAGCTCCCGACGGATGAGGCTGGGGACGTCGACGAGGAGGGCGAAGGCATCGAGCCGGTCGACGAGGTCGAGGACGTCGAGGCCGGCAGCAGCCAGTCACTGACGGTGACCCTCGAGTCCGGGAACTACGTGGTGCTCTGCAACCTCCCCGGGCACTACCGCCAGGGGATGCACGGCACGCTCACGGTGAGCTGACCAAGACCCAGTCCATCGAACCGGCGGCCGGCGCTCGCTCCGGCCGCCGGTTTCGCTGTGCGCCGTCCCCCGCACGGGTGACCCCTGAGCGACCGTTCAAGTCGAGCTCCGAGCACGACCGATATCTAGAGCATCGACGAGAAGGAACCCCCCGGTGACGGCCGAACAGACCGGCGGCGCAACCGACCACACGCGCCTGGAGGCGCTGGAGGCCGTGCGGGAACAGTTGGCCGGCCCAGACCCCATGCCGGACGGGGTGACGACGGCTTTGCAGACACTCTCGGGAGAGCTCCGGAGGGTGCAGCAGGAGCTCGACGACGCGCACGCGAAGTACCGGGTGCTCGTAGAGCAGATCCCTGCGATCGTCTACATCGACGTCATCGACGGGCGGATGAGTACCTCCTACGTGAGTCCCCAGATCGAGCAGATGCTCGGGGTGACCCCGCAGGAGTACGTCGATGACCCGGACCTGTGGGCGGAGCTCCTCCATCCGGAAGACCGCGAGCGAGCGTTGTACCAACTCCGGGAATCGTGGGGGTGCGAGGGGGCTTACACGTACGAGTACCGCTCGATCGCCCGGGACGGACGCGTCGTGTGGGTCCGGGACTCCTCGATCGTGGTCTGCGACGACGACGGCCGTCCCGCCTTCGTCCACGGCGTCATGCTCGACATCACCGAGCAGAAGCGCGCCGAGGAGCAGATCGCGTTCCTCGCATACCACGACAAACTGACGGGCCTGCCGAACCGGGCGATGTTCGAGGAGCACCTCGACCTGGCGATCGCGCGGGCGCGTCGCCACGACACCGCGGTCGCGGTCATCACGACCGATCTCGACGACTTCAAGCTCGTGAACGACAGTCTCGGCCACGATGCGGGGGACGAGCTGATCCAGCAGCTCGCGGCCAGGCTCCGCGAGGCCACCCGCGAAACCGATCTGGTGGCGCGCCAGGGCGGCGACGAGTTCCTCCTCCTGCTGGCAGACCTCGACCGAGGCCCGGGGCCGCCGCTGCCGGAGGGCGCCGACGGGGCGGTACTGGTGGCTGAGTCCGTCGTCACGCGGATCCAGCAGGCGCTCAGCCAGCCATTCGAGCTGTCCGGGCGCGAGGTGTACGTGTCGGTCAGCATCGGGATCAGCGTCTTCCCACGCGACGCTGATGACGCCGTCGCCGTGATGAAGAACGCGGACACCGCGATGTATCAGAGCAAGCGAACGGCGCCGGGCGGCTACGTCGTCTACTCGGCGGCTGGCGATGACTCGCTGGGACGACTCTCGCTCACTACGCGTCTGCGCAAGGCCGTCGAGAACCAGAACTGGATGTTGCACTACCAGCCGGTCGTCGACCTCGAGCGGGGAACGATGGTCGGCGTGGAAGCGCTCCTGCGTTGGGCCGACCCGAACGGTGGATTGGTCCCGCCCGGGGAGTTCATCCCCCTGGCCGAGGAGATGGGACTCATCGACGTCATCGGCGACTGGGTTGTGGAGGAGCTCGCCCGCCAGGACGCCACGTGGCGGGCCGACGGCCTCACCGTGGAGCTGTCGTTCAACCTCTCGCCCCGTCAGCTGTGGCACCCGGAGATCTCGGAGAAGATCCTGTCCCGGCTGCAGGCGGGCGACGTGGACCCGGCGAACGTGATCGTGGAGATCACGGAGTCCACCGCCATGACGGATCCCGACCGGACCCAGCGCATCCTGTGGGACCTGCACGGCCGGGGTCTCCGATTGGCCATCGACGACTTCGGCACCGGCTACTCCTCCTTGTCCCGGCTGAAGCACCTACCGGTGGAGGTGCTGAAGATCGATCGCGCGTTCGTCCGCGGGGTGAACAACGACCCCCAGGCCGGCAGCATGGTCCGAGCCATCATCGAGCTGGCCAGGGGGCTCGGCATGACCCCGTTGGCCGAGGGCATCGAGACCGATGCCGAGTGGCGGTTCCTGGTCGATCACGGGTGCACGCTCGGCCAGGGGTTCTTCTTCAGCCGTCCCGTGCCCGCCGAGGACATCCTGGCCAGGCACCGCCGGTCGGGCATGCGACTGGTGGAGACCCCCGCCGCCGGCTGACCCGGTCGGGACGGACGAGCCGTCAGTGCCTGCGCGGACGCCGCAGCGACGACCTCCGGCCGCCGCGCGAGCCTGAGAACACCACGCGCGGCGGAGCCATCGCCATCCCCTCGGCCTGGAACTCGTCGCGCAACTCGAGCCGAGCCGCGATGCGGGACACGTCCCCTTGCTGCTCGGCGGTCACCAGCGTGATGCCGGTGCCACTGCGCCCGGCCCGAGCGGTGCGGCCGACGCGGTGGACGTAGTCCTTGTCGTCCTGCGGCGGGTCGAAGTTGACCACGTGGCTGATCCGGTCCAGGTCGAGCCCGCGTGCCGCGACGTCGGTGGCTACCAGCACCGTGACCCGTCCCGACTCGAACCGAGCCAGCGCTCGCTGCCTGGACGGCTGGGTCATGTCGCCGTGCATGGCCTCCGCCCGGATCCCCTTCGCCTTCAGCTTGCTCACCAGTCGATCGGCTCCGCGCTTCGTTCGGACGAACACCAGCGTGAGGTCGCGATCCTTCTCCAGCAGCTCGATCAGCGCCTCGACCTTGCCCTGCGCGGACACCGGGACGAACCGATGCTCCACCTGCTCCACGGTCCTGGTCTGCGCTTCGACCTCGTGGCGGGCAGGATCCCGCGTGTAGGCGGCGGCGATCTTCGACACGGCACCGTCGAGCGTGGCCGAGAAGAACATCGTCTGCCGCTGCTTCGGCAAACGGCGGACGATGCGGTCGACCTGGGGCTGGAACCCCATATCGAGCATCCGGTCCGCCTCGTCGAGGATGAGGATCTGGATGCGGCCGAGATCCAGCAGCTTCCGGTCGGCGATGTCGTTCAGCCGGCCGGGCGTGGCCACGATGATGTGGGCGCGCGCGGGCTGTGCGTGCCCGTTGCCGCGCGGTCCGCCGCCGCCGTGGACGACGGCGACGCGGAGCCCCTTGGCTTTCGCGATGGGCTCGGCGTCCTCGCCGACCTGCGCGGCGAGCTCCCGCGTGGGAACCAGCACCAGCGCCGACGGTGTCGTGGCCGACGGGTCCACGCGCTCCACGATGGGGATCGCGAAGGCGAGCGTCTTGCCCGAGCCCGTCTGGGACATGGCGAGGACGTCCCGCCCCTCGAGGGCGTCGGGCAGCACCATGGACTGGATCTCGAACGGCTCGATGATCCCGCGTCGCGCCAGCGTTTCGACCACGATCCGAGAGGCGCCGAGGTCGAGGAACGACGGCACGAACGAAGAGGCTGCGGTGGACATGTCCACTCCTTCCGTCGCGGATGTGGCCGCGACCGGTTCGGGGGAGGTTCTGCGTGACCCCGACACCGCCGGAAGGAGGAACGAGGAAGGCGAAAACCTCACGGGACGACACTTGCCGTCCGTGCAGTGAGCGTACCAGGTCGATCAGACGCCGGCCCGCACCACCAGGACGATCATCGCGAAGTGGCAGGCTGCCGCGGTCACCATGAAGGCGTGCCACACCTCGTGGAAGCCGAAGACCGCCGGCCGCGGATCGGGGCGCTTCATGGCGAACACGAGGGCCCCCGCCGTGTACAGCAACCCGCCGAGCACCATCAGGGTCGCCTGGGTGGCCGACATCCCGCGCAGGAGCTGCGGCAGCGCGACCACAGCCAGCCAGCCGAGCCCCATGTACAGGATCCCCGTCGGGACGTGGAGGCCGTCGATCTTCGCGAACTTCAGGACGATGCCGGTGGCCGCCCCCGCCCATACGACGGACAGGATCACGACGGACCATGCGCCGTGCAGCACCAGCAGCGCGATCGGTGTGTAGCTCCCAGCGATCAGCACGAAGATCATCGAGTGGTCCAGCCTCTTCATGCGCCGGAGCGCAGGCGGGGACCACCGTCCCCGGTGGTAGGCCGCGCTCGCGCCGAAGACGGCGCTCAGGCTCAGGGCGTAAACGAGCGCGCCGATGCGCGCGGCGGTGCCCTCCGCGAGCAGGACCAGCGCCGCGCCGGCGGGCAACGAGGCGAAGAACGCAACCTCGTGGATCCGGCCTCGGAGCCGGGGCTTCGGCGGCCCTGGTTGGGTGTCCAACGCCCCCATGCTACGCCCGTCCGGCCGCGGTACGCTTCGAGGATGCAGCGCGGCCTCGCCGACGACCTCGCCTATCGCCTGGCCGTCGCCCGGGGCGACGAGCCGGCCGACCTGGTGCTCTCGGGCGGGCGCGTCCTCTCCGTGTTCACCGGTGAGCTGCTCGACACCGACGTCGCCTTCTCCGGACAGCACATCGCGGGGCTCGGACGTTACGAGGGGAGACGACGGATCGACGTCTCCGGGCTGATCCTGCTGCCCGGCTTCATCGACGGCCATATGCACATCGAGTCCACGAAGTTGCCCCCGGACCAGTTCGCCAGGGCCGCATTGCCGTGGGGTACTACGACGGTGGTCCTCGATCCACACGAGATCGCGAACGTGTTCGGGATCGCCGGGGTACGGGCGCTGCTCGACGCGGCACGAGAGGTGCCGCTGGACGTCTTCGTGATGGCGTCGTCGTGCGTCCCGGCGAGTCCGTTCGAGTCCAGTGGGGCCATCGTGGATGCCGCGGACATCGCGGCGTTCCTTCGAGACGAGCCGAGGGCGCTGGGCGTGGCGGAGATGATGGACTTCCCAGCCGTCGTCGCGGGCGACCCCCGGGCGCTGGCCAAGATCGCAGCTTCGGGAGGTCGGCAGATTGACGGGCACGCACCCGGCCTCTCCGGACCGGGACTGAACGCGTATCTGGCGGCCGGTGTCCGAAGCGACCACGAGTGCTCCACCCTCGAGGAGGCGCTCGAGAAGCGCCGTCTCGGCATGTGGATCATTCTCCGAGAGGGCTCGGCCGCCCGGAACCTGGAAGCCCTCATTCCCATGGTGCTCGAGTACGGCCCGGCGAACTGCCTGCTGTGCACCGACGACCTGGAGCCCGATCATCTCCTCGAGCAGGGGCACATCAACGACGTGATACGGCGCGCGGTCGAGCTCGGATGCTCACCCGCCGACGCGGTGGTCATGGGCACGCTGAACGCGGCCCGCTACCACCGCCTCCACGAATACGGCGCCGTCGCCCCCGGGTATCTGGCGGACGTCGTCGCCGTCGAGGACGTCGAACGGTTCCGTCCGGTCAAGGTGTGGAAGCGGGGACGGCTGGTCGCCGAGGATGGAGTGGCGGTGGACATCCGGCGATCGACGATGCCCGACTGGATGCGGGGCAGCGTCCGGGTGCCGCACCTGTCGGCCGGAGACTTCACGATCCACGCGAACGGTCGGGTCCGGGTGATCGGCGTCGACGCCGGCCAGATCGTCACCCGTGCCCTGGTGGACGAGCCGCCTCACGACGACGGGCGAGCACTCGCCGATCCCGGGCGCGATCTCGCGAAGATCGCCGTGGTGGAGCGGCACAAGGGCACCGGACGGATCGGCCTGGGGTTCGTCCGTGGGTTCGGCCTGCGTCGCGGTGCGCTCGCTTCCACGCACGCCCACGATGCGCACAACGTCGTCGTGGTCGGTGTCGACGACCACGACATGGCCGCCGCGGTGAATCGTCTGGTCCAGACCGGCGGCGGGCAGGTTGCCATCGCGGACGGCGAGGTCGTGGGCGAGGTCCGCTGCCCGTTCGGAGGTCTGCTCTCTGATCTCCCGGCCGAGGAGGTCGGAGCCGCCGTCCACGCGCTCGAGCAGGCCGCCCGGGACCTCGGTGCCACGCTCCCGTCACCGTTCATGGCGATGTCGTTCCTGGCGCTCTCGGTGGTCCCCGAGCTGAAGCTCACCGACCGCGGCCTGGTCGACGTGAACCGATTCGAGCTCGTCCCGCTGGAAGTGTGAAGCCGTTCCGGCCCGGCGCTAGAACGCCAGCGCGCTCCGGACGGCCTCGGCGATCATCGATGCCGAGATGCCGGCCCACTCGCGCAGTTCCTCGGCAGTGCCGGAGCCGGGCATCCCGGTGACGGCGAGCTCCACCACCCGCCCGGAGAGCTCTCCCCCACCCGCGATCGCCTCCAGGACGGCCTCGCCCAGGCCGCCCTCCATCCAATGGTCCTCGACCGTCACCACGAGGCCGGTGTCGGCGAGGGCGGACCGCAGCGTCGACCCATCGATCGGCTTGATCGAGTACGCGTCGATCACACGCACCGCGATCCCCTCGGCCGCGAGCGCGTCCGCCGCCTTCAGGGCCTCGAAGACCGTCACGCCGGCGCCGACGATGGTGGCTCGATCCTCCTCACCGGCGCGCAAGACCTTGCTGCCGCCGATCGGGAACTCCTCGTCCGGCCCGTAGAGCCTGGGTGTCTTCTCGCGCGTGCTACGCAGATACGAGATGCCCGGGCGCTCGGCCATCGCGGCGGTGAGCGCGGCCGCCGAGTTGCCGTCGGCTGGATACAGCACGGTCGAGCCGTGGACGGCCCGCATCATGGCGAGATCCTCGAGCGACATCTGCGAGGGTCCGTCCTCACCGATCGAGACCCCGGCGTGCGAGCCGCACAGTCGCAGGTTCGCCCGGCTCACCGCCGCCATACGCACGAAGTCGTAGGCGCGGGTCAGGAACGCGCCGAACGTGGCCGCGTATGTGGTCTTCCCCATGGCCTGAAGGCCCACGGCCACGCCGGCCATGCATTGCTCGGCGATGTAGAGCTCGAGGAACCGCTCGGGAGCGACGGCCTGGAAATCCTCGGTATGCGTGGAGTTGCCGACCTCGCCGTCCAGCACGACGAGCCCCGGCATCGCGGCCATGGCGGCGAGCGTCTCGCCGAACGCCTTGCGAGTGGCGATCGGCTCCTCGTAGACGGGAAGATGTACCGAGCCGCCGGAGGCACTCTTCGGGGTCCAGGCCTCGGGCTTCGGCGGCGTGATCGTGAGGTTCCGGCGTCCCCCGAGCTCTTCGATGGCGTTCGCCGCCTGCTCCTCGGACAGCGGCTTCCCGTGCCACCCCTCGCGGTTCGCCAGGAAGGAGACGCCGTGCCCCTTCTCGGTCTTGGCCACGACCAAGGCCGGGCGGCCCGCCTCCTCGGCCTGCGTGTAGGCGCGGTCGATGGCGGCGGGGTCGTGCCCGTCCACCTGGATGGCCTCCCACCCGAAGGCACGGGCCCGGTCCGCGTAGACGTCGCCGTGCCACTCGAGCATGGTGGGCCCGCGTTGGCCCAAGCGGTTCATGTCGAGGATCCCGACCAGGTTCGTCACACCGTGGTGCGACGCGTTGGCCATGGCCTCCCACACGGAACCCTCGGCGACCTCGGAGTCGCCCATCAGCACCCACACGCGCGCCGGACTGGCATCGAGCTTCATCGCGAGGGCCATGCCGAGCCCGATCGGCAATCCCTGCCCAAGCGAGCCGGTGGCCACGTCCACCCAGGGCATGCCCTCGACGGGTGCCGGATGCCCTTCGACCGGGCTCCCGAACCTGCGGAAGGACAGGAGCTCGTCGTCGTCGATCGCGCCGATCGCCTTCAGGACCGAGTAGAGGAGCGGGGAAGCATGACCCTTCGAGAGGACGAACCGGTCGTTCGCCGGCCTCTTGGGATCGTCGACGTCGAACCGGAGATGGTCTGCGTACAGCACCGCCAGCAAGTGCGCGGCCGACATCGAGGACGTCGGATGTCCCGATCCGGCGGCGGTCGACGCTCGGATCCCGTCCACCGCGAACTGCGCCGCAAGCTCGTTCCACTCTTGGACCTTGTCCATCAGTGCCTCCCCGTGCGCGAACCCCGCTGCCATGTCGTTCGGTGCGACGAGGTGCCAGCTTACGGCGATGCGGCCGATTCGGTCCGAGGACCGGGCCGGGGGCGCCCGTTTCGCTCGCGCACCTCACGGGAACCTCACCTCTATGCCGCGTGAGGACCATCCGGGGCCTCGCCGCCATCCGAGCCCGCCACCGGAAGGAGGGGCGTTCGTTGAGCGATCGCCAGCTCGCCACGAGATGCCCGCGCTGCGGGAAGGGCGACCTGGTCGTTATCTCCTACACGGGAGAGCCGCCCGCCGATCTCGTCGGCGCAAAGCATCGAGCGTCGACGCGCGAGGTCGAAACCTACTCCTGCGAGCACGAGATCCTCGGCCCGCGCTTGGCCCGGGCCGACGACTCGCTGGATGTGGAGCGCCGATCCTCTCGCGATGCAGCCGGTCCTCCGCCGACCCGCAGGTGGCCGCAACCTTCGTCCTGCTACCCTGAGGCGCATGGCTGACCACCGAGAGATCCGCGTGGAGCATCTCTACCTCAAGGTCCCAAACACGGACAAGCTCCGCAAGACGGCGGCCGGACGGCACCGGCGCCTGCTGGCGGAGGGATGGCGCGAGATCGTACGCAAGCAGGAGATCGACCACGTGGCCGTCACGTACGAGCGGACGGGTCACGTGCCGATGCGGCTTCGCCTTCCCCGCGCGGTGCCGGACACGGGCCGGTTCGAGCGCCGTCCCCGGGGTCAGGGTTTCGGGGGCCGCGGCGGCCCGGGAGGTCGAGGAGGCCGCGGCGCTCCGGCCGGTCGAGGCGGCCCGGGCGCTCGTGGTGGCCGGGGCGGCGCCCGCGGCTCTGGCGGACCCACCTCAGGGGCAGCCGCTCCTCCGAGCGGACAGACGGCGCCGGGCACCGCCGGCGCCTAGCTCCTCCCCGCTGGAGAGGGCATCCCGCACCGAGCAGACGAACGAGGGACCCGCCGAAGCGGGTCCCTCGAGGCGTGCTCTCTGGTCCGGGCTCAGCCCACGGGGCGGACGTTCGCGGCCTGCGGGCCCTTGGGGCCCTGGGTGATGTCGAACTCCACCTGCTGGCCTTCCTCCAGGTTGCGGTAGCCCTCGCCCGTGATCGCGGAGAAGTGGACGAAGACGTCCGGTCCGCCCTCCTGGGTGATGAAGCCGAAGCCCTTCTCGGGGCTGAACCACTTCACGGTGCCGGTCGCCACTGGCGTTCCCTCCTTTCTTTGGCCCCGCGCGGGTCGAGCCGCTTACACCACTGCCCGCCGGGCCACCGACGTTGCCGCCGGGAGGGAACTGCTCGTGGTGCGACGGTGCGAACGACGATGCTGCGCCCTCGATGCGGAGCGTACCACCTCCCGCGATCCGGCGGAGGTCCCCACCGTAGGTTCGTCGGTATCGGCGCCCCTTGACCGAATATCCTTCGGCAGAAGGCCTTTTCAGCCGTACAGATGACGGGTAGAATGCGAGGTGATAGGTACCGTTCGCGCTCCTGCGGCCCGCGGGTCTGCGGCATCGAGGCAGCCAGGAAAGGAGGTCGGGATGAGCGACGAGGCGAAGACCGGTGGTCGCCCGAAGCGTGAGTTCGGCAGGGCCCACGCGGCAGAGCAGCCCTTCCAGTATCCGTTGGAGCGGGAGTTCGTCGAGCCCGACTGGACCCGGCTGCCCGGGTTCGCGGATGTTCCGAAGGAGCAGTGGGAGAGCGCCCAGTGGCAGCGCGCCCGCTCGGTGAAGAACCTGGTGGAGCTCAAGCGCGTGCTGGGCGACTTCCTCGACGGTGAACTGTACGCGGATATCGAGCGGGATCAGCAAGAGCGAGCGACCATGTCCATGCTGCTGCCCCCGCAGATGATCAACACGATGAACGAGCGAGATCTCCGCAACGATCCGGTCCGCCGGTACATGGCGCCGATGTACAGCGAGCGGGAGAGGGAGTTCCCCAGCCATCCGATGGCATCCCGCGACTCCCTGCACGAAGCCGACATGTGGGCCGTAGAGGGCCTGACGCACCGCTACCCCACGAAGGTCCTCGCCGAGATGATCCCGACGTGCCCGCAGTACTGCGGCCACTGCACGAGGATGGACCTGGTGGGAAACGACACCCTCTCGATCCTCAAGTACAAGTTCGAGATGAAGCAGCAAGAGCGGTGGGACGCCATGCTCGACTACCTCCGGCGGACCCCGTCCGTGCGCGACGTGGTGGTGTCGGGCGGCGACGTCGCGAACATCCCGATCAAGCGACTCGAAGGGTTCGTGCTGAACCTCCTCGACATCCCGAACATCCGAGACATCCGCCTGGCCACGAAGGGCCTCATGGGGATCCCCCAGCACTTCCTGCAGGAGGACGTGCTGCAGGGCTACGAGCGGATGGCGAACAAGGCGAACGAGCGCGGCGTGGACATCGCCGTCCACACGCACATCAACAGCGCGCAGCAGATCACACCGCTGGTGGCGAAGGCGGTCCGGGGCCTGCTCGACATGGGGTTCCGCGACGTCCGCAACCAAGGGGTCTTGCTGCGCGGAGTGAACACCACACCGACGCAGCTGCTCGAGCTGTGCTTCACGCTCATCGACCACGGCAAGGTGATGCCGTACTACTTCTACATGTGCGACATGATCCCGAACGCCGAGCATTGGCGGACCTCGGTGCAGGAGACCCAGCAGCTGCAGTTCGCGATCATGGGGTACCTCCCCGGTTTCGCCACGCCTCGGATGGTGTGCGACGTCCCGTTCGTGGGCAAGCGTTGGGTCCACATGCTCTCGGACTACGATCACGTGAAAGGGATCTCGTACTGGCGGAAGAACTACCGGACCGGCATCGAGTACGACGACCCCGAGGCCTTGGAGCGCGAGTACCCGTACTACGACCCGATCCCTACGCTGCCGGAGGAGGGCCAGGCGTACTGGCGTGAGTACATCGCCAAGAGCAAGGGCCTGGAGCTCCAACCGGTCTAGGAGCGCCGAGCGCGCCCTGCCGAGCTCCGGCCCGCCCGAGCCCTCGGTGCCTCAACCCTCCATGACCTGCGCGAACAGACCGGCGTACGTCTGGTACTCCTCCTCGGACAGGGCTTTGTACTGGTGGAGGTTCGCCGATACGAGGTCGTCGGGTGGGAACAGCATCGGGCTCTGCGACAACGTCTGGTAGTACCGCTTCGTGGCATCGTCCCTGGCCTGCTCGGCCTTCTGGGCCATGAGCTCCTGGACGCCCTTCACCGGGGTCATGTACAGGACCCAGTCGGTGACCTGCACGGCGATCTCGGGCCGGTAGTACCAGTCCATGAACGCGTGGGCGTCGGTGGGATGCTCTGCACCCTGCGGGATCTCGAGCGGCGTCACCCAGATCATGCCGCCCTCCTCCGGCACGACGAACTCGAGATCGGCTCCGTTCACGTACTTCCAGTAGAAGATGTCACCCGACCACGCCATGGTCGCCCACGTGTCGCCGCTCACGATCGCGTCGACGTAGTCCTGTCCGTAGTACTTCCGCACGATGCCGGCATCACGCTGTTCGATGAGCTTCTCCTGTGCCCTGGTCGCGTCCTCCACGGTCGCCTGCGGCGGATCGATCCCCAGCATCAGCAACGTGAGGCTCATCGTGTCCACCATCTCGGTCAGCATGCCGACGTGCCCCGCCAAACGCTGGTCCCACAGATCGGCGAACCGGCTGACCTGGAACCCGGTCTGCTTCGGGTTATACGCGATACCGGTGATGCCACCCTGCCACGGGACGCTGTGGGCGTTCCCGGGGTCGTAGGCGGGATCGCGGAACGCCGGGAGCAGGTTCGCGTCGACGTTCGGCAGATGGTCGAAGTGCAAGGGCTCGACCCAGCCGGCGCGGTTCAGGCGGGTGACGACCCAGTCCGACAGCGCGATGAGATCCCATCCCGTTGACTGATGGGCCTGGAGCTGGGGCGCGAGCTTGGCGAAGAAGTCCTGGTTGTCGTTGATGATCTCGCGATACGTGACATCGATGTCGTACTCGGCCTCGAAGGCCTCGAGCGTGGGGCGGTGCCCACCCTTCGCACGATCGAGGTACAGGGGCCATTGAGCGACGACCAGCTCGTGTGCCAGGGGCGGGAGGGCCGTGGGAGAAGCACCCGGGGACGACGCGGCGGAGCCGGAGGAAGAACACGCAGCGAGCAGTGCCGCCATCGAGGGGAGCGCCAACGCGCCCTTGCCGGCGCCGCGGAGGAACCCCCGCCGCGATACGGATCGATCCATCCACTCCGAGATGTCCTCGTTCACCGTTGGTCCCCCTCGCCATCGCCCCGACGGGATCGCCATCAGCCGACCTACGACCCGCGTATCCTGACAACTGACCAAGCGCTTGGTCAAGTATCGTGGCGCTGTTATGCTCGCCCGGTCATGGCCCGGCTCCTCACCGTCCTCGGAGCGCAGGTTCGGCCCATGTCTCTGGACCCGGCGGCCACCCTGGCGAAGTTCGAGGACGAGGTCGGGATGGCCAGGCGGACGTTCCCGGGGGCCGATCTGTACCTGTTCCCCGAGCTCTACCTGACGGGCGACGATCCATTCGTCCCTGGAGCGCCCGCCGACTTCGTCCGGCGCACCGCCGAGCCGGTGCCGGGACCGCTCACGGAACGGATCGGCAAGGTCGCGGCGCGGGCCAAGCGGTGGATCTGCCCGGGGTCGGTGTTCGAGCGGGACGGACGGCGCGTGCACAACACGGCGCTCGTCTTCGACCCGGACGGCCGCCTCGTGGTCCGGTACCGCAAGCTGTTCCCCTGGCAGCCGTTCGAAGGGACCACGCCGGGTGACCTCCCGGCGCCGGTGTTCCAGCTTCCCGGCGTCGGCAAGCTCGGCATCATGATCTGCTACGACGGGTGGTTCCCCGAGGTGGCGCGGGGCCTCGCGCTGCGCGGCGCCGAGCTGATCCTGCATCCCACGCTCACCACGTCGCCGGACCGGGAACAGGAGCTGGTCCTGGCGCGGGCGAACGCCATCGCGAACCAGTGCTACGTGCTGAACGTGAACGCCGTCCCCAGCGTCGGTGGCGGGCGGAGCGTGGGCGTCGACCCGGAGGGCCGGACGCTGTTCGAGCTCGGCCAAACCGAGGAGTTCGTGGTGGAGATGATCGACCTCGACCGCGTGACCGCGGTTCGACGACTCGGCACCCGGGGGGTGAACCGCGTGCTCCACCACCTGCGGAAGGCGCCCACCGCGGTGTTCGAGCCCTACCGACGCCTCCTCGGGGAGGGCTGAGCGCTCCCCGGCCGCGACGAGCGCTTCCCCGCACTCGCCGCCCGGCGGGCGGTCCCGTTCGGGCCCACGATCCGGTCGAACAGGTCGGTGAGCAACCGCTCCGTGGGGAGTTCGGGATCCAGGGACTGTTCCTGGACCAGCGCATCGGCCGCTGCCGCGAAGGCCTCCCCCACGCTCCGCGCATCGAGGGCCTCGAGACCGAGCTCGTCCGCGAGCTCGGCGAACAACTTCGCGAAGGGAGCTCGCCATCGGGCGAACTCGGTGGCCAGCCGCTCGCGGACCAGGCCGTCCCCGAGCGCGAACACGAACAGGGTCTGGTGGACCCTCATCACGTCGCTGGTCTGCGGCTCGGCCATCCACGAGATCACCGCGCGCATCCGCTGCTCGGCGGAGCCGGGGCCGTCCACGAGCTCTTCCAGCGGCTCCACCCAGTCGCGCCGCGCGTGCACGATCAGGGCCAGGACGAGATCCCGCTTGTCCTGGAAGTGGTAGTGCACCATGCCATGCGAGATACGGGC
Organism: Actinomycetota bacterium; assembly: GCA_036390995.1. GTDB lineage: Bacteria > Actinomycetota > UBA4738 > UBA4738 > HRBIN12 > DASQQQ01. The sequence continues at coordinate 5,587 of DASWAT010000115.1, read as the reverse complement.
CAGCTCGGCCACCCGGCGGGTGGTGAAGCCGTCGCTCCCCTCCTCGGCAAGGACGCGACGAGCGGCCTCGAGGATCCGCTGGCGGGTCTCGGCCGCCCGCGCAGACCGGGACCTGGGGGGGATGGCGGCTCGGCTCATCTCGGTCATGATGCCCGATGTTCCGCCGGCCGGCGCAGGGTGGGGCCGAGCGCCGCAGCCCCGACCGCCAGCACGGCGCCGGCCGCGACGAACGGCGCCCCGAGGCCGAGGGTCACCAGGCCCGCTCCGATCGCGGGCCCGACGATCCCCGAGATGTACAGCGGCACGTAGACCAGGTTCAGCGTGGCCGATCGGCGTTCGGGTGGGACCTCGACCGACAAGAGGGCGAAGACCATCGCGGCGGTGACGGCGAAGACCGCCGCGTAGACGGCTGCGAGCCCGGCGAGGGCCGGGGTCGTGGGGGCGATCGGCATGATCGCCACCGCGGCCGTCCCCACCATGAGCGTGACCACCAGCACCTGGCGGAACCCCACGCGGTCCCCGATGGGTCCCGCGACGGGCGAGGCCGCCGCGCCCACGAGCGCCGCCGTTCCCACGACCAGGCCGATGGCGCCCTCGACACCGACCGGACCGTTGACCTTCTCCACGAGGATCGGGAGGAACGGGTTCACGAGCTGACGGGCCATGAACACCGTGCCGTAGATCGCGAACAACCGGCGAACGACCCGATCGGCGAACACGCCGCGGACCGCGCCGAACGCGAGGTCTCGGATCCGGCCCTCGGGCACGATCGATGGTCTGATCTCGCGAGCGCCGACCCACAGCATGACCGCCGTGCCGAGCGACAGAAGGGCGTCCATCGCGAACATCGTGCGCATCGGCAGGTGGAACCCCTGCAGCAGCACCCCGCCCACGAGCGGCCCCACGGCCAGGCCGATCGGCCCCGAGGCACTCATGACGGCCATCGCGGTCCCCAGACGGTTCGCCGGTGTCACGTCGCGGAGGCCGGCGAGCATCACGCCGGTGTTTCCGAGCTGGAAGCCGATGAGGAGCATCGTCACGGCGAACTGCCACGGCGCCCGGGACGAGGCCACGAGCGCGAGGACGAGCGCCTCCACGAAAGCGCTCCGGATGATGACGGCCTTGCGACTGTACCGATCGGCCCAGACGCCCCAAAGCGGCACCAGCGGGAGCCCGAGCACGAACGTCAGCGACGCCAGCAGACCGACCCAGTGGGCCACGTCGCCCGGGCGCGTGCCCAGTTGCCGGAGATATAGGGGCATGAACGCGAAGATCTGGCTGACCCCCAAGGTCTCCACCACCGACGTGATGCCGTAGAGGATCAGCACCACGGTCCAGGACTGCACAGGCCGGGCGCTCGAGTCGGACACCTTCGTCACGGCCATCGGCCGTCACGCTATCCGAACCGGGAAGCCGGCGCGGGGCGTGGTGGACGCGGCCGCGGCAAGAACCGGGGACGGGCGGCGGGCGAACCAATCTCCGGCATGGGACGACGACGCATCGCGATACTGGCCTCCCTCACGCTCGTCGCTGCCGGGTGCGGTGCGAGCGCCGCGCCGCCCGTGCCGCTGGCGCCCGGGGCCGACAAGATCCAGCACGTGATCTTCATCATGCAGGAGAACCGTTCGTTCGATTCCTACTTCGGGACGTACCCCGGGGCGGACGGCATCCCCATGAAGGACGGGCGTCCGACCGCGTGCGTGCCGGATCCCCGGATCGGACGATGCGTCCGGCCGTTCCACGACCCCTCGCTCGTGAATGAAGGCGGACCCCACGGCGTGCTCGACGCGACGCGGGACATCGCCGGAGGGAAGATGAACGGCTTCGTCGCCAGCGCCCTCGCGGGGAAACACCAGTACTGTGCGCAGACACCCTTCAGCCCGAACTGCACGCAGGACACCGGCCGCCTCGGTCAGCCAGACGCAATGGGTTGGCACGACGCCCGCCAGATACCGAGCTACTGGGCCTACGCGCAGCACTTCGTCCTGCAGGACCACATGTTCGAGGCGGTCCGCTCGTGGAGCCTGCCATCGCACCTGTCCATGGTCTCGGGCTGGTCGGCAACGTGTCCCGTGCCGAACGACGCGATGCAATGCCGCAGCGACCTCAGCAAGATCACGCGTGACGAGCCGGCCGAGACGACGAACCCGACCCCGTACGGATGGACGGACATCACGTACCTTCTGCACCAGGCCGGCGTGAGCTGGGGGTACTACGTTGCCCCCGGGACCCAGCCGGATTGCGACAACGACGCGATGTTCTGTCCCGCGCAGCCACAGAACGTGGGGACGCCGGAGATCTGGAACCCGCTCCCCGACTTCCAGACGGTGCATCAGGACGGCCAGCTCGGGAACGTCCAGCCGGCGCGGAACTTCTTCTCGGCGGCCCGGGACGGCACGCTGCCATCGGTCTCGTGGGTCGTGCCGAACGGCAGGAACAGCGAGCATCCGCCGGCCTCGATCGCCGACGGCCAGGCATGGGTGACCCGGGTGGTCAACGCGGTGATGAGGGGGCCGGATTGGCCGAGCAGCGCGATCTTCCTCTCATGGGACGACTGGGGCGGGTTCTACGACCACGTGGTCCCGCCAACCGTGGACGGGGACGGCTACGGGCTCCGGGTCCCCGCGATGGTGATCAGTCCGTACGCCAAGGCGGGGGTGATCGACCATCAGGTGCTGTCGTTCGACGCGTACCTGAAGTTCGTGGAGGACCGGTTCCTGGGCGGCCAGCGACTGGACCCGGCCACGGACGGACGGCCGGACGCCCGTCCCACCGTGCGCGAGAACGTCCCGATCCTCGGAAGCCTGTGGAGCGACTTCGACTTCTCCCAGGCCCCGCTGACGCCCCTGATCCTGTCCCGACGCCCGGCGCCGGGACCACCGTCGCTGGCGCCCCGGCCGACGTCATCGCCTGGGAGGGCGCTCACCCCCAGGGGACGCCCACGTCGAGCAGACGGGCGACACCGGGGCGGAACCCGGCGAAGCTCGTGCCGTACGGGCAGTCCGTGCGGAGCGGTAGCACGAGCGGCTTCCGGTTCGGCGGCTGCGTGAAGTCGAACGCCCCCGAGAGCGGATCGGCCCGTGCGTCGCGCTCGGTGAGCGGGTCGAGCCCGTGGAGGTCCTCGATGAACCGCAGGACCGACGAGAACTCGTACACGGTGTGGTCGACGGAGCCGCCGTTCGGGGAGTCGCCCTGCCGCGTGTATGGGGAGATGATGAGCGCCGGTGTGCGAGGGCCAAGCCCCATGACGTCGTAGTGAGGTGGCGCCATCGGATCGTAGAAGCCGCCGAAGTCGTCCCACACCACGACGATCGCGGTGCTCTTCCAGAACTTGCTCTGCATGATCGCGTTGATCTGGGTCACGGTCCAGTTCTCGCCCGCGCAGACCGACACCCCCGAGCCGGGGTGCTCGTTGTACGGCTCGGGTGGGATCAGCCAGGTCACCGGGGCCATGTGCCCCTTCTCCACGTCGGAGACGAACTCGTCCGGGTCCTTTCGGTTCTGCCACTGCGGTCCGAACCGGATGTGTCTGATCGCCTGGAGCGCGTTCATCCACTGGTCGACGTAGGCGTAGTACTTCCACTTGATGCCTGCCTGTGTGAGCTCGTCGGGGAGCGTGGGGACGTCGATGCAGGTCCGGGTGTTCTCGTGGTACGCCATGATCCGAACGAACTGATCCGGGATCTGCGCGGTGGCGTTGTCCTCCAGGTTCATGATCGTGCGGAGGTCCCTCTTCGACAGCTTCTCGAGAGGGAGCCGTGGGGTGTACTCCGTGGGGTCGTCGCAGTAGTTCCCAGGATGGTCGACGGAAGACTTGTTATCGATGATCCCGTCGGCTTGGGCGGCGACCGTGTACAGGTGCTCGGGGAACGTGGGACCGAACATGGAGGTGAAGAAGTGGTCGGCCAGGACGAACCGGTCGGCGTAGGCCCAGTAGTTCGGGAGGCCACGACGCGTGAAGTAGTCGTAGCCGGACATGTCCTGTCCCAGCCCGATGATGTTGAAGCCGTTCATCTGCCCGCCGTTGATCGCGTACAGGCCCGAGGCGAAGCCGTGCGTGATGTCGTGGGACTGGACGTCGGGCGCGTGTGTCAGCTGGTAGTCCGGACCCGGCCTGCAGCCCTGGGATGTGCACTTCAGTGTCCCGCCCACCGTCGAGCCCTCGGCGCCGGGGTACGTCGCGAAGTAGTTGTTGAAGGTTCGGTTCTCCTTGATGACGAACACCACGTGCTTGATCGGGTTGTCGGGGCCGACCTCGCCCGTGGGAGACGGCGAGCCCGAGGTGGGAGCACCGGTCCCGGAGCCGCCCCGGCCGGAGGCCTTCGTGCCGCCTCCCCCATCGCCATTCGGCCACACCAGCCACACGATGAACACCGCGACGACCAACAAGAATGCGGCGAAGCTCCGACGTCTGGCCACCTGCCGGCGGGTGGGACGCCGGCGGTGACCACGTGGAACGGGAAGACGGGAGCCTGGGCCCGGCGTGTACTGCACGGCGAAACAGTATCAGCGCCCTGCCACGATCCGCCGAACCAGGGAGGTCACCCGGCCCTGAGCGCTCGGAGCTGTCCCGCGAGCCTCGCGGCGAGCGCCGTGTATCGGGGATCCCCGATGCGGTTCTCGAGCTCGAACGGATCGGGCGAACCTAGGACCCCCGTGATGTCGTACAGTTCGCGCTCGCCGGTGACGTACTCGACGTAGGCGACGTCTGCGGTCCGCAGCTCCCACCACCCCGGCACGTCGCGGCTCCCGATGTACTCGGACAGGACGCCCGCGTGCCCTCCGGCCGGCTTTCGGCCTTCCAGGAGCGGCAGGAGGCTGACCCCGTCCACGGGCTCGGCGGGGTCCACGCCGGCGATGTCCGCGATCGTCGGAGCGACATCCACGCTCGAGACGAGGCGCTCGTCCGTTCGCGCCTCCGTGCCGGGCATGCGTACGAGGAACGGCGTGCGGATGCACTCCTCGTACGGGCACGACTTCGTGATCCACCGATGCTCGCCGTAGGCGTAGCCGTTGTCGGACAAGTAGACGATCACCGTGTTCCCAAGCGCCCCCCGCGCGCGCAGGGCCTCCACGACCGAGCGGACGGCGTCGTCCACGGATCCGAGCGTCTCGTACTGGAGTCGGTGACCGTTGCGGAGCTCGGCCAGGGTCGCGGGGTCGAGCGTGGGGAGCCGCTGGATCCAGGCCGGCTTGTCCGAAACATCCCGTTCACCCACGCTCGGCGGCTCCGGCACCGGACCCTTCCACGAATCGCGGTCGCGAGGCGCCGGCGTCCACGGTGAGTGCGGTCCCGTGGGAGCGAGCATCAGGAAGAAGGGACGGTCGGCGGGCGCCGTCCGGATGAAGTCCACCGCGGCCCGAGCGAACAGGTCGGTCGAGTAGTCGCCAGGCCCGCGATCGTAGGCCACCGGGAACCCCTGCTCGGACACGGTGTAGTTGTAGTAGACGGTAGCGCCGGAACCCTGGATCTTCCCGGCCCACCGGTCCCATCCCGGGGGAACGTACGGGGCACCGCCGAACGGATACCGGTTCAGGTACTTTCCGAACAGACCGGTCGTGTAGCCGGCGTCGTGGAGCCACATGG
>DASWAT010000114.1:0-7852 GCA_036390995.1 Actinomycetota bacterium | reverse complement strand
CGCGCCGCAGGACGCAGATGGCAACTACGACCCGAACGGCACGGTGCAATGGGTGGTCGGTACCGGTGGAAAGAACCACGCAGCGGTCGCCAGGCCACGGCACCGGCTCTTGAACAGCCAGATCGCCGACTCTCGCACGTTCGGGGTCCTGCAACTCATCCTCAAGCCCGGGCGATACAACTGGAGGTTCATCGCCGTCGACGGTGGCACCTTCAGGGACGGAGGGGTGGCGCACTGCACCTGATGAGGAGATGGCGCTTGCACGCGGTGCCGAGAACCCTACCGGAGGTAGAACGTCCGGCAGGCCCGTTCCCGGGATCGGACCCCCGACTTTCGACCTAACCCACGACCGACGACCTGGCGAGCCGAAGGTGAATCCGCTGCTGCCCGTTCGGCTGATGGAGCATGGGCACGTCGCATCCGATACTCGGGCTACAGAGCATGCAGTCCTTCATCGACCAGCAGCGGTTCGTCCTCGCCGTCGGCGACACGGCCGACCTCGTGGTCGAGGACTCGGAGATCAAGATCCTCAGTCGCCTCGATCGCGTCGTCCTCGTCGAAGCGAAGTACCGGACCGCCGTCCAGTTCCGGCATCAGCCGGGCCTGACCGTTCACATCTTCGAACGCGAGACAGACGCCCGGCGGGCGTTCGGCCTGTTCCTGCACGAGTCCTAGCCCTCCTGCGGTGATCGTCCGGGGCTCGGTCGAGGGCGATCTCTGACGGGTGCGTCCCGGATCCCGACCTCGCGCCTCAGCCGGCGGCGATCTCCGCGACGGCGCGGATCGTGCCCTCGGCCTGGCCGGCGCACACGAGTCCGTAGGTGCCCGGCTCGAGCGTCCAGGCGGCGAGCTGTCGTTGGCCGGGAGTCAGGGTGGTCCAGCCGACCGCCTTGACCCACGTTGGCGGTTCGTCGCCCGGCCGGAACCCCTCCGCGAGCGCTCGGACATCGGAGAAGGTGCGTCCCTGTGGGATCGGCACGAGCAGGGCCGACCAGGGCTCCGTGGTCGGGTTGTCCATCTCGACCCCCACGAGCTCGGCGGGCAGGGACGCCGGACCGAGGTAGCTGCATGAGGTCTCGCCGAACGTGATCGTCGCGACGGGATGGGGCCGCGTCGAGGTGACCGAGTGGTCGCCGTTCAGCGTGTTGAGGAACTCGGTCTCGAACGCGAGGGCGTCGGCGCCGACGGCGACCTCCACCGGGGCTCCGTCGGGATCGTCGACGACTCGGCCCTGCGTCTCCTTCTGGCCCTCCAGGACCGTGAGCCGGTGCTCCTCGAGCGTTGCGAGGGTTGGGTCCACCAGGATCGCCGCGGACAGCGGGTCCCAGAAGTAGTAGGTGCCTTCGACGAGGTACGGCTGCCTCCGGAACAGCTCGTACACGGTCCCGGCCTCGGGGGTGGGGTGATGCCGGGCGAGCGCGTCGGCGAAGAACGGCGTGACGGGCGCCGAGTTCGTCGCGTCGAGCGGGACCAGGGTGATCGCCGCCCCGGAACGGATGACCTCCTCGGCGGCGACGGGGTCGACCCAGACGTTGAACTCGGCGGCGGGGTTGCGCAGGGCGTTCCCCGGGACGTCCAGGGCTCCCCCCATGATCGTGATCCCCGCCAGACCCTCGACGAGCCCGGGGTCATCGCGGAGCGCCGATGCGACGTTCGTGAGGGGTCCGAGCGTCAGCAGGTGAACGGGTCCACCCGCCGCCCGCACGGCATCGCGCAGCAGGTCGGGTGCAGGGACACCGGCTCCCGATCGGACTCGGGAAGCTCGATGCCGTAGGCGCGGTCGGTGGCGGCCCGCCAGCTCGCGGGGAACGCCCCCGGATACGGATAGTCGCCCGGGAGCGGGGTCTCGGGCCCGCACGAGACCGGGATCTCGCCGGGTGCGCCGCCAACGTCGAGGAGCGACAGGGCGATCGCGACCCCGGTTGCGCAGTGCGCGAGACCCGTCCCGCTGACCGTGACGGCCTCGAGCCGAACGTCCGGGCGCTGCAGGAGGTACAGGAGGGCCATCATGTCGTCCTGCCCCATGTCGGTGTCGACGACCACCGGCATGCGTCCGTGTGGGGGCTGGGCCGAGGTACAACCCGCCAGGACGAACACCACGACGCCGAGCGCCGCGACGAACCGCTTCATCGGCCTCACCCCTCGGTTCGGCACCTCGACAGCCTATGGCGGAGCCGTCCCTTCGGGGCTCCCGATGTCAGATGCGCCGCCGCCACCCGGCGTCGGTTTCGTCGGCGGGGGCACGACGACGAGGACCCCCGGCAGCCGCTGGGCGAGGAAGGTCGGCACGCTGCCGAGCAGGATCGAGGCGAGACGCCGGGCACGGGAGGCCACGACCATGAGCGCGGGACGTTCCTGCCCGGCTACCTCGAGGAGCACCTGCCGCGCGTCACCCTCCAGGACGTCGGTTCGGTAGGAGACCGCGGCCTCGCGAAGCGGCGACGTCCAGTCCCGCATCGCCCGCTCTGCCTCCCCGCGCAGCTGCTCCCGGGTCGCCCCTCCGGGCTGCACGTGAGGGTGGAATGCGTGCACCGTGTGAACCTCGCCGTGCAGGTCGGCGGCCAGCGACGCCGCCCACGAGAGCGCGGCCGCCGAGCCCGGAGAGGCATCCGCTCCGACCAGGAGATGCGCTCCGCGGCCAAGGGGGACGAACGTGCGCACGATCGCGACCGGCGTGGCGGTGTGCTCGACGACCGTTCGGGCGACCGATCCGAGGCTCAGTCCGCGGAACCCGCCCAGACCTCGCGCCCCGAGGGCCAGGAGGAAGGCGTCGACGCGTCTGGCCGCTGCGATCAGGGCGCCGGCCGAGTCGCCTCGAACCGCCGAGACGCGGGCGGCGGATCCCATCTCTCCGAGCTCATCCGTCAGGATCTCCCGGAGCGCTTCCTGGATCGCCACGTCCACCGACCGAGGAGACTCCAGGGGCCTGGTGGCGAAGAAGTCCATGGGGGCCACCGGCGGGTAGCGCCAAGCCCGGACCGCCCGGAGCCGGCGACCGGTGAGCGACGCGAGCTCGGCCGTCCACCGAAGCGCCTCGCGCGATCCCCCGGAGCCGTCGACGCCCACGAGGATCTCGCCCGCCATCGGTACCCCTTGGACCCGAGTGCATCATCGACCGACGCACGGTGCGGGTCCACGGTCGAAGGGCCCGCGGCCGCAGGGACGCGCTCAGCGTCACCCAGGGCTCTCATCGTCCCCCACGTCCTCCCGCCCGGCGCCTCACGAGCTTCCAGAGCTCGTCGGTCCACAGCACCACGCTCCCGGCGGCGACGCAGATGCCCCATTCGGCGGCGTCCAGGGGGACGGTGCCGAACCCGCGATGCAGGAACGGGACGTACACGACCAGCACCTGGAGAGCCACGGACATGCCGACCGCCGCCCAGACCATGCCCCCCGCGAACAGCGTCCCGAAGGCGCTCGCCTCGTCCGAGCGCGAGTTGAACACGTTGAACAGCTGCGCGAGCACGAGCACGGTGAACGCCATCGTCCGCGCGTGCGTCAGGTCGCTGGTCCCCTCGATGAGGCCGCCGGGGAGCGCGAGATCGAGCGTGAACAACGTCGCGGCGGCCATCGCCAGACCTACGACGAGGATGCCGAGCCACATCGGGCGGTCGATCAGACGCTCGCTCCGCGACCGGGGCCGCCGGCGCATCAGCGCGGGGTTCGGAGGATCCACGCCCAGCGCCAACGCCGGCGCGGCGTCGGTGAGCAGGTTGATCCACAGGATCTGGGTAGCGAGCAGCGGCGCGGTGAACGCCTCGTCGGTCACCAGGCCGATGACCGGGGCGAGCACCACGCCGAGGAACATCGTGAGCACCTCGCCGACGTTCGAAGACAGGAGGTACCTGATGAACTTGCGGATGTTCGAGAAGATCGTCCGGCCCTCCTCGACGGCGGCCACGATCGTCGCGAAGTTGTCGTCGGTCAGGATCACGTCGGCGGCCTGCTTCGCGACCTCGGTTCCGGTGATCCCCATGGAGATCCCGATGTCGGCCGTCTTCAGCGCCGGGGCGTCGTTCACGCCGTCGCCGGTCATCGCCACCACGTGCCGGTCGGCCTCGAGCGCTTCGACGATGCGGAGCTTGTGCTCGGGACTCACGCGCGCGTAGACGTCCGTCTCCCGAACCACGCTCCGCAGCTCGTCGGCGTCCAGCTTGTGAAGGTGCGGGCCGGTCACGGCAGGCGCCGGGCCCTGCGCGATCCCGAGCTCCGCGGCGATCGCCGAGGCCGTGGCGGGGTGGTCGCCGGTGATCATGATCACGCGGATGCCGGCGGCGTGCGCGGTGGCCACGGCGTCCCTGGACTCCGCCCGGGGCGGATCCATCATGCCGACGGCGCCGAGGAACGTGAGGTGTCGCTCGAGGTCCTCGGTCGGATCCACGTAGGAGTCCCGCTCCACCGATCCCCTGGCCACGCCGATCGTCCGGAGCGCGCCCTTCGCGAGCTCCTCGATCCCCGCCGCGATGGCTGCGCGGCGGTCGTCGGAGAGCGGGCGGGCGGTGCGACCGACCAGCTCGTGGGTGCAGCGGTGCAACAGGACGTCCGGGGCGCCCTTGACGTACACCGCGAGGAGCCGGGGGTCGTCGCGATCGGGGTGCACCACGCTCATGAGCTTGCGTTCCGATGAGAAGGGAAGCTCACCCATGCGGGCCGTCCGGGGCTCGGGGGCCACGGCGGCCTTGCGTGCCGCGGCGAGGAGCGCTCCTTCCGTCGGGTCGCCCTGGATGGACCACGCGCCGTCGCGCTGGTCCAGGATGGCGTTCGTCGCGGTGGCGGCGGCCGAGAGGGCGAACCGAAGCTCCAGGGCAAGATCGTCGTCCCCGGGCCCATCGGCGTGCAGGACGAGCTCTCCACGGGGCTCGTAGCCGCTCCCGGTGAGCTCGACCGATCCGCTCGCGGTCCGCACCACGCGGACGGTCATCTCGTTCCGGGTCAAGGTGCCGGTCTTGTCTGATCCGATCACCGTGGCAGATCCGAGCGTCTCGACCGCGGACAGCTTCTTCACGATGGCGTTGCGACGAGCCATGCGCTGCACACCGAGCGCGAGCACGACGGTCAGGACGGTGGCCAGGCCCTCGGGCACCGCCGCGACGGCGAGCGAGACCCCGAGCAGCAGGACGGCGACCAGGTCGGAGGTCGACCCGAGCCGACTGGTCAGCAGGATCGAGCCGACGACGATCGCCGCGACGATCACCACCGCGATCCCGAGCGCCCGCCCCACGGCGGCGATCTCCAGCTGGAGCGGGGTCTGGCGCTCCGGCGCCCGCTCGAGCATTGATGCGATCCGACCGATCTCGGTGTCGAGGCCGATGCCGGTCACCACGGCCCGTGCCCGGCCGAACGTCGCCACCGTGCCGGTGAAGACCATGTCGGTTCGGTCCGCCGTCGAGGCATCCTCGTCCACGGGTTCGACGCTCTTCGCGACGGGCTCGCTCTCGCCGGTCAGCGCCGCCTCCGACATCTGCAGCGACGTGACGTTCAGGAGGCGGCCGTCGGCGCCGACGGCATCGCCCTCCTCGATGAGCATGATGTCGCCCGGCACGAGCTCCCGGGATGCGACGCGCACCGGCTCGCCGCCCCGGATCACGGTCACGGTGAGGACCGTCATGGCGCGGAGCGCGGCCACCGCCTGCTCGGCGCGCTCCTCCTGCAGGTAGCCGAGCACCGCGTTGAAGACCACGATACCCAGGATCACGAGCGCCTCGATGGGCACGCCGGTGGCGCCCTCGAGGAGCCACACGATCAGCGACACCACGGTGGCGGCAAGCAGCAGGACGACCAGCACGTCCTTGAACTGCGCGACGAGCCTATGCCACCTGGGCACCCGTTCGGCGGCGGGCAGCTCGTTCGGGCCGAATCGCGCGGCCCTGATCGCGACCTCGTCGACGGACAGCCCGGCCGCGGCGTCGGTCTGGAGCGCCGCCACGACGTCGGACGCGGCGCGAGCGTGCGGGGCCTCGGGGCTCCGGGCCGGCGCGCCGTGGTCGGGCACGTCGAGGGACGGCAGGGGAGCGCTCATGTCACCACCGTAGGGGGAGGCTCGCCCCCCGTTCAAGGGCCTGGGACCGCGCCGCCGAGGGTCGACCGGTCCGCACGCGGGTCGTACCGAGCGGGCGGCCGGACCCTCAGTCCACCGTCCCCTCCCAGCCGATCTCGCGCATCACGTAGGCCTCGTAGTTCGGGGGGAGGTGTTCGTAGGACGAGGCCATGAGCGGCGACGAGATCATGAAGTCGGCGGTCGCGCGGTTGCAGGCCACGGGGATGTTCCAGACGACCGCGATCCGCAGCAACGCCCGCACGTCCGGGTCGTGCGGCTGTGGCTCGAGGGGATCCCAGAAGAAGACCAGGAAGTCGATCTCGCCCTCCGAGATCCCCGCGCCGATCTGCAGGTCGCCGCCGAGCGGTCCGCTCAGGAGTCGCCGGATCGGCAGACCGAGCTCGCGCTCGAGCAGACGTCCGGTCGTCCCCGTGGCGCAGAGCTCGTGGAGCGCGAGGGTCTCCCGGTTGAACCGGGCCCACTCGGTGAGGTCGCGCTTCTTGTTGTCGTGGGCGACGAGCGCGATGCGCTTGCGCTCCTTCAGGAACCGCTCCATGTCGCCTCCTTCGCGTTCGAGGCCGTGTTGCGGGGAGCTCAGGATGCCATCGCCAGGCCGATACCGGCCATCACGGCGAAAGCGGTGGACACGGCCGTCTCCACGTAGCCGAGGCGCCGCATCGGGGGCGCCGTCTCCGGGCGCGCGATGCCTCCGAGCGTCTTGACCGCCCCCGGCACGAAGGACGCGAGCACGAGCGGGTGGATCCGCCCGGCCGAGACGCCCGCCGCCGCCACCAGGAGCGTCGCCGCCTGCCATGCCAGCGCGAGCGCTCCCTCCCGCATGCGCCGTGCGAGCGCGGGTTCTCGCAGGCGGCGCCGGCGGACCCGCTCGCGAACGTAGGGGACCGTGCCGCCGAAGGACAGGAACGCGGCCACGGGGGCGAGCTGCCACCGGGTGCTCGGGCCTGCGATGAGGAGCCAGGCGAGCGGGGCGAGCAGGCTGATCCCGGCGATGGCCGTGAGCTCCGTGACCATCGAGCGCGGGCCCGTGCGGATCCTCGCGATCAAGTAGAGCGCGCCGAGGACGCCCCCGGTGACGGCCACGCCGAGGAGTTCGCGGGCTGGACCCATCCACAGTGCGAGGGCGCCGGCGATCGCGAGCGCAGCGCCGATCTCGAGGGTGCGTCGGCGTGCGGCCGGTGCGAGCTTTCGGTGGGTGAGCGCCGAGACCGCGGCCGTGAACGGAAGGAACAGCGCCCCGACCACCAGCGCGAGGAGCAGGCCGGTGACGCTTCGACCACCGCCCACGAAGCCCGCGACGATCCCGAGCAGCAGCGCGTGCGCGGACATGAAGCTCGCGCCGTGCTCCTTGGGGACCATGCGCAGCCGGACGCCGGGGGAGGCGGGGGGCCTCTCGTCCATCGTTCGGGGCATCGTGTTCTTCCCTCGCATGTCCCAGGCGGACGGATATGACCCGCGGCCACGTCCGGCGCTTGTTCGGGTCCGAACGACAAGGATACCCTGCGGCCGGAGTCAACGTGGAGCTGGGCGATGAACGATGACTTCAGGTCGAGACACCTCGTGTCCCGGCACGCGAGCGGAGCGATCGGCGATCTGTGCCGGTGCCCGAGCCCGAGCCCGAGGGAGGACCGATGGACGATCCGCTGGCCATGTTGCGCGCGTCGCTGGCAGCGCTCGACGAGGAGACGGCCGTCCGGGTCACGCATGAGCTGATCGACGGGGGGCGCCCACCGCGCGAGATCCTGCAGGAAGGCCTCGCCGCCTCGATGCTCGAGATCGGGCGCAGGTGGAACGCGG
>DASWAT010000113.1:0-3617 GCA_036390995.1 Actinomycetota bacterium | reverse complement strand
CACGGGAGCCGAAGCGCTCCTGCAGGCTGACATCGCCGACCTCCGCGCCGTCTTCGGTGAAGACGCGTTGATCACCGTTCCGGCGCTCAAGGATCCGGCGAACCTGCACCGCTACCTCCGCGAAGGACCGAGGCTGCGCATCGTTCCGATGCCATCGATCTTCCTGGCCGCCACCCGGCGTCTGGTCCGAGAGCACGACATCGTCGTGCTGGTGGAGGGCAGCGCGTACATGGACACGTGGACCTCGGCGCTCCTCTGGTACTTCCTCTGGGCCACGCGTTGTGCGGACCGCGAAGGCAAACCATGTCTCGCCTACGCGGTGGACGCCGGTCAGCTTCGCCCCCGCAACCAGCGGCTCGTCCGCCGCATAGCGAGCACGACCAGTCTCATCGTGGCCCGTTCGGAGGCAGCGGCCGGGCGCCTGCGCGACTGGGGTGTCACCGCGCCGATCGAATGGACCGCCGATAACGCGTTCACGTTCGAGCCGCAGGTCGAGGACAGAGAGTGGTTCCGGGCGCTCTGGCCCGAGGCCGAGCGAGGGGTCCTGGGGATCGCCGCCGTCGACTTCTACCGCTGGCCCGTCGTGATCCGACCATGGGGCCGCAGGGAGAACCGATACTGGTGGCCGTACTACTTCTCTGCCTCACCTTCACGGCGGCGCTCGAGCGCCGCGCTCGCTCGGCGGTACGCGCGTCTCGCCGACCGGGCGATCGAGCGCCATGGCCGATCCGTCGCGCTCATCTGCATGGAGGAGCTGGACGAACCGATCGCCAGGGCGATCCACCGAGAGATGGCCAACCCGGGCCGAGCGCGAGTGTTCTCGTCGCGGGAACACGATGCGTCGCGCATGACGACGCTTCTGCAGAGCCTCGACGTTCTCGTGACATCTCGCTATCACGCGTCGGTGTTGTCGCTCTCCGGTGGGGTGCCCCAGCTCGCCGTGGGACATGACCTTCGCCTGCGGACCCTGTACGCGGAACTGGGGCTCGAGCAGGGATACTTCTTCCGGCCGGAGGAGGCTGGAGCGTTCGAGCGGATCGCCGACGCGGTCGACGATCTCCTGGCGGGTCCGGCCGAGATGCGGAGCAAGCTCGACGCCGGATCCCGTTCCCATATCGCTGCGGCGCGTCGGAACCGCGACCTGTTGCGCGGCTTCGCCGTCGAGCACGGGTGGGAAGAGCCGGCATGGGCGACGTGATCCTGTTGACCGGGGGGACCGGGTTCGTCGGGACGGAGGTGGCGACCCGACTCCTGGATCGGACCGATCTCGAGATCGTCTCGCTCGTCCCAGCCGGCAGCGATGCCGACGCGGTCCGCGCGTCGAGCCGGGCCTGGTGGTACCGGCCGGATCTGCGTGCGGCGCTCGGCACCCGCATCCAAGCGGTCGCCGGGGATGTCGCGCAGCCACGGATGGCCCTCGATAGACAGACGTATGCCGATCTGTGCGATCGGATCACCCACATCATCCACGCCGCCGCCGATCTGCGGGTCGAGGCCTCCGTCGAGGATCTGCGCCGAGTGAACGTCCGGGGGGTGGCCAACGTCCTGGACTTCGCGCGGTCGGCCCGGAGGCTCGTTCGACTGTTGCACGTCTCCACGGCGTACGTGGCTGGGGGTCGGAAGGGCACGGTGAGCGAGGATGACCTGACGGATGCCTTCGGCTTCGAGAACGCGTACGAGCAGACGAAGTACGAGGGCGAGCGGCTGGTCCGAGCGGCCGCCTCGGAGCTTCCAATCTCGATCGTCCGACCCGCGATGATCGTCGGGGATTCGAGGACCGGGGACATCAAGACGTTCAACACCTTCTACGCCCCTCTCCGGTTGTTCCTGTCGGGCAAGCTGAGGTTCGTCCCCGCAAGCCGCGATCTGCGCGTCAACATCGTGCCGGTGGACTACGTCGCGGGCGCGATCGTCCGATCGGTGTTCGAACCGGCGGCCGAGGGGCTGACGTTCCACCTCACGACGCCCACGGACCAGCTACCCACCGCAGGGGAGGTCGTCGCCGCCACCCGTGGGTGGGCGAAGGAGAACCTGGGCATCCGGCCGCGTTCGCCCATGTTCCTTCCGATCGGCCTCCGGGTGGGGGGACGCACGGGCCGCCTGCTCGCGCCGTACTTCCGAGAGCGGCGCCGATTCCGACGCGATCACACCGATGAGGTGCTTGGTCCGACCGTTCCCGATCCGCGGGCCTACCTGCCGAACCTGCTGGATCATGCCGCCGCTCGCGGCTTCCTGCATCGGTCCGATCGCACCGTCCACGAGCAGGTCCTGTTCCGGCTGGCCAGTGAACATCTCCCGGTCCGCTTCGTCGATGTGGACGCGGAGGGCCGCAGGACGGTCCGACCGGCTGGTCAGGTTCGGCGTGAGATCGTGAGGGCGGTGAGCGCGCTCCGCGCGATGGGCGCGAGGTCCGGCACCCGGGTCGCGATCGTCGGATCGAACAGCACGCGCCACCTGGTGGTGGACGTTGCCGTCGGCCTCGTCGGGGGTATCAGCGTTCCGCTGTACGCGACGGCGCCTCCGGAGGAGCTCGACGACGTGCTGAACCGGAGCCGCTCGGAGATCCTGTTCGTGGGCGCGCGGAGCTTGATGGACCGCCTCGGCGAGCTCTCGACGACGTTGCCGGTGGTGACGTTCTGTCGCGGCGACCCCACGGTCGGCCGCGACGTGATCGGTTGGACGTCCTTCCTCGCGAGCGGCGAGGACACCGAGCTCTCCGAGTTCGCGCCGGTCGGTCCGGACGACCTGGCTACCATCCGTTACACGTCGGGCACGACGGGGCCGCCGAAGGGCGTCATGTTCACCCACGCGCAGCTCCGGTGGATGGCCGAGACGATCGCCTCCCTCGTTCCGTGGGGCATCCGGACGCGGCCCGCCCGTTACCTGTCCTTCCTGCCGATGAGTCACGTGGTGGAGGGCATCCTCGGCACCTACAGCCCGTACGACCTGCCGGCGCCCGTCGAGGTCACGTTCCTGGAGGACTTCCGACGCGTGGGCTCGACGTTGCCCATGGTGCGGCCCACCGTGTTCTTCTCCATACCCCGCCTGTACCAGAAGGTCTCTGAGGAGCTCGAGCGGAGTCGGATCGGGGCCCGGTACCAACGGATGCGAGAGGGACCTCTCCGCAGCGCCCTTGGAGCAGCCGTACGCCGTAGCGTGCTCCGTCGAGCTGGCCTGGACAGGTGCGGGCAGCTGATGGTGGGTTCGGCACCCGTCGACGATCAACTCCTGCAGTCCTTCCATGAGCTCGGGGTCGAGATCCACAACGCCTACGGGCTCACCGAAGCCCCGCTGGTCTCGCTCAACCGCCTGGGCAGGAACCGCATCGGAACGGTCGGAGAGTTGCTGCCCCAGACACAGGCCCGCGTCGCGGCCGATGGTGAGGTGATGGTCCGAGGACCGCAGGTGACGGCCGGCTACCTGGACGAGGATGAGCAGCCCGTTCACGACGGCTGGCTCACGACGGGCGATCTGGGCCACCTCACGGACGATGGCTGGCTCGTCATCGATGGTCGCAAGAAGGACCTTCTCAAGACGGCGTACGGGAAGTATCTCCAACCGTCGAAGATCGAGGCCCTGCTCCGTCGGATCCCCGGTGTCTCGGAGGCGATGGTCGT
>DASWAT010000112.1:0-2960 GCA_036390995.1 Actinomycetota bacterium | reverse complement strand
AGCGAGAGGTGAGGTGAGGTGTTCGTCGTCGTGCTGATCGCGTACGCCGCGCTTGTGCTGGGCGCGGTGTTGCTCCTGGTCTGGCGCGAAGGCCCAGCCGAAAGCTGGTAGTCCGCTCGCACCGTAGGAGCTCAGGACGGTAGGTAAGACGGGCCCCCGTGACAGGAGGATGGGGCGGCGCCCCCGCGTGGCGGTTTCGTGCGGGAGGATGGGACTCAGCCTCGGTTGACCTCCCGCAGCGTGCCTACCAGCACCGCCCGCGGGGGTGCGCCCCTCCGGATGAGGAAGCGTACGCCCTCCGATGCGAACGAACGTGCTCAAAGTAGGTACAAATCAGCCTGGGCGTCAGAGGCCGAGGGCCCTCACCAGCTGGGACCCGCTCACGTCGCCGGCACGAACTCCTTGACGATCCCCGAGTAGCTGGCGTGATCGGTTGGGTCCGCCCCCTGGTACGTCCAGGTCCCCTGCCCCCGGGTGTTCGCCAGCTCGGAAGTCGGTTTGGCCATCTGATGCGGGGTCGGGCGCGTGCCCGAGAGGTGCGTTCTTACCCGCTGTGGAGGAAGGGCGGACGGCTCAGAGCGAGACCCCCCCGAGATCCAATCCGGACAGGGACCACTCCGGAGAGGTCCTGCCGCTCGAAGGGGACGTCCCGCAGCACGTCCGGCCGATGGACCTCATCGGTCGGGGAGTGGATGTCCGAGGACCCCATGACGATCGAACCCGACACGTTGGTGGGTGAGGCCCTGAACCAGATGCTCTTCGGCGGGTTCCGACATCTGCCGGTGACCGAGGGAGGCGCCGTGGTGGGGACGGTCTCGATGCGAGACCTCGCCGAGAGCATCGCCACGACCTGAGCCCTACCCGGGTCGGTACCAGTCGCTCACCGCGGACCAGTCCAGATGCCCTCGTTCGCCCGGAACCGGCCCCAAGCGAGCCACCACGCCGGGGACCCGTCGCGCCCTGCCCGGGTCCGGCTCGATCCGGAGGAGCACCAGCGCCCCTGGGGCGCTCGCCTCGACCCCTCGGCGCACGACGAGGACGAAGCGTCCGTCGACGGACCACCGGGGCGCCTCGTATGCGGTATCGGTGGCATCGGTGAGTCTGGCCCGCCGCGCTCCGTCGGCGGACAGCAGCCAGAGCGACCGCGCTCCGTGACCGGCGGGTCGCTCCCGCCGGTTCGGCATGGCCGCCGCGACCACCCATCGCCCGTTCGGGGAGCAGGCCGGCCAGATCCAGCTCCGGGTGAAGTCGCCGGACAGGTTGACGAATCGCCACCTCGGCGGCGCCGAGCCGAGGAGCTGGTTGCCCTCGCTCACCGACCGATCCGCTCCTCCCGAGAGCACCAGGTCCTTTCCGCACCAGGTGAGGAAGTCGGCGTAGGGGAGCACCGGATCGAACACGTTGGCCCAGGCACCCCCCACGGTGGGCGCGGCGTTCAGCGGGACGCCCGCCTTGCCGGGGAACGAGGAGAAGAACAGGACCCACCGCCCATCGGGTGACCAGCCCACCACGGTGGGGGGAGCGTCGGTCCCCGGTGTGACCCGATAGACGGTGCTGGTCGCACCGTCGGCAACGTCGAGCACCTCCACCCGGTCCCCACCGACGTCCACCGCGAGGGATCGACCATCCGGGCCGAAGGCCACGTGACCCGCTCCGGTGCCGTCCGGCAGCAGGACCCGCCGGGCTGCCGTGGGACCGCCCAGGACCAAGCCGCCGCCCGGGGTCACGCCGGCCAGCACGTCGGTCCTGGGCGACCACTGCCAGGTGCTCACCTCACCGAGTGGGCTCTGCGTCTGCCCGCCATCCGCGGACACGATCGAGCCCTCGCCGAACCCGATCCACCGCCCGTCGTGGCTGAACCGGACCGGCGGGCTCGCGCCTTCCTGCACGACCACCCGTTCCTCGCATGTGTCGAGGTCCTCGAGGCGAAGGGCTCCGTCCCTCACCCAGGCCACCGCGCCGAGGCCGGTGGTACCGGCCAGGCGAGCTGTCGGGCACCCCGGAGCACCAGTCGTCGGGGCGGCCGTCGGTGTCGGGGCAGCTCCGAGCCCGAGCCAGGAAGGTTCGAGCCTGACGACGGCGGCGATGCCGATCCCTACCACCGCGACGATCAGGACGAGACCCACCACACGCTTCGTCCGTCGAGGCTTCGTGGCGTACAGGTGCCGACCGCGTCCCATCGCGAAGATGACGGTACCGCGACACCCTCGGGTTCCGGCTCGGCTCGGAGGTCGTTCGAGGCTCTATCGCTCGATCTGCCTCTCTCCGCCCTCCCCGGCGTAGAGGAGACCGGGGATCAGAGACCGCGGACCGGAGGGTCGATGAGCGGGTAGACAAGAGCAGTAGGACCCCGCGGGAGTCCGGCGCGAGCCCCCGTCGCACCACCAGGACGAACCGGCCGTCGGCCGACCACCTCGGAGCTAGTTAGGCGGCATCGGTCTTGTCGGTGAGCCAGGCCCGGCCTTGCCGCCGGCAGACAGCAGCCACAGAGAGCGCACCCCACGACCCTGTCGGGTCTCGGACGGTTGGGGCTGACCGTCGCCACCATCCACCGCCCGTCGGGCGAGCACGCCGGCCCGAGCCAACTCCGAGTGAAGTCGCTTTACGGGAGCGCCTAAGGTGATCGGTGTGGAAGGCCGATCAGGTTCTCGACGGGTCCGGCGCACGTGCACTCTCGTGAAGGTTGGTCGACGGTGCCATCGCTGATCGATCGCACCGAATACCCAACACTGCGGGAGTGTGCCTATCTCAACCAGGCCTCTCTAGGTCTGATCGGCAACCCGGCCGTCCAGGCCATGCACGATCTGCTCGATCGGGTGGTGCGGCACGGCAATCTCCACATGTCCGACGAGGACGAGGTGGCCTTCCTCGACGGCCTTCGTGAGCGTGGGGCCCGGCTGTTGATGGTCGAGAGCCCTCGGATCGCCATCCTGGCCAGCGCGAGCGAGCTGTTGGGTCAG
>DASWAT010000111.1:0-66650 GCA_036390995.1 Actinomycetota bacterium | reverse complement strand
ACCATGGAGGTCGCGCAGATGATGTACGGGGTGTCGATGAGCAAGGACGGCACGACGAAGATCGTCGCCCAGCGCCTGGATACCTCGTTGCCGCAGGAGCGGGTCGTGATGGCCAGACCCCCGACCGACCGCGAGATCGCGCCCCTGCCCGAGCCCGACGCCGTCCACTAACCTGGAGGCGTCGTGGAGGTGATGATCGCCGGCGCGGTGGTCGTCGTCGTCGTTCTTGCGGCGGTCGCCCTTTCCTTCGTTCGGGTCCGGCGGTCCCGCTCCGCGCCGAACGCGGTGGCGGTTAGCCGCGCGGAGCCGACCCTCACGCGTCCGGCCACCCGCGGCGATGGGCTCGGTGCCAGGGTCCGTACGCTGTTCGGCGCCGGCGAGGCCCCCGAGGAGGCGTGGGCTCGGCTCGAGGAGCTGCTCGTCAAGGCCGATGTCGGACCGGGCATGGCGGCTCGGATCGTGGACGACCTCCGCAAGCGGCTCACGCCCGGCGCCGACCCCGAGCAGCTCCTCGAGGACGAGATCGCGGCCATCCTCGGTGAGGACGGCCCCCTGGACCTGCCCACGGATCGCCTGGCGATCGTGATGGTGGTCGGGGTGAACGGCTCCGGCAAGACGACCACGATCGGCAAGCTGGCCGCGCGCCTGGCGGCGGAGGGGAAGAAGGTCTCCCTCGCCGGGAGCGACACGTTCCGCGCCGCCGCCTCCGAGCAACTCGACGTGTGGGCGCAGCGAACCGGCGCGCACCTGGTGACCCAGGAGCGAGGTGCCGACCCGGGGTCCGTGGCCTTCGACGCGGTGAAGTCGGCGGCGGCCCGGGAGATGGACGTGCTGATCGTGGACACGGCCGGCCGTCTCCACACGCGAACCCCGTTGATGGACGAGCTCGGGAAGGTCCGCCGGGTGCTGGAGAAGGCCTCCGGGGTCCCGCCGGACGAGGTCCTGCTGGTCCTCGACGCGACCACCGGCCAGAACGGCATCGCCCAAGCGGCGGCTTTCACGCAGGCCGTCGAGGTCACCGGGGTCGCGCTCACGAAGCTGGACGGCACGGCGAAAGGCGGTATCGTCCTAGCCGTGCGCGAGCAGCTGGGGGTTCCCGTGAAGCTGGTCGGCACCGGGGAGCGTGTGGACGATCTCGAGACGTTCGACCCTCGCGCGTTCGCACGGCGGATCCTGGGGGACTGACGTGGCCAAGGCCGAGATCCTGATCGTGGAGGACCACCCGACCATGCGCGAGGCCATGAGGATGGTCCTGGAGCACGAGGGATTCGAGATCCGCGAGGCCGGGGACGGGCAGGCCGCCCTCGCCATGGTGAGGGACCGGCCGCCGGACCTCCTGTTCCTGGACCTCAACATCCCGGGGGCAAGCGGGTCGGACGTCCTGCAGCAGCTGAAGGCCGACCCGGCAACGATGGACGTGCGGGTGATCGTGATCACCGCGACCGGGGAGGAGGGGCGGGACTACGTCCTGTCGCTCGGCGCGGACGAGTACTTCACGAAGCCGTTCAGTCCGCTCGCGCTGCTGCGGACGGTCGAGCGCGTCCTTCGATCGGACCGAGCGGCAGACGAACCGTGAAGGCCGAACCGACGCCCGGCTCCGACGCAACGTCGATCTGGCCTCCCATCGCCTCCACGAGCTTCTTCGTGATGTAGAGCCCGAGGCCGGCACCTTCGGCCTTGCGCGTCGCCGCTGCGTCTGTCTGGTGGAATCGCTCGAAGATCCGCTCGAGCTCCTGGGGAGGGATGCCGAGCCCCTCGTCGCTCACCCGGAACACGAGCCGGTCATGCTCGACCCCGGCGTGGAGGGTCACGCTGGCATCGGGGGCCGAGAACTTCAGGGCGTTCTGGAGCAGGTTCGTGAGGATCTGTCCGAGCCGCCCCGGGTCCGCGACGAACAGCTCGGGGAGGTCGGGGGCGGTCGTCAGCTCGACCCTCGGTGCCTCCTCGCCGAGCCCCGTGACCACGCGGTCGAGGAACTCGTCCGGGACCAGGGCCTGCGGCTCGAGGGAGAGCTTGCCCGCCTCGATACGGGACACCACCAGCAGGTCCTCCACGAGCCGGATGAGGCGGTCGGTCTGCTGCTCGATGATCCCGAGGAACTCCTGCGTCTCGCTGGGAGACAGCTCGTGCATCTTGCGCTGCAAGGTCTTCACGAACCCACGGACGGCCGCGAGCGGCGTCCGCAACTCGTGGCTGGTGATCGCGACGAAGTCGGATTTCATGTCGTCGAGCTCCCGGAGCCGCCGGACCGTCTCTCCCTGACGCTCGCGCAGCAGCGCCGCCTGGATCACGATCGCGATCTGGTCGGCCAGCGCCCCCAGCGTCACGAGGTCGTCACCGCCGATGGGGCCGCTGTCCTTTCGGACGTGCAGCACGCCGAGGAGATCGGTCCCGACGCAGAGCGGAACGGCAGCCTCCGCAGCCTCGGCGGGTGAGCCGTCCCCCTGCACGTGCGCCCTGCGGTCGAGCGCGACCCGGCCGACGATGCCCTCCCCGACCGCAAGATGAGCGCCTGCCGGGTATCCCGGAACCCCATGCACGCCGGTGGCGACGAGCTCGTCATCCTCGAGCAGGAGGATCCCCAGGGACAGGAGCTCGAGGTCGCGGGCGATCGACGCCGCCATGGACCGGATCCCGGCCCGCACCTCGTCGGCCGCCACGCCGGCCAGCACGGCTGTGTGGAACGCGGACAGCTCCCGGCGAGCGGCCGCCTCGCGCGCGGCGGCCTCCTCGGCCACCACGGCTCGCTCCCGGGCCCGGTCGGCCTCACGACGGAGCGAGCGGGCCATGAGCCCCGCAACCATGGCGACCGCGAGCTCCACGCCGATCCGGAACGCGACGGCCGAGGTGAGGTACTGGTGGAACGGGAAGCGGACGGTGACGTAGAGCTCCCGGAGCGGCTCCGCCACGAGGTTCAGGGCCACCGGCACCAGGGCGCCGACGAGCCGGTACCGAACGGCGCCCTCCAACGGGAGCACGTACGTGAGTACCCAGAGCGAGTTGCCGGGGGTCGCGTACGTCCACACGAGGCCGGTGATCACCACGAGATCGAGGGCGAACGCCGCGAGCCCGATCACCCGGAGCCGCTCCACGCGCCGGGCCCGCTCGGCGAGTGCCGAGACCAGCACGTTGCCGAGGGCCAGTCCGGCCACCAACAGGAAGCCGAGCGGAAGGACGTAGTCGGGCTGGCCGGGGTCGGTCCTCATGCTGGCCGCCGTGAGCAGGACCCCGAAGCCCACCACGAACCAGCGCAGGCCGATCAGACCGACCTCGAGCCGCTTGCCCCGCGCGAGCTCCCCGCCGGCGCGTTCCCTGCCGCTCATCCCCAACCTCCCCACTGGTACGATCGGGTCTCGTCTCGGCGCAGGCCGGGACACGCGCACCCCGCGCCTCCACAGATATGTTCGACACGCTGACCGATCGCCTGAACGGCGTCTTCAAGAAGCTCCGGGCCCGGGGCAAGCTCCACCCCAAGCAGGTGGACAACGCCCTTCGGGACATGCGTTCGGCGCTGCTCGAGGCGGACGTCGCCGTCGAGGTCGCGGACGACCTCCTCGACCGCGTGCGCGCCCGGGCGCTGTCCGAAGAGGTGATGAAGAGCCTCACCCCCGCCCAGCAGGTGGTCAAGGTCGTGCGGGACGAGCTGCAGACCACGATGGGGGGCACCCAGGTGCCGTTCACGCTTCCCTCGGCGAAGCCCGCGGTCGTGATGATGGCCGGTGTACAGGGATCGGGGAAGACCACCGCCTGCGCGAAGCTCGCCCGGATGCTGAAGGAGAAGGGCAAGCACCCGCTGCTGGTCGCCGCCGACCTGCAGCGACCAGCCGCCGTCGAGCAGCTGTTCACGCTGGGCGGCGAGATCGGCGTCCCCGTCGTCTCGGACGGCAAGGATCCCGTCAAGGTGGCGAAGAGCGCGACGAAGCAGGCAGGACGCGAGGGCCTGGACGTGGTGATCGTCGACACGGCCGGCCGTCTGCACGTGGACGACGAGATGATGAAGGAGGCCCGCCGGGTTCGGGACACCATCAGACCCCACCACGTCCTGATGGCGTGTGACGCCATGACCGGGCAGGACGCCGTGGTGCAGGCGCGGGCATTCATGCGCGAGGTCGACACCACCGGATTCGTCCTCACCAAGCTCGACGGCGACGCTCGGGGCGGGGCCGCCCTGTCGATCACCGCCGTCACCGGCCGGCCGGTGTTCTTCGTGGGGACGGGGGAGCGGCCCGCCGACATGGAGCCCTTCTTCCCGGACCGGATGGCCTCACGGATCATGGGGATGGGCGACGTCCTCTCGCTCATCGACAAGGCCCAGGAGAACCTCGACGCCGAGCAGGCGGCCGAGGCGGCGAAGAAGATGATGGAGGCCCGGTTCACCCTGGAGGACTTCCTGGTCCAGATGCGCGAGATGCGCAAGCTCGGGCCGCTCCAGGACCTGCTGGCGATGCTGCCCGGCGTGCCCGGCGGCAAGAACGCCCTGAAAGATCTGGCCGGTCAGGTGGACGAGGGCCAGCTGGCCCGGGCCGAGGCGATCATCTGCTCGATGACCGGGGAGGAGCGCCGGAACCCCGCTATCATCGGTGGGTCCCGGCGCCTGCGGATCGCCCGCGGGTCGGGGAGCACGACGGCCGACGTGAACTCGCTCCTGAAGGAGTTCGACGCGACGAAGAAGATGATGAAGTCGATGATGGGCGGAAAGCGCATGCCGCGGATCCCGGGCATGCCGAAGATGCCCGGGATGCCGTAAGGAGCGAAGGATGGCGACACGGATCAGGTTGCGGAGGATGGGCGCCAAGAAGCGTCCGTTCTACCGAGTGGTGGTGGCCGACCAGCGCAGTCCGCGTGACGGCCGGTTCATCGAGAACATCGGGAAGTACCACCCGCTCGACGAGCCCTCGTTGATCGACATCGACGAGGAGCGTGCGATGCACTGGCTCCAGGTCGGGGCCCAGCCCAGCCAGTCCGTCCAGAACCTGCTGGTGAAGGCGGGGATCTGGGAGAAGTTCGAGGCCGAGCGGAAGGGGTCGAAGGCGGCCTCGTGAGGGAGCTCCTCGAGTTCATCGCGAAGGAGCTCGTGGAGAACCCCGACGCCGTCCGGGTCACCGAGACCACCGACGACCGTGGGGTGTTCCTGCAGCTGTCGGTCGACCCCGAGGACATGGGCAAGGTCATCGGGAAGGGCGGGCGCACCGCGCGAGCCATCCGCGCCGTGGTGAAGGCCGCGGCGGTGCGGGACCGCATCCACGCCGCCGTCGAGATCGTCGACTGAGATGGACCAGCCGGCCGTCGCGGTCGGCCGCATCACCGGCGCCCACGGGATCAAGGGGGAGGTGTCGTTGCTCGTCCTCTCTGAAGTCCAGGACCGGTTCGCGCCGGGGGCCGTCGTGTTCCTCGAGGACGGCCGCAGGCTCACGGTGGCGACATCCCGACGTCACCGCGCGGGATTGCTCGTGACGTTCGAGGAGGTGCCCGACCGCACCGCGGCGGAGCGGATGGCACGCCACATGTTGTTCGTGCCGGAATCGATGTCGCCACCGCTGCCCGAGGGGTCGTGGTGGGACCACCAGCTGGTGGGCTGCGCGGTGCTCACCGACGACGGACGGCCCCTCGGCGAGCTCCGCGAGGTGATCCATACCGCGGCGAACGACGTCTGGAGCGCCGTCGACGAGGGCGGCCGCGAGACGCTGATCCCGGCGCTGCGCGACGTGATCGTCTCGGTCGACGTCAGCTCGAAGCGGGTCGTGGTCCGCCCCGTCCCGGGCCTCACGGTGCCGGAGGCATAGGGGGGCCGAGAACCTCAGATGCGCCTGGTTCCCGCCTTCTCGGACAGGTCGCGGTGCCACGCCGGAACCGCCGGATCCGCGACGATGCGGTCGGGACCGTAGGGCTTGATGTCGAGGACCGGCGTGCCGTCGAACGCGTCGAGACCTCGGACGGTGAGCACGCGCCCGTCCCGCCCCGCCAGCCGCACGACGCTCAGGCCGATGGGGTTGGGCCGGACCGGCGAGTCGCAAGCGAACACACCGATCGTGGGGAGCTCGTCCAGGGCAAGGCCGAGGCGGAGCAGGCCGCGCGGCTTGACCTGGAACGTGGTGCGGCCCTGCTCGCCGATCCGATCGAGGAGCGTCAGGACGAATAGATGCGAGAACCCGTCGATCCCGGCAAGGGCCGGCTCGAACGGCTCGAACACCTCGATCGAGGATTCCAGATCCTCCGCCGAGGCTTTCACCTCCTCGTCGGAGGCAGCTGTTCGGATGACCCCGATCGGTTCGAGTGCGGAGCTCATGACGTGAGAGTGTATCGGCGGCCGCGCGGGGTCAGGTGGGGCGCCCTCGAGTGGCCCGACGACCTTCCCCCCGCCCGCTCGTGGGTCATCACTCCGGCCGATCGGCAACGCGCTAGCCTGCGGTCGTGCGGATCGACGTCTTCACGATCTTCCCTGGGATCTTCGAGGGCCCGCTGCGCGAGAGCCTGCTCGGCAAGGCCGTCGAGGGCGGCGTGATCGACGTGTGGGTCCATGATCTCCGCGACTTCACGACCGACAAGCACCACCAGGTCGACGACGAGGCCTACGGGGGCGGGCCCGGGATGGTCATGAAGCCCGAGCCCGTCTTCGCGGCCGTCGAATCCCTGGGCGAGCGGCCGAAGCGAGTGCTCCTGCTCTCCCCGGCCGGGCGCCGGCTCGACCAGCCGCTCGTACGCGAGCTCGCGAAAGAGCCGTGGCTCGTGCTGCTCTGCGGACGCTACGAGGGCGTGGACGAGCGCGTCGCCCGGGGTCTGCCGGCCGAGGAGGTCTCGATCGGAGATTACGTGCTCTCCGGGGGAGAGGTTCCGGCGATGGTCCTGCTCGAGGCCGTCACGCGGCTGGTGCCCGGCGTGATCGGCAGGGAGGAGTCGCACGAGCGCGATTCGTTCGGAAAGGACGGGCTGCTCGACCACCCGCACTACACGCGCCCGGCGCGGTTCCGGGGGATGGGGGTTCCGGACGTGCTGCTGTCCGGCAACCATGCCGAGATCGAGCGGTGGCGCCGGGAGGCCGCCCGCGAGAAGACCCGCCGCAACAGGCCCGACCTGCTGGAGGATTGAGCCGGGCGGTTCGGACCACCTGCTATCATCCGTTTCCCGCCATGAAGGCCACAGATCTCGTCGACAAGCAGTACCTGCGCGCGGACATCCCACCGTTCCGCCCGGGCGACACCGTGCGCGTGCACGTCCGCGTGGTGGAGGCGGGCCGCGAGCGGGTGCAGGTCTTCCAGGGCGTCGTGATCCGCCGCCAGGGCGGCGGCCTCCAGGAGACCTTCACCGTCCGGAAGATCTCGTTCGGGGTCGGCGTAGAACGGACCTTCCCCGTCCATTCGCCCTCGATCGCCAAGCTCGAGGTCGTGATCCACGGCCGTGTCCGCCGGGCCAAGCTCTACTACCTTCGTGAGCGCCGCGGGAAGAAGGCGCGCATCAAGGAGCGGCGGATCGAGGGCGGGGAGCTCGCCGCCCTGCGGGCGGCAGCGACGGAGCCCGAACCCGGTCCCGAGCCCGAGGCGCCCGGCGAGGAGGCAGGCGAGGCGGAACCGGCTGAGGCGGAACCGGCCCGGGCGGCTGAGGGCGACGAACAAGCCTGAGGTCTCGGATCGGCCCGCGTCGTCCGACGCATGGGCCTCCGGCTCCGCGAAGTCCGACGATCGCGGCGTCTGGGAGTTCCTGCGCGAGCTCCCGGTGCTCGTG
Source organism: Actinomycetota bacterium (assembly GCA_036390995.1). Lineage (GTDB taxonomy): Bacteria > Actinomycetota > UBA4738 > UBA4738 > HRBIN12 > DASQQQ01. The sequence continues at coordinate 58,931 of DASWAT010000111.1, read as the reverse complement.
GTCCTCGCATTCGCTCTCGCGATCCTCCTGAAGACCTTCGCGATCCAGGCCTTCTACATCCCCTCAGGATCGATGGAGCCCACGCTGATGCCCGGCGACCGGGTGCTGGTGGAGAAGCTCTTCTACCACCCGCACCGGGGGGACATCATCGTGTTCCAGGATCCACACCCCGCGCCGCAGCCCGATCGCGGGATCGTTGGGGGAATCCTGCACTGGCTGTCGGAGGGGCTTGGGTTCGCCCGGCCGGCCGACGAGGACTTCATCAAGCGCGTGATCGGCCTCCCCGGAGACACCGTGGAGCTGCGGAACGGCAAGCTGTTCGTGAACGGGAAGCGCGTGGGGCAGCCGTACCTGCACGGTCCGCCGGACACCCGTCCGTACGGCCCGGTGCGCGTTCCAGCCGGGGACCTGTTCGTGCTGGGTGACAACCGGACCGATTCCAACGACTCGAGGTTCGGGCTCGGCTTCGTCCCACTCGATAAGGTGGTAGGGAAGGCGTTCGTCAAGATCTGGCCGCCTTCGCGGATCGGGTGGCTGCACTAGGGATCGATCTCGGGCGGTACGAACGCCGGCTGCGGGCGCAGGGGTTCCGCGCGATCGCCGGGGCCGACGAAGCGGGTCGCGGCGCGCTCGCCGGCCCCCTCGTGGCGGCGGCGGTGATCCTGCCGGAGGACTTCGATCTCGTCGGGCTCGGCGACTCGAAGGTCCTCACACGATCGCAGCGCGAGGTGGGGTACGAGCGGATCCTGCGGGGCGCCGTGGCCGTGTGCGTGAAGCGGGCGACGCCCTCGCGGATCGACCACCGGGGGCTGCACCGTTCGAACCTGTGGCTCCTACGCAGGGCGGTGCTCGAGCTGGCGGTGGTGCCGGACTACGTGCTGACCGACGGCTTCCCGATCCGCCGCTTGCCCCTCCCGAGCCTGGCCATGAAGAAGGGCGACGCGGTGACGGCCTCGGTGGCGGCGGCCTCGATCGTGGCGAAGGTGACCCGAGATCGCATCATGGATCGATACCACCGCCGGTTCCCGGACTACGGCTTCGACCGGCATCGAGGGTACGGTACGCCCGAACATCGCAGGGCGATCGCGCAGCTGGGCCCGTGCCCGATCCACCGGCTGTCGTTCAAGGGCGTCGGCGGGGGCGTCGTGGTGATCCCGGACGCGACGGACGAGGGGTGGATCGAGTCCGGGCCCGAGGAGGCTGGATGAACCACGACGACGACATCGAGCGGTTCGAGGAGGAGCGCGAGCTCGAGCTCTATCACGAGTACCGGGACGTGGTCCCGATGTTCGCGTACGTCGTGGAGACCGAGCGCCGCTTCTACCTCGCGAACCGGGTGGACGTCCGGCCCCGCGACGACGGATGGGTGGAGGTCGAGCTCCAGGACGCCTGGGTCTGGGACATGTTCCGGACGGGCCGCTTCGTCACCAAGGTGCGGGTGCTTACCCGCCGCGACGTGAACGTGGAGGAGCTTCGCCGCGACGAGCCGCTGCCCGGAACGGCCCTGTCCGACGGGACGCTGCCCGAGGATCCGCCGCTCCCGGTCTGAGTCCGCGCGCGCCCGTGTCGGCGACCGGGGGTAGGTTCGGCCGGTGGACACGTCGCCCTCCTTGCCGCCGGACATCCGCGCCGCGCGCGGCCGTGCGGGCGAGGACGCCGCGCTCGCTCTGTACCTCGGCAAGGGGTTCCGTCCGGTGGCCCGGAATTGGAGGTGCCGGCTCGGCGAGATCGACCTGATCGTCGAGCGCGGCGAACTGCTGGTCTTCTGCGAGGTGAAGACCCGCAGCGGGGACGTCTTCGGTGGCGGTTTCGAGGCCGTCACGCAGGCCAAGCGCAGGAAGCTGAGGAGTCTCGCCGACCTGTTCATGGTGACGTGCCGGCCGGCGCACGCCCGTCTGCGTTTCGACGTCGCCAGTGTCCGGCAGCGGTCCACGACGTACGACGTGGTGCTCTTCGAGGACGCCTTCTGAGGCCGTGGCCCGCCCGCCCATCGGCAGATGCGGCTCCGTCCAGGCGGGGGGTGTCAGTGCGGGACGCTAGGGTCGCCCGGTCGTGTACGGACGGGTATCGGGTGTCACCATCGTGGGGGTTCGGGGCCACCCGGTCGTGGTCGAGGCGCATATCGGACGAGGGCTTCCCTCCGTGTCGTTCACGGGTCTACCCGGTGCCGCGGTCCACGACGCCCGGGACCGCATCCGGCCCGCGGTGGAGAGCTCGGGGCTCGAGTGGCCGCTCCGCAGGATCGTGGTGAACCTATCGCCCGGCAACCTCCGTAAGGATGGGCCCGGACTCGACCTTCCAGTGACCATGGGCGTCCTCGCGGCCTCGGCGCAGGTGCCGGTGGAACGGCTCGGCCGCTACGCGTTCTTCGGCGAGCTCGCGCTCGAGGGGTCCCTGATCCCGACACCCGGTGTGCTCTCGGCCAGCATCGCCGCGGCTTCGGCGGGGCTGGCCGGCATCGTGGTCCCGGAGGCGAACGCTGGCGAAGCCGCGCTGGTGGAGGACCTACACGTCGTGGGCGCTCCCGCGCTCGCCGACGTGGTCGCCTTCCTTCGGGGACGATGGGAGCCGGGCACGGCGGAGCGACGGCCGTCCCCGGCGCCGGCTCATCAGGTGGACTTCGCCGAGGTCCGGGGGCAGGCGCAGGCCCGGCGGGCGCTGGAGGTGGCTGCGGCGGGCGGGCACAACGTGCTGCTGATGGGTTCGCCGGGGGCCGGCAAGACCATGCTGGCCCGGCGATTGGCCACCGTGTTGCCGACCCTGTCGCGGAGCGAGGCCCTGGAGGTCACGCAGCTCCACTCGGTGGCGGGCATCCTGCCGGGAGGAGGACTGGTCGCGGCCCGACCGTTCCGCGCCCCGCATCACTCGATCTCGCTCCCCGCGATGCTCGGAGGGGGAAGCGGGTTCGTTCGTCCGGGCGAGGTGTCGATGGCCCACCACGGTGTCCTGTTCCTGGACGAGTTGAACGAGTTCCGTCGGGACGCCCTCGAGGCGCTTCGCCAGCCGCTGGAAGACGGTCACGTCGTGGTCACGAGGGTGGCCGGGACGGTCGAGTTCCCCGCGCGGTTCACGCTCGTGGCGGCGGCGAATCCGTGTCCGTGCGGCTACGAGGGTGATCCTCGCCGGCAGTGCAGCTGCATCACCCACCGGGTGGAGGTCTACCGTCAGAAGCTCTCGGGGCCCCTCCTCGACCGGATCGACATCCGCCTTTCCGTTCCCCGGCTCTCCCGCCGCGAGCTCCTCGAGGAGGAGCCCGGCGAGGCGTCGGAGGCCATCCGGCGACGGGTAGAGGAGGCGCGCGAGGTGCAGCGCCATCGGTACGCGGAGCTCGGCTATCCCTGCAACGCGCAGCTGCCCGGTCCGCTGGCCCGGAGGCTCGCCCGGGTCTCCGATCCCGCACGGGACCTCTTGGCCCGGGCCGTGGACACGCTTGCGCTGACCGGCAGGGGCTTCGACCGCGCGATCAAGGTCGCCAGGACCGTGGCCGACCTGGCGGGCGCGGCCGAGGTCGGCTCCGACCACGTGGCCGAGGCCCTCTCGTATCGCATGGACGTCGCGGGTGGGGGACTGGCACGTGCCGGCTGAGCGGACGGGTTGGCCCGTGGGATTCGGTCGCGACCCCGCCGAGCGGCGTGCGGTGCTGGTCCTGTCGGCGTTGCGGGGGCAGAGGCCGGCCGACCTGCTGGCCCTCGCGCGAGAAGAAGGCACGGCGGTGGCCTGCCTCGCGGCGATCCGAGAGGGCCGGGCTGGGAGCGAGCTCGACGTCCGGTTCTCCCGCTCGCTGGATGCCGCTCGGATCGATGGGGAGCTTCGCTCGTGTGGGGCACGGCTGGTCGTCTGGGGGAGCCGCGAGTACCCACCGCAGCTCGAGCACCTCCGGGACCCGCCGGGGTGGTTGTTCGTTCGTGGGGCTTCGCCTCCGATCCAGAGCGGAACGATCGCCGTGGTCGGGGCGCGCAACTGCAGCGACCTCGGCCGGGAGCTCGCCCGGAGCTTCGGACGCGAGCTCGCGGCCGCGGGCGCCGTCATCGTGAGCGGTGCCGCCCGAGGCATCGACGCCGCTGCCCACGAGGGAGCCCTCGACGTGGGCGGCCGGACCGTGGCCGTGCTTGGCTGTGGGATCGACCTGGCGTACCCGCCGGGCAGCCGCGGGCTGTTGCGGCGGATCGAGCAGGAGGGCACCATCGTGAGCGAGTACCCGCCGGGCGTCCCCGCCGAGCCGCAGCGCTTCCCGGCGCGCAACAGGATCATCGCCGGTCTGTGCGCAGCGCTCGTCGTGGTGGAGGGGCGGGAGCGGAGCGGATCCTTGATCTCGGCCCGCCATGCGCTCGAGCACGGGCGGGACGTCTATGCCGTCCCCGGCGCCGTGAGCAATCCGCTCTCGGCGGCGCCCCATGCTCTGATCCGGGACGGCGCCGGATTGATCCGTCACGTCGAGGATCTCCTTTCGGATCTGGAGCTCGCGCGCGTGCTGGGGCCGGCCCCGCCGCCGGTGCTGACCCTCGTGGAGCAGGCGGCCCTCGACGCGATGACGGGCCCGGTCCTGCCCGAGACCGTGGCCCGGGCCCTGGGGGTGACCGTGGCCGAAGTGGTCCCGCTGCTCATGCAGCTCGAGCTGAAGGGTCTCGTACGGAGCTCGGGTGGGCGCTTCGAGCCCAGGTTGCCGCTCGGCGCCTGAGCGCTCCGGGTCGGGCGTCACGAGGGTCGTCGGATCACCCCGAGGGCGGTGATCGCCCGACGAAGACCGTGACGGAGGCACCCATGCGAACGGCCTCCCCGGGGGTCGGATCGGTCCTCACGACGAACCCCGGCTTGCCCGCGACCTCCCGGACCCCGGTCACCTGGAGACCGGCCTTCCCGAGAAGATCCTCCGCCTCTGCCAGCAACAACCCGAGGACGTCCGGGACCGTGGTTCCCTCGAAGGCAGGAGGCGTCCGCCGGTCGGGAAGCGGATCCTCGCCTCCTCGCGACGCCAGAACGATGGAGACGGTCACCGCCATCGCGCTCAAGATCGCGAATCCGGCGATCCACCGTCCCACGGGCCGGCGCCGCCGACGCTCGGGGCGCTCCGTCGAGGTCGAGTCGGGGACCGCGGCCACGGTGTCGTCCTCGACGGCCACCGCGTCGTCCTCGACGACCGGGCCCACGGCCGCCCCGGCGACAGTGGGAGCCGTCCCGGGATCCCGCGCCTGGGTCACCGGCCGCGCATCCTCGGAGCCGGGCGACCGGACGGACCGGGTGGCCAGGGGGTGCGCCGCGCCCCCCAGGGCGCTGGCCAGGTCGGACGCCGTCGGCCGAACGGTCGGGGTGGGGTCCAGGCACCGCTCGAGCAGCTGCCGGACCTCGGCGGGAAGGCCGGGGAAGGGTGGGCCGGCCGCCCGCGGAGGCAGGTCGGTCGTTCGGTCGAGGGCCCGCGCGTCCAGATCTTCCACGAGCATCTGGTGGACGACGCCGGCGAGCGCCGCGATGTCGTCCTCGGGCGTGTCCCGGCCCGGCCGATCCGGAGGAACGCCGAGACCCAGGAGCTTCACGCCGCCGTCCCGGGTGAGCAGTACGCTGTCCGGACGCAGCCGGCCGTGGGCGATCCCTCGGCCGTGGACGACCTCGAGGCCCCGGGCAACCGCCGCTGCGATCCGGAGCGACTCGGGTGGCGGTAGGCAGGGGGAGCGCTCGATCCGCCTGCCGAGGGTCTCACCCGTGAGCGGTTCCATGAGGACGAAGAAGGCCCGCGCTCGCTCGTCGCGGCCGTAGTTGAAGACGGCGGCGACGTTCGGATGGTCGGGCCAGGGGAACATGGCCTGCATCCGCTCCGAGAAGTCGTGGCCGAAGGTCGGATCTAGGGTCTCGGGACCCGACAGGAGGTGAACCGTCACGGGTTTGCCGAGGCCCGTGAGCACCGCGGTCCACAGGCTGCCCGAAGCGTCCTCGGCCAGCCTTGTGATCAACCGGTAGCGGGACCGATACCTCGGATCTCGCCTGAGAAGGATCCTCGCGCGGCTCAAGTTGACAAGTGTATGGCAGCTGGGAGTCCCTCGCGCCCTGGGGGAAAACCCCGACTGCCGAACCCGAAAGGAACCGGCGACGCTTGGTCGCGATCGCGCCCACGGGCGTGTGCGATGAGGCGAGGGAGGGGCGCGATGCAACCCCCAGAAGGCCAGACCGGCCGGCGCGAGAGCTCGAGGGAAGACGCCGCGCGTTCTGGGTCGCGGTGGGACCCCGCTCTCACCCGGCGCGAGCTGCTGAGGCGCGCGGGCCTGGGTGCCGGCTCGCTGGCGCTGACGGGGTTGGCTGCGGCGTGCGAGCCCGGCCGCACGGCACGGCCCTCGCCCTCACCGAACTGGGATCGCTGGTGGTCGCAGCGGTCGCGGGCCGGCGTCCTGGACTTCGCGAATTGGCCGTACTACATCGACCGCCATTTCGACCGCCGCCCGTCGCTCGAACTCTTCACGCGCGAGACCGGGATCCGGGTCAACTACTACCGGCCGATCAAGGATACGCCGTCGTTCTTCGAGGAGATCCGGCCGCAGCTCAGCGCGGGGAACAGCATCGGCTACGACCTGATCGTCCTCACGAACGGCCCCGAGGTGACCGAGATGATGGAGTCGGGGTGGCTGATCCCGCTCGACCACTCCTACCTGGGGAACTTCGCCGTGTACGCCGGCCCGCTGGTCCAGGACCCATCGTGGGATCCGGGGAACCGGTACACCGTCGCCTGGCAGTCGGGTCTCACGGGGATCGCGTTCAGCCCGAGAGCGACGGAGGCCCTCGGGCGGGAGCCGCGCAGCGTCCGGGATCTGTGGGATCCGGCCCTGCAGGGCAGGGTCGGCATGATGAGCGACACCACCGAGCTGGGGAGCTTCGGGCTGCTCGCCATCGGCGTCGACCCGGCCGCCTCCACGCCGCAGGACTGGGCGCAGGCGGCCGACGCCCTCCGAGGGCAGCGCGACGTGGTCCATCCCCGCTACTACGACCAGGGATACGTGGACGCGCTCACTCGGGGGGACACCTGGGCCACGATGGCCTGGTCCGGCGACATCTTCCAGATCAACGCGCTGGGCCATCCGGAGATGCGCTTCGTGGTGCCCGACGAGGGCGCCATGCTCTGGACCGACAACATGATGATCCCGGCCGGAGCGCGGCATCCGGTGGATGCGATGGAGTACATCGACTTCGTGTACCAGCCCAAGGTTGCCGCGATGATCGCGGACTGGGTCTGGTACATCACCCCCGTCCCGGACGCCCGCGCGATCATCGCCGGTGAGTTCGGGGATCGCGAGGTGGCGAACAGCCCGCTGGTGTTCCCGGGCCCGGAGCTCGCCCGGCTGAACGCGGAAGGCTCCGATGCGGGCGGGGGAGCCCGCGACTACTACGTGTACCGGGATCCTCGCGAGTGGGACCGCTGGGTGAGCACGTTCCTGCCGATCGTCTACGGCGAGTCCTGAAGGGAGCGCAGCCCGGCCCGCCGCCGCAGCGCGTCCGGCACGCCGCGCCGCGCCACCACTCGCACGGGCACGCCCGCGCGATCCAGGAGGCTCGCCGCCATCGACGATCGGTATCCGCTGGCGCACGCCACCACCACTTCTCGGTCGTGCTCGAACCCATCGAGCCGTTCCGGGAGGTCGCCGACGAACACGTGCCGGCTGCCGTCCAGATGCCCCGCCTCCCACTCGGGAGCCTGACGGACGTCGAGGATCCTCGACACCTCCCGGCCGGCGAGGGCGAGCAGCTGGTCCAGCGTGGCCACGGGGTAGGCGCGGAGTTCCCGCCCCGAGCGCCGCCACGCCTCGATGCCGCCCCGCAAGGAGCCGAGGACCCGCTCGTACCCGATCCGGAACAGCTGGCGGGTCGCCTCGTGCACGGCCTCGCCCGGCGGCTCGGGCGCAACCAGGACGAGCGGGTCGTCGAACGGCAGCAGCCACCCCACGTAGCTCGCGAACGACTCCTCGAGCGGGATGTTGAGCGAGCCGGGGATGTGCGCGGCGGCGAAGTCGGAGCCGTCCCTCACGTCCACGATCCAGGCGCCTTCGGCCGCGTGCCCCGCCACCGCTTGCGGTGAGATCGGCTCGGTGATCGGCACGCCGCCGGACACGCTCGGCCCCGCGCGGTTGATCGGCGCCATGTTCGCGTAGTAGGTGGGGAAGGCCATGAGCCCCGACAGCTGCCTGCGCACGAACGCCTCTTCGTCCGGCTCTGCCAGGACGGGGTTCGACGCCAGCTCCCGCTCGATGGTCGAGGTCCGGTCCTCCTGCGGCGCCGCCGTGGCGCAGAAGCTCCCCGCTCCATGGGTGGGTAGGACCTGGGCGGATCCGGGGAGGGACCCGAGGCGCCGAAGGGTCCTGAACTGCGCGCGGGTCAGCCGGTCGGTCCACTCCGGACCGAGCAGGTCGGTTCGCCCCGCGCTCCCGACGATCAGGCTTCCCCCCGTGAACACCGCGACCGGCCCGTCCCGGCCGTCCGGGATCAGGGCGTAGGCGAGGTGCTCCGGGGTGTGGCCGGGCGTCTCCATCGCCACCAGCGTGACCGCGCCGATCCGGAGCTCGTCGTCTTCTGCCATCGGCGCGTACGGGAACCGGTATCGCGCGGCGGCTGGCCCCACCACCGCCGCGCCGGTCGACGCCCGCACCTCGGCGGCGCCCGAGACGTAATCGTTGTGGACGTGCGTCTCCAGCACGTACCTCACCTCGGCGCGGCGGTCCTCGGCTGCGCCGAGGAGTCGCTCCGCGTCGCGCTGGGGGTCCACGAGGATCGCCTCCCCGCCAGAGGACAGCACGTAGCTGTTGTCACCGAGACCGAGGGTGACCACGAGGTCCAGCTCGAAGCCGTCCACGGGCGAATCCTACGGGTTCGGGCGCCTCCGCCGGGCGTCGTCTACCCCGGAACGGTTGAACCTGGGTTCGGTGGTTGGTAGGAAGGAGCCCGCAGATCCGATACCGGAAGGAACGATGACACCGCGGGAGGACCTTCCCCGTCCCGAGGCCGCGCTGATCGACGCGTTCGTCGATCATCTGTCGCTCGAGCGCCGCCTGTCTGGACATACCGTCGCCGCCTACCGGCGGGACGTGCGACAGCTGGCCACGTTCCTGCACCGCCAAGGGGTGCCGCTCGTGGAGGCCACCTACGCGCAGCTCCGGCGGTTCCTCGCTCAGCAGGTGACGCTGGGGTACGCTCGGGCATCGATCGCCCGGCGGGTGGGCGCGATCCACACCTTCTACCGGTGGGCGGCCGGACGCGGGCTCGTGGCCAGCGACCCGGCCGCGACGCTCGGCCGGCCGAAGGTCGCGAGCCGGCTCCCCACGGTCCTGCGGCCCGCCGAAGCCGCTCGCCTCGTCGAGGCCCCGGCGGTGCAGGCCGGCCACGCAGACCTGGATCGAGCCGTGGCGCTCCGCGACTCGGCGATCCTGGAGCTCATGTACGGCTCGGGCCTGCGGGTTGGAGAGGTGGCCGGGCTCACGGTGGACCGGCTCGATCTTGCTCGCGGCCGCATGCTCGTGATGGGCAAGGGGTCGAAGGAGCGGGAGCTTCCGATCTCGGACTTCGCGCGTGAGGCCGTGCGGGATTACCTGCGTGACGGCCGGCCCGTGCTCGCACCCGCGGTCGACCCGGCCCTGTTCTGCAACCGCCGAAGACATCCCATGACCGCGCGCGACATCCGGCGGGTTGTGGGACGATACGCTCAGCTGACGCTTTCGGGGCGCCGGGTGACGCCGCACACGCTCAGGCATTCGTTCGCGACGCACCTGCTCGAGGGAGGAGCCGACATCCGCGCGGTCCAGGAGTTGCTCGGTCACGCCAGCGTGGCCACCACGCAGCGGTACACGCACGTGTCACGTGCGCGGCTCTTCGATGCCTACCGGCAGAGCCACCCGAGGGCTTGACGGCAGTGCGCACGAACGCGAGCAGCGGCGGCCGGCCTGAGAGAGGCACGAAGACGGCGAAGACGGCGAAGACGGCGAAGACGGCGAAGGCGAAGCAGACCGGCAAGGTCCAGAAGGGGGCGAAAGCCGCGGTGAAGGCCGCGGTACGGGAGCGCCCCCGCTCGGCCGTCGCGACGGCCGAGCCCGATCGCCGGCCGGACGAGCTCGGGCTGCTCTGGGAGGAGTTCAAGCGAAGCCATCCGGCGGAGGCGCGCGAGCGGCTGATCCTGCACTACGCGCCGCTCGTGAAGTACGTGGCGAGCCGGGTGGCAACCGGTCTGCCGGCCAGCGTCGAGCAGGCGGACCTCGTCTCCTACGGCATGTTCGGCCTCATCGACGCTCTCGAGAAGTTCGAGCCGGCCCGCGGAAACAAGTTCGAGACGTACGCGATCCCGCGGATCAAGGGCGCCATCATCGACGAGCTTCGCGCGATGGACTGGGTGCCGCGTTCCGTCCGGTTCAAGGCGCGCGAGATCGAGAAGGCATACCAGGACCTCGAGACCATGCTGAAGCGCGCGCCCACCGAGCGCGAGATGGCCGAGCGGCTCGGCGTCTCGATCCCGGAGCTGCACGACGTGATCAACCAGATCTCGTTCGTCTCCGTGCTGGCGCTCGACGAGCTCCTGTCGGTGGGCAGCGACCGCGGCGAGCAGGTCTCGCTGCTCGACACCCTGGCCGACAAGGGGGTGGACCCGACCACCGGGCTCGAGGGGCAGGAGACACGCGGTCTCCTCGCGGCGGCCATCAACTCGCTGTCGGAGCGAGAGAAGATCGTGGTCACGCTCTACTACTTCGAAGGCCTCACCCTCGCCGAGATCGGCGAGATCCTCGGCGTCACCGAGTCCCGCGTGTGCCAGATCCACACGAAGGCCGTGAACCAGCTCCGCCTCCAGTTCGTCGAGTCGGACTGAACCTCCGGAGGCCCCGACGGGACATCGCCCGGGCCCGGGCGCAGCCGATGTGATCTCGTTCACTGCGCCGGAACCCGGCCGCGCGTAGCCTCTGCCTTCGGTTGGATTCCGTCTCCCGGGAGGTCGACGTGCCGCGGCTCATGCGGTCCTGGCTCCTCTTCCTCGTGCTGCTCGTGCTCGCATCGGCGATCGATCTCTTGCCCGTTCCTCCTGCGGTCGCGGCGGGCGGTTGGACCTGGCCCGTGGTCGGGCCGGTGATCCGTGGGTTCGACCCTCCGGAGACCCCCTACGGGTCGGGCCATCGCGGCATCGACATCGCCACCGCGGTCGGGACACCGGTCCACGCGACCGCCGGCGGAGTGGTCTCGTTCGCGGGTCCGGTCGGGGGCGAGCTGTTCGTCTCGATCGATCACGGTGGCGGCCTCGCCAGCACGTACTCTTGGCTGTCGGCCGTGATGGTGCGCAAGGGCGACGTGGTCGCGGCCGGTGACGTCGTCGCGTCGTCGGGACTCGGCCACCCGGGATCCGCCCTGGCGCACCTGCACTTCGGCGCGAAGCTCGACGGCGTCTACGTGGATCCCTTCGATCTCCTCCTGCCGCCCAGCGTCGCGGACATCGTCTCGCTGGCGCCGCTTGGCTCCCCGCCGGTGGCCGAGGTCGCCGTAGAGGGCGGGCGCCTACAATGGGCCGGCCGCGCCTGGGAGGTCCTGCCTGCTCCGTCATCCGATCCGACGTATGTCGAACGCCGCGCTCGTCGCGTCGGCCATGATCTTGCTCGGCGCCGCGCCCGCGCTGAGCCAGTCGTCCACAGCCGGTTGGGCGCAGTTCCAAGGTGGCGCCGCCCATGAGGGATCGTTGGCCTCCGGGCCGTTGCCGCCCTACCGGCAGGCGTGGACCTTCCGGCCCTCCGAGGGCACCGTCTCGGGGCCGGTCGTCCAGGGCGGAACGGTCGTCACCGTGGGGACCACGGCCGTGTACGGCGTGGACCTGGCCACCGGTCGGCAGGTCTGGAAGCTCGACAGGACCGGCGGTCCGCTGGCGATGCCCGCGGTGGCATCGGTGGGAGGCAGGACCGTCCTGTTGTTCACCGACGGGACGAAGGATGCCGGCGTCGGCCTCGTCGCCGTCAGCCTCAAGGATCGGACCGAGCTTTGGCGGACCGCGCTGAAGGCTCCCAGTCGCAGCGGCATCGCCGTGGACGGCGCCACCGCGTTCGTCGCCGACGACGACGGGAACGTCTATGCGGTCTCGGTGTCCGACGGATCGATCACGTGGACCGCGAAGACGCTCGGCGACGTGCTTGCGCCGCCTGCGGTCGCCGGGGGCCGCGTCTTCGTCGCCGGGCGTGACACCGTCAACCAGCGGGCCCAACTTCTCGCACTCGACGAGGCGAGCGGACGCAAGGATTGGGAGTTCACGCCGTCCGTCGCCGGTTCGACCGGATCGGCTGCCTCCGTAGCCGACGGCACGGTGGTGGCCGGTGCCGCCGATCGGTCGATCCATGCGTTCTCCGCTGAGGACGGCACGGAGCGGTGGAGCCGATTGGCGCTGTCCCTGTTCTCGCCGGTGACGGCCCCGGCCGTCACCTCGGACGGCGTCTACGCGGTGGACGTGTCCGGAGGGCTCTACCGCCTGGACCCGGCCACGGGTGCCCGGGTCTGGGACTACCAGTTCAACCAGCTCGTGGTCCGAAGCGCGCCGGTCGTCTCCCGCGGGACGGTCCTCGTCGGGTTGAACGACGGACGGCTCGTGGCGGTCGACACGACCTCGGGCAACCTCGTGTGGCAGAGCGATCCTTCCCCGGGGCTGATCGGTCCGATCGCCCTGACCCCGAACCTCGTCGTGGCCTCCAAGGGCGGGAACGACGCGGGCCTGGTCGCCTACGTCCACGATCCGAGCGCGACGCTCCTCGACGTCCCCTCGCCCACCCGCCTGGACGCGGGTCGTCTGTTCGGCAACTACGCCATCGCGTTCGTGATCGTCCTCGCGCTGCTGCTCGTTCCGATCCGCCTGGCCTCGAACCGGATCGGCCCGCCGGCGTGGGAGGCGTGGGAGGGGCTCGACGCTGACGAGGAAGGGGAAGCGCCGTGAGCAGGAAGCGGCGCAAGGGCCGCAGCTCCGCCGGCTCCCACCGGTCGAAATCGGCGTCCGGCGCCGGCTCGAAAGCGCTGGCGACGAAGGAGCACGAGCGGGAACGCCCCGAGGTCCCCGGGTTCCTGGGATGGCTGTCGCGCGGCACCGGCGAGTCCCGGCTGCCATCGATCTCCCGCAGCCTCGGCCGAGGCCTCATCGTCGTGGGGTCGTCTCCGGTCCTGCTCCTGGTCACGCTGCTGTTCGTGCTCGGGGGCTGGCTCGGGATGGTGGCTCTGGGCCTGGAGGGGCCCGCGGGTCGCCTCGTCTACGTCACGGCGCTCCCTCCGATCGGCACGTATTGGGACACCTACAACGGCGTGGCCATCTTCGGTTTCGGCGTGGCGGGTCTCGTGTGGGGGGCAGTGTTCCTGGCGGTGCGCGCGTTGTTCGTATCCATCGTGACCGGGATCGTGGTGCAGGATCTGGAGGCGGAGGGCGGTCCGGGAGGAGGGGCCCTCCGCGGCCTTCGCGCGTTCCCCACGGTCTTGGCCGTGAACCTGCTGGCCATGAGCTTGATGATCGCCGGGACGGTGATCTTGCCGTTCCTCGGTCCCGGGCTGGGATTCTTCGGTTCCGTGGCCATCCTGGTGGCCGCGATGTTCTTCTTCGTCTATGTGCCGCCCGCCGCCATCCGGGAGCAGCGGCGCCTACAGGAGACGATGCGCCGAGCGGCCCGGGCGTCGCTGATGCCGGGCAGCCGCAACCTGCTGTTCGCCATGCTGTACGTGTTCCTGTCGCTGCCGCTCCTGGTTGCTTTCGCACCCAGCTCGAGCGATCTCACGGTCAATCCCTCCCTGGCCACCTGGGTGTACGCGCTGCTCGCGAACGTCCTGCACGTCGTCTTCCTGGCGGCGTTCACGTATCGCTGGATCGCGGGTGAGCCGGACGTGCCGGAGCAGCCGGTGAAGCTCCGCCGCCGCTGAGGTCCGCCGCTCTGGGAAGCCGCTGGTAGACTGCCTCTTCGCCGGCGTTCGCGCCGAGCACGCACGCCCGAGGATCGCTCTCGGGGTCCCGGTTCGCCGGGCCGAGGGCGGGCGGATCCGGGCGGAGGAGACAACCGGAAGGAGGAAGCACCGTGCCTGTGGTCACCAGGCGGGAGCTCCTCGAGGCGGGTATCCACTTCGGGCACCAGACCAGGCGCTGGAACCCGAAGATGGGGAGGTACCTGTACGGGGAGCGTTCGGGCATCTACATCATCGACCTCGAGAAGACCCTCGTCGGCATCGAGGAGGCCTACCAGCACGTCCGGGACCTCGCGCGCCGCGGCGGCATCGTCTTGTTCGTGGGCACGAAGAAGCAGGCCCAGGAGGTCATCGAGGAGGAGGCCGCACGGGTCGGCATGCCCTTCGTCACCACCCGGTGGCTCGGCGGCATGCTCACGAACTTCCAGACGGTCTCTCGACGGCTGCTCCGACTCCGTGAGCTCAGGGAGATGGAGCGCGGTGGCGCCTTCGGGTTCCTCCCGAAGAAGGAGGTCCTGAAGCTCCGTCACGAGAAGGAGAAGCTCGAGCGCAACCTGGGCGGCATGCAGGATCTCGAACGCCTGCCGGACGCGATCTTCGTGATCGACACGAAGAAGGAGCACATCGCGGTGAACGAGGCAAGGAAGCTCGGCCTGCCCGTGGTGGCCATCGTGGACACGAACTGCGATCCGGACGAGGTCGACTACGTGATCCCCGGCAATGACGACGCGATCCGCTCGGTCGCACTGGTGACTCGGGTGGTGGCAGACGCGATCGCCGAGGGTCGCAGGATCGGTCGCGAGCAGATGGTGACGAGAGCCTCCGGACCCGAGATCGAGCCCGAGCCCGACGTCCTCCCCGAAGCCGCGGCGGAGCCGCCGACCCCGGTCGAGCCCGAGCCCGCGGCTCCCGCGCAGGACGCGCGAACCGCAGCGGCGGAGGCGTCTGCGGTCCCCCAACCCGACGGCGAGGGCCCGAGGCCGGCCCAGCCCGACGAGACCACCGCACCGCCTGCGAACACGACTCAGACGATGAAGGACGACTGAAATGGCAGATATCAACGCGGAGCAGGTGAAGCAGCTCCGAGAGCTCACCGGAGCCGGCATGATGGACTGCAAGCGGGCCCTGCAGGACGCGGACGGCGACGTGGAGAAAGCCGTGGAGCTGTTGCGGCAGAAGGGGCTCGCGTCGGCCGCCAAGCGCGCATCGCGCATCGCGAACCAGGGTCGCGTCGAGAGCTACATCCACTTCAACCACACCGTGGGGTCCCTGGTCGAGGTGAACTGCGAGACGGACTTCGTGGCCAACACCGACGACTTCACACAGCTGGCCAGGGACGTCGCGCTGCACGTCGCGAGCCCCCCGCCGCCCCGGTGGCTGTCGCGGGACGACGTTCCAGCGGACATCGTGGATGATCAGCGCCACATCTTCGAGGTGCAGGCCAAGGAGATGGGCAAGCCTGACAACGTCGTCTCTAAGATCGTCGAGGGCAAGCTCGAGGCGTTCTACAAGGAGCACGTGCTGCTCGATCAGCCCTTCGTGAGGGACGACTCGAAGACGATCCAGCAGCTGCTCGACGAGGTCGGGGCGAAGGTGGGTGAGAAGGTTGCCGTGCGGCGCTTCGTCCGGTACAAGCTTGGCGAGGAATCGGACTGAGAGGGGCGGGCATGGGTGAGCCGGAGGCGCAGGCGCTGCCGTCCAGGCCGACGTACCAGCGGAT
Organism: Actinomycetota bacterium; assembly: GCA_036390995.1. GTDB lineage: Bacteria > Actinomycetota > UBA4738 > UBA4738 > HRBIN12 > DASQQQ01. The sequence goes on along the minus strand of DASWAT010000111.1, from coordinate 43,291 downwards.
CCTGCTGAAGCTCTCCGGCGATGCGTTCGCTCCCCCCGACACCGGCTACGGAATCTCGGTGGAGTCCGCCGCCCTCCTCGCCCGCCAGCTCGCCGAGGTCGTGGATCTGGGCGTCCAGACCGCGGTCGTGGTGGGCGGCGGCAACATCTTCCGGGGGCGGCAGGCGCCGGGCATCGAGCGAGCCCGCGCGGACTACATGGGGATGCTCGCGACCGTGATGAACGGGCTTGCCCTGCAGGACGCCCTGGAGAAGATCCACGTGACCACGCGCCTGCAGACGGCCATCCACATGGCGCAGATCGCCGAGCCGTACATCCCGTTGCGCGCGATCCGGCACCTCGAGAAGGGGCGCATCGTGATCTTCGCGGCGGGGATCGGGGCGCCGTACTTCTCCACAGACACCACGGCCGCGCAGCGCGCGCTCGAGATCCACGCAGAGGCGATCCTCAAGGGGACGAAGGTGGACGGCGTCTACGACGCCGATCCGCACGTCGATCCCGGCGCCAAGCGTTTCGAATCGATCGAGTACATCGACGTGCTTCGCGAGGGCTACCAGGTGATGGATGCCACCGCGATCTCGCTGTGCATGGAGAACAAGCTGCCGATCATCGTGTTCGACTTCGGCAGGGAGGGCAACATCCGGCGGGCGGTGTCCGGCGAATCGATCGGTACGCTCGTCCACGGAGGCGCCCGATGACCGTCGAGTCTGCCCTCGCCGAGGCCTCGGAGAAGATGAGCAAGGCCGTCTCGGTCTTGAGGGAGGAGCTCGCGGGGATCCGGACCGGCCGGGCGACCCCCAGCCTGCTTTCGCGGATCACGGTGGACTACTACGGTACCCAGGTGCCCATCCAGCAGCTCGCGTCGTTCTCCGTGCCGGAGCCCCGGACCCTGCTCATCCAGCCCTACGATAAGAACTCCATCTCCGCCATGGAGAAGGCCATCCTGGCGAGCGATCTCGGCATCACGCCGTCGAACGACGGGAACGTCATCCGCCTCGCCTTCCCGCAGCTCACGGAGGAGCGCCGGAAGGACCTGGTGAAGCTCGTCCACCAGCGCGGTGAGGAGGGCCGGGTTGCCGTTCGGAACATCCGGCGACATTCGAAGGAAGAGCTCGAAAGGCTTGAGCGGGAGCACGCAATCTCTGAAGATGACCTCGTGCGCTCGGAGAAGGAGCTCCAGAAGCTGACCGATCAGCACGTGTCCGAGATCGACGAGACGATCGCTCACAAGGAGCAGGAGCTCAAGGAGATCTAGTGCCCGAGGGCGACAAGAAGGACGACCTCTTCGAGGATCTCGACAAGTTCTTCGCGCCGATCCAGGACGTGGACTGGCCCGAGACCGCGACCCGCAGGGGCGAGCAGCGGGCGGGGCCCGAGCCCCCCACCGCTCCGCCGGCGCGCTCCGAGGACGCCGCCGCGCTCGAGGAGCCTGCGACCGACGAGCCCGGCGCCGAGGAGCCCTCGGTGGGCCCCGGTCCCGGGCAGGAGGGACTGTTCGAGCAGGCCGAACCGGCAGCCTCCGAGGAGGAGCCCTGGGCAGAGGCGGGCGAGACGGACGAGGCCTCGTCGGTCTTGGGGACTTCGCACGTTGGAGAGGAGCCGGCGCAGCCGGCCGAGCTGGAGGGGGAGGCGGTGATCTCGGTGGAGAGCTTCACCCGGCCCCCCGACGCGTACGTGGATCTTCCGGGCGCCGACCTGGAGGAGGGCCCTGAGGCAGAGCTGGACGAGGGAGCCACCGAGGAGGCGGGCGCCGCGAGCGAGGGGGAGCCGTCGCCGGAAGCGGTCGAAGCGGCGGCCGAGCACTTCGCCGCCTCGGTCCGCGACGAGGGGACGGCGGAACCTTCGGGCGTCGGACCTGAGGAGCCGCCGTCGGCGACGTTGCCGGACCTGTTCGCGGGGGAAGAGGAGTCCGTCGCCGAGACGGAGGAGGAGCCCGTTCCGGCGCGCACGGTCCGGGTGGGGGCGGAGGGCCTCGGAGGGCCGAGCTGGCAGGAGCCCACCGCCTTGGAGGTCGGGGCCGAGCACGAGACCCGCCGCGGGGGACGCGACGTGCCCGCCGCGTTCCTCACCGGCCTTGTCCTGGCGGGCCTTGCCGTCGGCAGCATCGCGATCGCGGCCGGCGCCTTCGCCGTCGTGGCGGGGCTCATCGTCCTGTGGGCCCAGGGCGAGTTCTACCGCGCCCTGCAGAAGCAGCACCATCAGCCGGCCACGGCGCTCGGACTGGTATCCGGCGCCCTCGTGCTGGCCGCCGGCTACTTCCGGGGCGAGGCGGCCATGCTCTCGATGCTCGTCCTGTCGCTCTTCGCCACGTTCCTCTGGTACATGGCCGTGCCCGCGCCACACCGCAAGCACACCGTGGTCAACGTCGGGTTGACGGCTCTCGGCGTGGCCTACGTCCCGCTCCTGGCCGGCTTCGCGCTCGCCATGCTGAAGGCTCCCGATGGGCGGGCGGTCACGCTCTCGGTGATCGGGCTTACGTTCGTGTACGACACCGCCGCGTTCGTCGTGGGCTCCTGGTGGGGGAGCCGTCCGCTGGCTCCCACGGTAAGCCCGAAGAAGTCCATCGAGGGGGCGGTGGGCGCCACGCTGGTGGTGATCGCCGTTTCGGTGGGCGCCGTGGCGCCGTACGTCGGGGTGCTGGAGACCCTCGGACGCTCGGCAGGCTTGGCCGTCGTCGTCGCGATCTTCGCGCCGCTGGGGGACCTGGCGGAGTCGCTGCTGAAGCGGGACCTCGGCCTGAAGGACATGGGCAGCATCCTGCCGGGCCACGGCGGCGTGCTCGACCGGATCGACTCCGTGCTGTTCGTCGCGCCGGCCGCCTACCTGTTCATGCGGCTCATCCTCCTGTAGAGGGAACGCCACGGCGACGCCTGACCACGGGTTGCGCTGAATCCCGGCGTCCCAGGGTAATCTTGGAAGGAATGCGCTCGCTCATCATCCTCGGATCGACGGGGTCGGTTGGAACCCAGGCCCTCGACGTGGTCCGGCGCAATCCGGATCGGTTCAAGGTCGTCGGGCTGTCGGCAGGCACGAACCACGAGCTCCTCGTCGGGCAGATCCGGGAGTTCCTCCCGCCGTTCGTGGCGATGGCCGACGAGGAGGCCGCCAAGGACCTCCGGGAGATGCTCGGCACGAACGTCCCGAACGTGGAGGTCCTGGTCGGCCCGGACGCCGCCGAGCGCCTGGCGCGCGACGTCGAAGCCGACATGGTGGTGAACGCACTGGTCGGCGCCGCCGGTCTGGCGCCCACACTGGCAGCTCTGCAGAGCGGTAAGGTCCTGGCCCTCGCCAACAAGGAGAGCCTGGTCATCGGGGGCGAGCTGGTCACCGACCTCATCAAGGGCGAGCCCGAGCGGCTCGTCCCTGTGGACTCCGAACACGCCGCGCTCGCGCAACTGCTGCGAGGCGAGCGGCGGGAAGACGTGAAACGGGTGATCCTCACGGGCTCGGGCGGTCCCTTCCGGGGCTGGACCCGCAGCGAGCTCGCCCGGGCCTCGGTCAAGGAGGCGCTGGCGCACCCCGTGTGGCAGATGGGCCCGAAGATCACGATCGACTCGGCCACGTTGATGAACAAGGGGCTCGAGGTGATCGAAGCCCATTACCTGTTCAACCTCGAGTACTCGCAGATCCACGTTGTGCTGCATCCCGAGGGGATCGTGCACGCGCTTACCGAGTTCCGGGACGGCACGATGCTGGCGCAGTTCGCGCTGCCGGACATGCGCCTGCCGATCCAGCTCGCGCTGGCGTGGCCGGAGCGTCTGGCCACCGGCATCGAGCCGGTGCCGCTGGCCGACAAGAAGCTCACGTTCGAACCCGTCGACCGCGAGGCGTTCCCCGCGATCGACCTGGCCTACCGCGTGGGCGAGCTGGCTCTCACCTTCCCCGCCGTCATGAGCGCGGCCAACGAGGTCGCGGTCATGGCGTTCCTCGAGGGCAAGATCCCCCTCACGCGCATCGTCGAGGTGGTCCAGGCCGTGGTCGACGAGCACGAGGCGCCCTCGTCGGTGGTCTCGGTGGTGAACCTGGAGCGGGCGGACTCGTGGGCCCGTCGCCGGGCGGCCGAGATCATCGAGGCCCGATGATCGCGAGGGGCTGATGGCCGGCACCGTCGGCGAGATCGTGTTCTTCGTCTCGCTGATCCTCGTGGTGATCGTGCACGAGGCCGCCCACTTCGGCGTGGCCAAGCGGTTCGGGTTCAAGGTCGACGAGTTCTTCGTGGGGTTCGGCCCGCGCATCTGGTCGACGCGCCGGGGGGAGACCGAGTACGGGTTCAAGTGGATCCCCGCCGGCGGCTACGTGCGCATCGCGGGGATGAATCCATTCGAGCAGATCGCGCCCGAGGACCTGCCGCGCACCTACGGGGCGAAGCCCGCTTGGCAGCGTGCGCTGGTGGTCTTCGCGGGACCGGCGACGCACTTCGTGCTCGCCTTCCTGCTGTTCGCGATCTGGCTCGGGGCCGTGGGCCAGCCGACGGTCCGCAGCCCCCTGGTTGCGGACGTCGCGCCGAAGCTCGGAGGGCAGACGTCCCCGGCGGCCGTCGCCGGGCTCCGTCCCGGCGACCGGATCGTCGGTGTCGACGGGATCTCGGATCCCACCGATCTTCAGCTCGTGCGTTACACGCGGCGTCACGTCGGCGAGCCGGTGCCGCTTCGGATCGAGCGCGGCGGTCGTGTGTTCGAGGTGAGCCTCACGCCGGTGCTCTCCACCGTGGATGGGAGGAAGGTCGGACGGATCGGCGTCCTCCTGGCCCAGGCCCGCGAGACGCCGGGCGTGGTCGGCGGGTTCACGGGCGGCGTCCGCTTGGTGGGCACGTCGGTGACCGACTCCGTGAAGAGCCTCGGGCGACTCTTCGGGCCCCAGGGGCTCGGCCGGATCGCCGACCTGCTGTTCACGAACGCCCAGCGCCAGCCGACCGATGTCTCCGGCCCCGTGGGGCTGTCCCAGTTGACCGGCGACGTCGCCTCGGGGCAGCGGTTCTGGGACATCCTGTGGATCTTCGGGTTCGTGAACGTGTTCATCGGCTTGCTGAACCTGCTCCCCGTCCCGCCCTTCGACGGGGGCCACATCGCCGTCCTGGCCATCGAGAAGGTACGGGGCAAGAAGATCGACGTGCGCAAGCTCATCCCCATCTCGGCCGTCGTCGCCGCGTTCTTCATGCTCCTCTTCGTGGCCGTGATCTACCTCGACTTCGCCAAGCCGCTCCCCCTGAGACCCTAGGCCGGAGCGCCGGGGGCGCACGCTGACACAAGTTCTCAACACGCCCCCCGGGGGTCTGCCACACGCTGCGGATACGATTGCTGGCGTGTCCCAGCAGACCGTGCTCGTCGTGGACGACGAGGAGGCGATCGCCGAGGCGGTTCGAGCCCGCCTGGAGAGCGAGGGGTACCGGGTGGTCGTGGCCGGCGACGGCCCCGCGGCCATCGGGGCCTCGGCCGAGATCCACCCCGACCTCGTCGTGCTGGATCTCATGCTTCCGGGGATGGACGGTCTGGAGGTCTGCAAGGAGATCCAGCGCGAGCGGTGGGTTCCGGTGCTCATGCTGACCGCCCGGACCGAGGAGGCCGACAAGGTGGCCGGGTTCGCGGTGGGTGCCGACGACTACCTGACGAAACCCTTCTCGCTCCGCGAGCTGGCGGTGCGGGTCCGGGCGATCCTTCGGCGGGTCGATAGGATCCGCTCCACGACCGGGGCCGAGTCGCTCGAGCGCGGGGCGCTGGTCGTCGATCCGTCCCGCCGCCGCGTCACGGTCGACGACACCGAGGTCCAACTGACGCCCCTCGAGTTCGAGATCCTGCTCACGCTGGCCCGGGAGCCCGGCGTGGTCTTCACCCGGGAGCAGCTGATGGACCGGGTGTGGGGCTACCGCGACTACGCGGGCGGCCGCGTGGTGGATTCGCACGTGGCGCGGATCCGGCGCAAGCTGGGCGAGGACGGTGCGGAGCCGAGGTTCATCCGGACCGTCCACGGCGTCGGGTACGCCTTCCAGGACCAGTCCGGATGAGACCGCTCGATCGGCTTCCCACGATCCGCGCGAAGCTCGGCTCGACCATCGTGTTCGCGGTGGGGATCACGGTCGTCCTCATCTTCCTCATGCTGGGCTACGCGCTCCGAGGAACCTCTCAGAACGCCGACCGCCTGCAGCTGCTCTCGGCAGCCCGCCGGTACGCTGCGGGGACCCTGGCGCGCGCGCCGGAGAACGTGACGGTCGTGGCCGTCGGGATGGACGGGAGCGTCTTATCCGGAACTCCGCCGGCGGCGCTGCCTCGGTTCCGGGACGGGCTCGTGCACGTGGGGACCACGCCGGAGCTGCAGTATGCGGTCGTTCCGGTCGTGGCCGGCGGAGCGCTCGACCATCTCGTGTACGCGGTGCGTCCGGCGGTGGGACGCGGGCTGTTCGACAGGGTGGGGGCGACGTTCCGGTTCCTGGCCGACTTCTGGTGGCAGTTCCTCCTGGCGGGCGCCTTGGCGGCGGCGGTCGCGCTCGGCCTGGCCCGGTGGCTCGCGCGGGGCATGACGCAGCCGCTGCGCGACATGGCCCAGGCCGCCCGCAAGATGGAGCGGGGCGACTACGGCCAGCGCGTGCACACGGATTCGCGCGACGAGGTGGGCCAGCTGGCCGCCGCGTTCAACCGCATGAGCGACGAGCTCGAGAGCCTCGAGCAGCTGCGCCGCGACCTGGTGGCGAACGTGTCCCACGAGCTGAAGACGCCGATCTCGGCGCTCCGCGCGCACCTGGAGAACCTCCTCGACGGCGTGGAACCGCCTGCCCCCGAGACGCTGCAGGTGATGCTTTCGCAATCGGAGCGCCTGGGCCGGCTGGTGGAACGGCTGCTCGACCTCTCACGCCTGGAGTCCGGCGAGATGCCGCTCCAGCGGGAGGCGGTATCGCTCCGGCCGCTGGTGTCGCAGGTGCTGTCCGAGATCGAGGTCGCGCGGTCGGGACGCGGCGTCGCCATCGACGATCGCGTCCCCGACGACTTGCCGCCGATCTTCGTGGACCGCGAGCGGGTGCACCAGGTGCTCTTCAACCTGTTGGACAACGCAGTGCGGTTCACCCCTTCGGGAGGTCACGTGGTGGTGTCGGCACGCCGCGCGAACGGGTCCTGCGAGGTGTCCGTCACGGACACCGGCCCCGGCATCGCGCCGGAGCACCTCCCGCGATTGTTCGAGCGGTTCTACCGGGTAGATCCGTCGCGCTCCCAGAAGGACGGCGGGACCGGGATCGGCCTGGCCATCGCACGCTCCGTCGTGGAGGCGCACGGCGGCCGGATCCATGCCGACAGCGAGGTCGGCAAGGGGAGCACGTTCGCGTTCGAGCTACCGGTCGCACCCGCGGCCGAGACAAGGAGGGCCTCGTGAAGTCGTCGACCGTAACCGTCGAGGTGGAGGTTCCCAGCCGGTACGGCTACGTGGACCTCACGGAGGACCTGCAGCGCGCCATCAAGGACTCCGGGGTCACCGAGGGCGCCGCCGTCGCGTTCTGCGCCCACACCACGTGCGCGCTCCTCATCAACGAGTGGGAGGAGGGCGCGCTGGAGGACTTCCGGAACCGTCTGCTCCACCTGGTGCCGGAGGACGCGTACTACGCGCACGACGATCTCGACCGCCGGACGCAGAACCTGGACGAGAGCCACGAGCGCCGCAACGGCCATTCGCACGTGAAGTCGATGCTGCTCTCGGCCTCCTCGCATGCGATCCCCGTGACCTCCGGTGAGCCGATGTTCGGTCGGTGGCAGCGGCTGTTGCTGTTCGAGATGGACGAGCCGAAGGCGCGCCAGGTCGTCTTCCACGTGTTCGGCGCGTGAAGCGAGCGGTAGCCTGGACGCGATGCTCACCACGCGACGGAAGTCCCGGCAGGTCCGGCTCGGCGACGTGACGATCGGCGGCGACGCGCCCATCCGTGTGCAGTCGATGACCATCACGAAGACGGCCGACGTCAACGCGACGCTGCAGCAGATCGCCTCGCTCGTGGCGGCCGGGTGCGAGATCGTCCGGGTCGCCGTGCCGCACTGGGAGGACGCCGAAGCCCTGCCGGCCATCGCGTCGAAGTCGACGATCCCGGTGGTGGCCGACATCCACTTCCAGTGGAAATACGCGATCGCGGCGCTTGAGGCGGGGGTTCAGGGGCTGCGGATCAACCCCGGCAACATCAAGTACCACGACAAGGTCCGGCTCATCGCCCACGAGGCGAAGGCCAGGGGCGTGCCGATCCGGATCGGCGTGAACGCCGGATCCCTGGAGAAGGACCTGCTCGCCAAGCACGGCGGACCCACGCCGGAGGCCCTCGTCGAGAGCGCCCTGAACGAGGTCCGGATCCTGGAGGACGAGGACTTCTTCGACATCAAGATCTCGGTGAAGCACTCCAGCCCGCGGGTGATGATCCCGGCGTATCGGATGCTGGCCGAGAAGTGCGACTACCCCCTGCACCTCGGCGTCACCGAAGCGGGTCCCATGCCGATGGGGGGCCTCAAGAACGCCGTCGGGATCGGCGCGCTGCTGGCCGAGGGGATCGGGGACACGATCCGGGTCTCTCTCACCGACGATCCGGTGGAGGAGGTCAAGGTCGGCACGTGGATCCTCCAGTCGCTCGGGTTGCGCAAGCGGGGCCTGGACCTCGTGGCGTGCCCCTCGTGCGGGCGGGCCGAGGTCGACGTGCTCGGGCTCACGAAGCAGGTCCAGGAGGAGCTGGAGCGCCGGGGGATCAAGGCCCCCATCCGGGTGGCCGTCATGGGCTGCGTGGTGAACGGGCCCGGCGAGGCTCGGGAGGCCGACCTCGGGATCGCGGCGGGCAAGGGTCAGGGATTCCTCATCGTGAAGGGCGAGGTGAAGGGCAAGGTCCCCGAGGACCGGTTCGTCGAGGTCCTGGTTGAGGAGGCCGAGCGGATCGCGGCCGAACGAGCGGCTGCGGCAACGACCGCGCCCGTCGACAACTAGTCTGGCCCAGACTACCTGCGGTTCCTTCGGGTCAGCGGGCTACGCGAAGGAAGCGTTCGACGATCGCCGGACCCTCGGGGGTCAGGATGGACTCGGGGTGGAACTGGACGCCGAACCGGGGGAGCTCGCGATGCTGGGTGGCCATGACCACCCCGTCCTCGGTCCAGGCGGTGAGGGCGAGTTCGGCGGGCAGGCTGTCCCGGGTGACCACCAGGGAGTGGTACCGCCCGGCCTCGAAGGGACTGGCCACGCCCTCGAGTATCCCAGCGCCGTCGTGGTACACGAGCGAGGCCTTCCCGTGCATCGGCGCGGCTCGATCCACTCGGCCGCCCAGATGCATGCCGAGGGCCTGGTGGCCCAGGCACACCCCGAGCACCGGCGTCTCGGCCGGGAGCAGGCGCAGGAGGTCGAGGAAGCACCCGGCGTCCTCGGGCCGGCCGGGGCCGGGGGAGAGGATCACCGCGTCCGGGCGCCGGTCCACGAGGGCCTCTGCCGGCTCTGCGTCGCTCTTCACGACCATGGTCGGGTAGCCGAGGCTCTCGACCAACTGGACGAGGTTGTACGTGAAGGAGTCGTAGTGGTCGACGACCAGGATCATGCGGGCGTGTCTCCCATCTCCGCCGGCTCGGCGACCACGGCGGGCAGGAGCCCCGCCGCCTTCGCCTTCGTCTCGCGGAGCTCGGCATCCGGGTCCGAGTCGGCCACGACGCCGGCGCCGGTTTGGACGTGGGCGGTTCCACCGCTCACCACCGCGGTCCGGATCGTGATGCAGAAGTCGAGGTCCCCGGCGAAGGTCCGGTAACCGACCGCCCCCGCGTACGGCCCGCGCGGTGTGGGCTCCGCATCCGCGATCAGCTCCATGGCCCGGCGCTTCGGCGCGCCGGTCACGGTCCCCGCCGGGAACGTGACGGCGAGGGCATCGAAGGCGTCCTGTCCCTCCGCCAGCTCGCCCTCCACCGTGCTCACGATGTGCATGACCTTCGAGAACCGTTCGACGACCATCAGCTCCGTGGGGCGAACGCTGCCCGGACGGCACACGCGGCCGAGGTCGTTCCGGGCCAGATCCACCAGCATCGCATGTTCGGCCTGTTCCTTCGGGTCGGCCAGGAGCTCGTGCTCGAGGAGCCGGTCGCGGACCTCGGTTCGTCCTCGAGGCCGCGTGCCGGCGATGGGTCGGGTAGACACCCGCCGACCCTCGACCCGCACGAGCGGCTCGGGCGAGGAGCCTGCGAGCTCCATGCCGAGCATCCGCACGAAGAACATGTAGGGCGCAGGGTTCGTCACGCGGAGCCGGCGGTAGACGGGGTAGCCGCCGGCCGCTGCCGGGAACGACACGCGCCGCGAAGGGACTGCCTGGTAGATGTCACCGGCGAGGATGTGATCCTTGAAGTCGGCGACGATCCGCCGGTACCGTGCGTCGTCCATGTTCGGACTCCCCTCGTCCGTGGCTGCCGTTGGCACGTCGAAGGGGTGGAAGGGCTCCGGAGGGGGAGGGGCGGCTGCCCGTACGGTCGCCGCGAGCGCCTCAAGCGCCTCCACGCCGACGTCGTACGCGCCGGGCGGGACGTGGGCGACCAAAAGCAAGCGCTGGCGCCAGTGGTCGAAGACGACCGCTCGGTCCACGACCAACAGCCCGATCGGCGGGCACGGCGCATCGGCCACGGCGGGCGCGGGGTGGCCGTCCAGCAACCGCGCGGCCTCATACGCGAGGTAGCCCATGAGGCCGCCGGTAAGGGAGGGGAGCTCGGAGGATCGCGGGGCCGCCAGGGAGTCCGCGACCGCTCGAAGCGCGGCCCGAACCGGCATGCCGGGTTCGGGGACCGCCACCGGGAGTCGCTCACGGCGCACCTCGGTGACCTCGACGCCGTCGGGCCCCGCAAGGACGATCGCAGCAGGATCGCCGGCCGCGAACGAGAACCGCCCCCACCGCTCCGAGCGCTCCACGCTCTCCAACAGGATGCCGGGACCGTCCGAGGCCAGTGCCGGAAACACACCGACGGGCGTCGAGACGTCGGCGAGCAGTTCCGTCCACATCGGAACGAGCGGCCAAGCGGTGCCCAGCCCGTCGAACGTCCCGCGGTCGGGTCGAACCCGCACCTGCGTCCTCCTCGTGGCAACGTGAAGCCCCGGGCGCCGCCCGGGGCTTCTTCGGTCGAACCTGTCGTGACGATGTTCAGGCGCGCGCCGGCTCCGGGCTCCTCGAGCCCCAAGGCCAGGACCAGTGGATCGCGCAGCTCATCGTGGCGACGATTGTGCGGTGTGGGCGCCGCCGCCGTCAACGTCCGCACAACCCCGGACACTGGACGGCGTTCTCCCTTTCGGATACCGTCTCGCTCACCCCGCCCGCGATCCCTCAGGAGACATCGATGCGTCCACCTGCAGCACTTCGCCTGGCACTGGCGGCAAGCACGGCGGTGTCGTTGCTGTCGCTGCCCCCGCCGGCGCTCGCCGCAGGCGTCGTTCCCCGGGACCCAGCCCCCGCCCGCCTCTGGCACCGGACGTTCGTCCCCGCACCGTCGATCGTGCCCTCGAGGACGGTGCGGCCGCTGCTGCGCGGGAGCTACCCCGTTTCGTCGGATCGGCATCCGCTCGGCCGCGCGACCGAGGCTCGGCCCTCGCCGCGCACCCCGGTCTCGGGCCTCCACTTCGACGCCATCCCCAGGACCGGGCCGAACTGGCCGGCCGATCCGAGTGGCGCCATGGGCTCCCAGTGGATCCTCACCGCCGTGAACACCTCGTACGCCCTGTACGACCTCACCGGGACCCCGGTGATACCCCCCACCTCGTTCGAGCCGTTCTTCACGTACCCCTCGGGCACCCAGATCTTCGACCCGAAGGTCGTCTACGACCCGTACGGACAGACGTTCGTGCTGGTGTACCTGGCGGTGAACGACGGCCTGCGCCGGAGCTGGATCCAGATGGTGACGGTCCCCGACGCCACCGCGAACGACCCCGCGACGTGGTGCGCCCGGCGCATGAAGGCCGATCAGGTCCGGCGGGACGGCCGCCAGTGGGCCGACTACCCGGGACTCGGCTACGACGCCGACCGGGTGGTCGTGACCACGAACCAGTTCGACTTCGAGCATCTCGCGTTCGACTACGCCCAGATCCTCTCGTTCCCGAAGACCAGCCTCTACGACTGCACGCAGCCGACCGCCTTCGACCGGTTCGCCGGGGCGGCCACCAGGAACCCCGACCGCACGGCCGCGTTCACCATCCAGCCGGCGCAGAGCGCGGGGACGGCCCCGGCCATGCAGTACTTCCTGTCCTTCGAGCGCGATCGACGGGCCTCTTCCCTCATCGTATGGAGGCTGAAGGAGCGAGCCTCGGGCCTCCAGCTCCAGCGCGCCGATCTGCCGGTGGCCAACGTGGGCATCTCTCCGTTCGGTACACAGGGAGACGGCAGCCTGAAGAAGGCGAACACCTGGTGGGACCCCGGCGACCTGCGGCTGATCAACGCCTTCTACGACGCCGACCTCGACCGTCTGTACGCCGCGCACGTCATCTTCCGCAACCTCCGCCCGGACACGCGGCCCGGAGGGTACCCGGAGGCCGCGATCCGGTGGTACGAGGTGGCGCCGATGGGCCGGCTCCGAGCCTCGTCGCTGAGCCGCCAGGGCATCGTCGGAACCCCGGAGACGGACGCGGGGTGGCCGGTGGTCGCCACGGACGGATCCGGCAACCTGTTCGTCACGTACAGCCGAGCCGGCGCGCTCACGCACGAGTACCTGTCGGCGTGGGCCGCCGAGATCCCACCGGGGACGACCCAGGCGACGCTCACGGAGCTGGCTCCCGGGACCGCCCGATTCGAGGCGACCCGGGGGCCCGAGCGCTGGGGCGACTTCAACGGCATCGCCCGCAACCCGTCCGACCCGTCGCAGATCGTGATGATCAACCAGTACGCGAAGGCCGACGGTGACGGGCCGACCCAGGATTGGCAGGAGACCGTCGACGTCGTGACCCACGCCTGAGCCCGGCGGCGTCCTCCCCGCAAGCGAGCACCGGCCTCCGGGCCGGTATCCTGTGGAGCCCATGAGGCTGTCGCAGCTGTTCGCGCCCACGCTCCGGGAGGATCCGGCCGAGGCCGAGATCGCCTCGCATCGCCTCCTCCTCCGCGCGGCGTTCATCCGGCAGGTGGCCGCCGGCGTCTACACGACGCTGCCGCTCGGCCTGCGCGCCATGAGGAAGGTCGAGCGGATCGTCCGGGAGGAGATGGACGTCTCCGGCGCCCAGGAGATCCGGATGCCGATCGTGCTCCCGGCCGAGCCGTGGAAGGCCACGGGCCGGTGGGACCTGTACGGGGAGCTCATGTTCCGGCTGACCGACCGGCACGGCCGGGAGATGCTCCTCGGCCCCACCCAGGAGGAGGTCGCGACGCCGCTCGTGGACGCGGGACTGCCCTCGTACCGCGACCTGCCGGTGAACCTGTACCAGATCGAGTGGAAGTACCGGGACGAGTTCCGCCCCCGATTCGGCCTCCTGCGGGGGCGCGAGTTCCTGATGAAGGACGCGTACACGTTCGATCGAGACGAGCAGGGCATGGCCCGCTCGTACGACATCATGCTGCGAGCGTACCGGCGGATCTTCGACCGGCTCGGCCTCGACTACGTCGTCGTCGAGGCCGAGCCGGGGCAGATCGGCGGCGGTGTGAACCACGAGTTCATGGCCCGCGCGGACGTCGGGGAGGACCGGTTCGTGGAGTGCGAGAACGGCGACTACCTCGCCGACCAGAAAGCGGCGACGCCCGGGCGGCCCGAGCCGGCGTCGCAGGATGGGCTCGCCGAGCTCGAGACGGTGGACACCCCCGGCGCCGCGACGATCGAAGAGGTGTCGGGCTTCCTCGGGCGTCCCTCAGAGCAGATGCTGAAGACGATGCTGTACGACGCGGGCGGGCGGACGGTCGCGGTCCTCGTCCCCGGCGACCGGGAGGTCGAAGAGGCCAAGCTCGAGCGCGCGTTCTTCCCCACGACGATCCGCCGGTTCGAGGACGGCGAGTTCGCATCGCGCGGCTTCGTGAAGGGGTTCGTCGGCCCGCAGGGGATGGGCGAGGACGTCACGATCGTCGCCGATCCATCCGTCCGCGGGCGGGCGGACTGGGTGACGGGGGCGAACGAATCCGACCGCCACGTGACGGGGGCGAACACGCCGCGCGACTTCCGGATCGACCGGTTCGAGGACGTGGTCGCGCTCCGCGAGGGCGATCGCTGTCCGGTCGACGGCGCGACGCTCCACGTCGGGCGGGCCATCGTGGTCGGGCACATCTACCAGCTCGGCACGATCTACTCAGCCCCGCTCGATGCGCGCTTCGTGGACGAGGACGGCGAGGAGCGCCATTACCAGATGGGCTCGTACGGGATCGGCATCTCGCGGATCCTTGCGGCGGCCGTCGAGCAGTTCCACGACGACGCCGGGCTTCGCCTGCCGAGGGCAACGGCGCCGTTCGACGTCGTCGTGGTGGTGGCGAACCGCGACGACGAGCGGGTGGCCGCCGAGGCCGAGCGCATCTACGGCGAGTTGGGCGAGCTCGGCATCGAGGTGGTGATCGACGACCGCGAACAGACCGCAGGTGTGAAGTTCGCCGACGCCGACCTCGTCGGGTATCCGGTCCAGGTGGTCGTGGGTCGCCGGGGGGTGGAGACGGGATCGGTCGACCTGAAGCTTCGCGCCTCCGGGGATCGATCCACCGCCCCGTTGGCGGACGCCGCCGGGGCCGCGGTCGATCTCCTCGCCTCGGCCCCGTAGTGGGCTACGCTGCCGGCATGCGGGCCCACGTTCCCCAGGCGCTCCGATGGTTCGCGCGTGTCCATCCGGAGGCGGAGGGCGTGATCCAGCACGTCGGGCTGGCCACCTGGGACCTCCTGGTGGTCGACGTCGACGGAACTTGGGTGCGGGGCGAGTTCTCGTCCCGGGAGCTCGCCGAGGCCGCGTGCCGGGACCTCGGGATCCGCTCGAACCTGGGCTGGGATGACCCACGCCTGGCCCGGCGCATGAACCGCCGAGATCACTGGGATCGGCCGGGCGGGCAGCGCCGGGCGATCTGAGGCCCCCGTCTGAGCTGCCGTTTCGGCGGGTTCGGTATACTCGAACGGCAATAGGAGCGGCATCACGCGGAGTGGGCTCGCGCCCACTTTCTTTTTCGGTGGGTCGCTGCGGCGAGCGAGGGCGAGATGGACGTGGAGGCGCTGGTCCGGCCGGTGGTCGAGGCGGCCGGTCTGGAGCTCTGGGAGGCCGTCTACCGAAGGGAGGGCGGCCGGATGATCCTCCGAGTCTTCGTGGATCAGGAGGGCGGTGTTGACCTCGACACGATCTCGCAGGTCTCGGAACGGCTCTCGCGGCGGCTGGACCTGGAGGACTTCGGTGAAGGCCGGTACGAGCTCGAGGTGAGCTCGCCCGGGCTGGAGCGGTCTCTTCGACGGCCGCGACACTTCCAGCGAAGCGTGGGAGAACGGGTGAAGGTGAAGACGGTAGAGCCGGTGAACGGGAAGAAGACGCACGAGGGCGCGCTGGTCTCGGCCGACGCGGAGGCGATCGTTATCGCCGCCGAGGGCGGAGAGCTGCGCGTGCCGTACGACGTCGTCGCGTCCGCGCGGACCGTTTTCGAATGGGGTTCTGCAAGGAGCAACGCATGAATGCCGACATGATCGCGGCGCTCCGCGAGCTGGAGCGGGAGAAGGGGATCGCGTTCGAGACGATCCTGGCCGGCCTCGAGGAGGCGATGGCGTCCGCCTACAAGTCGTGGTGGAAGCAGCAGCATCCCGAGGAGGAGGAGGAGTCGTTCGGCGTTCGCGCGCAGATCGACCCGGAGTCCGGCGACCTCCGCGTCTGGCTCCAGAGGCTCGAGGAGGTCGAGGACGAGGAGGGCGAGCCGCAGACGAAGGTGATCTCCGAGGAGGAGGTCGAGGTCACGGACGAGTTCAAGGGACGCATCGGCGCGCAGACCGCCAAGCAGGTGATCTTCCAGAAGCTCCGCGATGCCGAGCGCGAGATGACCTACGAGGAGTTCGCCGGGCGCGAGGGCGACGTGGTGACCGGCATCGTGCAGCAGCAGGAACGTCGGTACACGCTGCTCGACCTCGGTAAGGTCGAGGCGCTCCTCCCACAGGCCGAACAGGTCCCGTCCGAGCCGTACCGGCACGGTGAGCGGCTGAAGGCCTACATCACCGAGGTCCGCAAGGGAACGAAGGGGCCGCAGATCGTCGTGTCCCGCACGCATCCGGGGCTGCTGAAGAAGCTGTTCGAGTTGGAGGTCCCGGAGATCGAGGAAGGCATCGTCGAGATCCGCGCCGTGGCCCGGGAGCCGGGTCACCGGTCGAAGCTCGCGGTGTCCTCGCGCGAGCCGGGCGTGGACCCCGTCGGCGCCTGCGTGGGCCCGAAGGGATCACGGGTGCGGATGGTGGTGAACGAGCTTCGCGGCGAGAAGATCGACGTCGTTCCGTGGAGCGCCGACCCGCCCACGTTCGTGGCCAACGCCTTGCAGCCGGCGAAGGTCAACCGCGTGCAGATCGATCCCGACTCGCAGACCGCGCTGGTGATCGTCCCGGACTACCAGCTGTCACTGGCGATCGGGAAGGAAGGCCAGAACGCGCGCTTGGCCGCCAGGCTCACCGGGTGGCGGATCGACATCAAGAGCGAGACCCAGTTCGCGGAGGAGCAGCGGGGCGGCACCGCACGGGCCGCAGAAGCCGCAGCCCCGGCCCCGTCCCAGGAGCCCGCCCCGATGGAGCCGGTCGCCGAGGAGCCCGTCGCGCAGGAGCCCGCCCCGGTCGCGGAGGAGCAGGCGCCCGAACACGCCGCCGACACCCCCGAGGAGCCCACCGCGATCGGTGAGGCCGCGGTGGAGGAGCCGACGGAGGGCTGAGCGTGCGCAAGCGCACGGAGCCGGAACGGACCTGCGTCGGGTGCCGGGGCCGGGCAGCCAAAGGCTCGCTGGTTCGGCTGGCTCGCCGGACCGACGGGACCGTGATGCTCGACCCGCAGGGCCGGGTGCCGGGACGCGGCGCCTACCTGCACCCCGATCGGGAGTGCGCGGAGACGGCGATGACCCGAGGCGGGCTCGCGAGGGCGTTGCGGACGGGTCTGCAACCGGAGGAAGCCGCTAGGCTAAGGGCCGACATCGAACGGGAAGTGGGGCAGTGAGGGTTCACGAACTGGCGAAGGAGCTCGGGGTCTCGAGCAAGGAGTTGCTCGATGTCCTCGACGAGATGGGTCTCGGTGGGCGCACGGCGTCGTCGTCCGTGCCGGACGAGGCGGTCCCCCGGCTCCGAGCCTCCGGTGGCAAGCCCGTGCCGGCCGCGAAGATCAAGGAGGCCGTCGAGGAGCCCACGCCGAAGCCCCGTCCCAAGGCGAAGACCGAGAAGCCGAAGGTCGCCGAGGCCGCCCCGAAGGTCGCCGGACGGGCCGGCTCTGCGCCGGCAGCTGCCGGGCCCGCCGCTCCCAGGCGCCATGTGGAGCCGGCGGCCCCCCCGTTGGCTGCCGCCGAAGCACCGGCGCGCGCACCTGCGACGCAACCCTCGCCCGCCGAGGCTCCCGCCGCCGAGCCCGTGTCGAGGCCTGAACCCCAGAAGCCGTCCCTGCCCGCGCTCCGGCTCGTGCGTGGCGCCACCGCGCAGGACGTGGCGGACAGGACCGGCAAGAGCGCGGCGGAGATCGTGAAGATCCTGTTCACCATGGGCGAGATGGTGACCGCCTCGCAGTCCTTGTCGGACGAGGCCGTCGGCCTACTCGCCACCGAGCTCGGCTACGAGGCCGACGTGGTGGGCATCGAGGAGGAGGAGGAGCAGGAGGAGCAGGTCGACGAGAGCCGGCTGCATCCTCGACCGCCGGTCGTCACCGTGATGGGGCACGTGGACCACGGCAAGACGCTCCTGCTCGACGCGATCCGCCGCAGCGACGTCGTCTCGCAGGAGTTCGGTGGGATCACGCAGCACATCGGCGCGTACCAGGTCCACGTGGACGGTCGCGAGATCTCGTTCATCGACACCCCCGGCCACGAGGCGTTCACGGCGATGCGCGCGCGTGGCGCCGAGGTCACCGACATCGTCGTGCTGGTGGTCGCGGCGGACGACGGCGTGAAGCCGCAGACGGTGGAAGCGCTCGACCACGCGAAGGCGGCGGGCGTGCCGATCGTCGTGGCCGTGAACAAGATCGACAAGCCAGAGGCGGATGCGCAGCGCGTGCGCCAGCAGATGGTCGAGCACGGTGTGGTTCCCGCCGAGTGGGGCGGGAGCTTCGAGTTCGTCGACGTGTCGGCGAAGGCTCGGACGAACCTCGACACGTTGCTCGAGACGATCCTGCTGGTCGCCGACCTCGAGGAGTTGAAGGCCGATCCCGAGGGCCGGGCCCGGGGTAGCGTGCTCGAGGCGAACCTCGACAAGGGCAGGGGACCGGTGGCCTCCGTCCTGGTACGGCGGGGGACCCTCGAGGTGGGCGACGCGCTCGTCGCCGGGACGACGTGGGCGAAGATCCGGGCGATGCTCGACGAGAACATGCAGCCGGTGAAGCAGGCCGGGCCGAGCAAGCCCGTGCAGATCCTCGGGTGGTCCGCCGTGCCGAACGCCGGCGACGAGTTCCGTGAGGTCGAGGACGAGCGCGAGGCCCGCCACATCGCCCAAGAGCGCGAGGCGAAGGTTCGGGCGGCCGAGCTCGTTACGTCCCGCCCACCCACGCTCCAGGACCTCATGGCCCAGGCGCGCGAGGCCCTGGTTCCCGAGCTGAACCTCATCGTGAAGGCCGACGTGCAAGGCTCGATCGGTGCGCTCCTGGACGCGTTCGCGAAGATCCCGCAGGGCGAGGTCCGGGTGAACGTGATCCACAGCGCTCCCGGCGCCATCACCGAGAGCGACATCTCCCTGGCCATGGCATCGCGAGCCATCGTCGTGGGGTTCAACGTGCGCCCCGTCGCGAACGCCACCTCCATGGCCGAACGCGAAGGGGTCGACGTCCGCCTGTACCGCGTCATCTACGACGCCATCGACGACATCCGGAGCGCGGCCTCGGGCATGCTGAAGCCCGAGGAACAGGAGATCGAGCTCGGCCGCGCAGAGGTTCGAGCCTTGTTCCGGGTCCCGCGCGTCGGGGTCGTGGCCGGCTGCTACGTCCTGCAGGGGACGATCGTCCGCAACTCTCGTGCCCGCGTGGTCCGGGACGGTGTGGTGGCCTACGACGGCCGGATCGGGTCCCTCCGCCGATTCAAGGAGGACGTCCGCGAGGTCGCGGAGGGCTTCGAGTGCGGCATCGGGATCGAGAACTTCAACGACGTGAAGGAGGGCGACGTGATCGAGGCCTATGAGGTCCGCGAGGTCGCCCGCGAGCTGTAGCGCTCCGGTCGCGAGGGGGGTCGATGCTCGTCGCGCTGGAACGGTTCGATCTGCGCATCCCCGGATGCGGCTCGCTGAAGGAGAAGCGGCACGTCGTGAAGACCTTGACGAACGCGCTCCGGTCGAAGTTCAACGTGGCGGTCGCCGAGGTCGATCATCACGACCTGTGGCAACGCACGACGATCGCGGTTTCGGCGGTCGGCCACGAGGCGTACCACGTGAAGAAGGTCATGCACGAGGTGGAGAAGTTCGTGGACCGGTGGATGGAGGTCGAGATCATCGAGACCGGTCTCAGCCTGCACTACCCCGAGGACTGAACGATGACCGAGGGAACCCGTCCCAGCCGCGTCTCGGAGGAGTTCCGCGAGATCCTCGCCGAGGAGATCCCGAAGCTGAAGGATCCGCGGATCGGCTTCGTGACGGTGACGTACGTGAAGATGACGCCGGACCTGAGGCGGGCGCGCGTCTTCTACACGGCGATGGGTGACGAACGCGAGCGACGGGCCACGGCGGCCGGGCTCCTGTCCGCCCGAGCGCACCTGCGCCAGGTGGTGGGGAGCCAGGTCCGGATGAAGGTGCTGCCGGAGCTCGAGTTCGAGGAGGATCGAGCCCTGGAGACGGCAGAGCGGATCGAGCATCTGCTGAAGGAGCTGCACGAGGGCGAGCATGAGTGACGAGCTCGCACACGCCGCGCGGGTGCTCCGGGAGGCGCGCGAGGTCGCCCTCGCGTGTCACGTGAACCCCGATCCCGACGCCCTCGGATCCATGCTGGGGCTGTCGAGCCACCTCCGGGCGCAGGGGGTTCGCACGGTGTGCTCGTTCGGCAACGACCCGTTCGAGGCGCCGAGGTGGTTGGAGCGGTTGCCCGGCCGGGAGGCCCTCGTGCCTCCCGGCGACTTCCCGGAGGCGCCGGAGGTGATGGTCACGTGCGACACGGCGTCGATGGATCGGCTGGGCGTCCTGGGCGCGGCGGCCGGAACGGCGACGGAGCTGATCTGGATCGACCACCACGCCAGCAACGACGGCCTTGGGACGATCCCGCTGGTCGATCGGACCGCTTCGTCCACCTGCGAGCTGGTGTTCCGCCTGGTCCGCGAGATCGGCGGCGAGATGCCCGATCAGGTGGCTGTGTGCCTGTACGCCGGGCTGATCACGGACACGGGACGGTTCCAGTACACGGCCACCCGGCCGGAGACGCTTCGGATCGCCGCCGAGCTGCGGGAGCATCCGTTCGACCATGCAGCGCTGGCGCAGGCGCTCTACGAGGACAACGGGGCCGCGTACCTGAGGCTCCTGGGGACGGTCTTGCGCCGCCTACGGCTGGAGCCGGAGGCGGATCTCGTGTGGACCTACCTCACCCGGGCCGACCTGGCCGAAGCCGGCGTGGAGCCGGCCGAGACCGACGACCTGATCGACGTCATCCGAACCGCCCGCGAGGCGGACGTCGCCGCCGTGGTGAAGCAGCAGCGCGATGGCCGGTTCAAGGTCAGCTTGCGATCCCGGGGCGGACACGACGTCGCTGGCGTCGCCTCACGGTTCGGGGGCGGCGGGCATCGGCTGGCGGCCGGCTACACGTCCCGCCATGGGCTCGCGCTCACCCTCCGCGAGTTGCAGGACGCACTGGGCGACGGCTCCTCCCGGCCGTGAGCGACGGCGGGCGCCCCGAGGGATTGCTGCTCGTCGACAAGCCGAAGGGCGTCACCTCGCACGACGTCGTGGACGTCGTGCGCCGCAGGCTTCGCACGCGCAAGGTGGGCCATGCCGGGACCCTCGATCCCATGGCCACCGGGCTCCTCATGGTCGGCGTGGGGCGCGCCACGCGCCTGCTACGGTTCCTCGGCGACCTGCCGAAGACGTACGAGGGCACGGCTCGGCTCGGCGAAGAGACGGACACGCTCGACGCCGAGGGCCGGATCGTGCGGACGTCGGAGGTCCGCGTCTCGCGGCGTGACGTGTCGGAGTCGATGGCCGCGCTCGTGGGGGAGTCGATGCAGCGGCCGCCCGCGTACTCGGCGGTGAAGGTGGGGGGGCGCAAGCTGTACGAGGCCGCACGGACGGGACGGACCGTGGAGGCCGCTCGGAGGCCCATCCGGGTCGACGCGTTCGAGCTGCTCGCGTTCCGCTCGCCCGACGTCGACTTCAGGGTGATCTGCTCGAGCGGGACCTACGTGCGCGCGCTGCTGTCCGACGTCGGCGAGGCCCTGGGGTGCGGGGCGCACCTCACCAGGCTCGTGCGTACCGCGATCGGGCCCTTCCGGCTGGACGAAGCCGTTCCGCCCGAGCGTGCGAGCGCCCCAGCTCCGATCGAGGTGGCCGTGTCCCACCTCCCGCGGCTGGACCTGGGCGCCGAGGAAGCACGCGCGGCGAGCCACGGCACGATCCTGGGGCCCGCCGGGATCGCCGGATCGTACGCGGTGTTCGGACCCGAGGGGCGGCTGATCGCCGTCTACCGCGACGATGGGGCCAAGGCCCGCCCCGAGGTGGTCCTCGCGACGGACTGACGGAGGAGCCGCCCGGTCCGGGGTGCTACCCTCCCACGATGCCCAGCCACGAGGGGACCCCCGGCGCGACTCCGCGCGAGGCCCCGGCGAGGTTGCCCCGTCGGTGGCCGATCAAGCGGATCGTCCAGATCGTGGTCTCGGTCGCGCTCGTCGTCGGGATCTTCGCCTACGCGATCCCCAAACTGGCGGACTACTCGAAGGTCTGGGACTCGATCACCCAGATGACGAGGCTGGAGATCGCCTCGCTGGTCGCGGCGACGATCTTCAACCTCGTCACCTACTGGTGGCTGAACATGGCTTCGATCCCCGGTCTGGGGCTCTGGCAGGCCGCCGTGAACAACCAGACCACCACGTCGGTCGCCAACACGATCCCGGGGGGTGGATACCTGGCCGTCGGCCTCGGCTACGCGATGTACCGCTCGTGGGGGTTCCCCGGCTCGGCGATCGCGCTGTCCGTGGCGGTCACGGGGATCTGGAACGTCTTCATGAAGCTCGGACTGCCGGTGATCGCGCTCGCGCTCCTCGCGATCGAAGGTCAGGCGAGCGGGGGGCTGGTCGTGGGTGCCTCGGTCGGCGTGGTCGTCCTGGCCGTCGCCGTGGCGCTGTTCGTCCTCGTGCTGTGGAAGAAGGCCTTCGCCCGCCGGATCGGCGACCTGCTGGGCGGGGCCCTCTCGTTCCTGCGCCGGCTGGCCCGCAAGCCGCCGCTCTCCGACTTCGGCGAGGTGGTCGTGCGCTTCCGGCGTCAGACCATCGACCTCGTGGCCGGGCGATGGGTGGCCCTCACGCTCACCACCGTCCTGAGCCACCTCGCCTTGTACTTCGTCCTGCTGCTGGCGCTACGGCACGTCGGGGTGTCCGAGCACGAGATCGGCTGGGCCCAGGTGCTGGGCGTGTTCGCCTTCGGGCGCTTGGTCACGGCGCTGCCGCTCACCCCCGGCGGCCTGGGTGTGGTCGAGCTCAGCTACATCGGTGGGCTCATCCTCGCGGGGCGGTCTCATGCCGACGTCCCCCCGGAGGTGTTCCGCGCGCAGATCGCGGCGGCCGTCTTGGTCTTCCGGGGGCTCACGTACGGCATCCAGATCCCGCTGGGTGGGATCACCTATCTGATCTGGCGCGCGAAGAAGAGCTGGCGCCGGCCGGCACCGGAGGAGCCGGAGTTCGTCACGAGTCTCCGGCCCGCGACGGAGTAGGCGAGCTCGGGATCGAGGCCGGGGTCGGCCACCTCCGGAGCGCGTGATGGCGGACCTCGCTGACCAGCGCCGCCGAGCCGAGGGCCACGCCCGTGCCGAGCAGGACTCCCGAAACGACGTCCGACAGCCAATGGGCATTCAGGTACACGCGCGAGAAGGCCATCACGAACGCGAACGCCACGGCCGCCAGCTCCCACTTGCGCCGCCTGGGGCTGGACGGCATGAGCACCAGGACCAGGGCGACGGCCGTTGCCGCCGCCGCCACGGCGTGGCCGGAGGGGAACGAGAAGCCCGTGATCGCGACCAGCGGGGCCGGTGGTCGCCCCCGATGGAAGTACGCCTTGGCCACGGTCAGGACGACCTCGGCGGTGATCCACGTGAGCGCCCAGGTGGCGAAGGCCCGCCAGCGGCGTCGGGCGGCCAGCCAGACGGCCACGAGGGCACGGAGCGGGATCGTCACGACCCCGCCGCCGATCACGTTCAGGGCTCGGGCGAGGCCGGACAGCACGACGTTCCGGATGTCGTCCATCGCGCGGTACACGTCGAGGTCCCATCGACCGATGAACGGCAGGCTCGTAGCCGGCGTCTCGGCGGGCGGATGCCGTCCCACCGCGGCGAAGAGCACCGCCATGGCGGCCAGGAGCCCGGCCGCGTAGAGGAGCGTCCGGCGATGGTTCTTCAGCACGGGTCCCTCAGCCTACCCGGGGCAGGGCGGGGCGCCGGCTCCGCACAGCGTCAGTCCCAGCCGCCGCACCGCGCCGGCCACCCGCTCCCGGGTGACGAAGCCGAGTCCCTGGTCGACCTCGAGGGCCACGGTCGCCGGCGCGTCCGTGGTGAACCTGAACCGGTAGGTGACGCAGCCGCCGGGGAACGTGGCGAAACGGTCGGCCTGGAAGTGCGGAGGCAGGCTGAGCGGCTCCTCGAAGATGCGGACACCCGGACGTGGGGCCGCCGCGGTGATCTCGACGGCCCTTGAGGTGTCGCAGGTGCTCGTCAACGTGACGGAGAGCGCGCGGATCCCCGCCCGGTCGGAGTCGAGCCAGAACTCGGCCAAGCCGTTCGTGGAGCGCGATCCGGCGAACGTCCAGCCTGCGGGGAGGGAATCCACGCATGGGATGAGCGTGGCCGATGGGACCGCCTGGGCCGCCAGGACCGTCTCGTTACCCTCCCTCTCGCACGAGGGGACGCTGCTTCCCGCGGTGGAGCAGGCGGGAAGGGCGATCGTCAGCCCCACCGCGCCGACGACCAGTGTGCGGCCGATCATGCCTCCGCCGCCCCTCATGCGAACACCGCCCAGTTGCTCACCAGCAGGCTGAGGACGATCAACGCGCCGATCAGCACCTCGAAGGTCAGGACCACCCGGCGGAGGCTCCACCGCTGGATCGAGATCGGCGCGCGAGGCGGCGCCATCGCGCGGAACTCGTTCACGAGATCGCGGCCGTCGCTCTTCAACACCGACCGGAGCTGTGTGGGGCTGGCCACACCGCGGGCGGCGGCGAACGCTTCGGCGATCTCCTCCGGCGTGAAGTACTCGAGGGCGCGCCGGTACACGCGCTCGGCGTCGGTCTTCACGGCCAGGACCAGCATCATGTTCGCCAGGTCGACCGCCTGGCGCCACGGCGAGGGACGCACCTGCACGAAGAAGACGTCGATCACGAGGACCTTGCCGTCGCGGACCATGAGGTTGGCAGGCTTGATGTCGCGGTGTGCGAGTCCCGCGTCCCAGAACGCCCGGATCACCGCCAACCCGTCGGAGATGACACCGTCGTCGACCTCCGACTCGCCGATCTCGACGGCGCCGGCGAAGAACTCCATGAGGATCATGTACTCGCGCTCGGGGGTGATCTCGACGATGCCGAACGGCGCGGGGGTCGGGATGCCGGCGTCGCGCAGCAACCGGAGGGTGTAGTCCTCGTACTCGACGAACCGCCGGACCGTCCCGAACGGCGTCTCGTCCTCGAGCGCACCGTAGAGGATGGAGCGCCCCAGCTTGTACCAACGGTCGGCGCGCACGTGGTTCTTCGCGTAGAGCTTGGCGAACAGGTACCGCTCGGGCTCGTCGTCGGTGGCCGCAACCTTGAGGCGAAGCGGCGTCGACCCGCCGGAACCCTCCAGGCCGACAGGCTTGATCTCGAGCACCTCGAGACCGATCTGGTCGCGCACCGCTTCCCGGATCGCCTGCCCTCGACGCCCTCCGACATCCAGGTGTGCCGCCTTGCCGCGGCGGTAGCTGACGGGGAACACGTCGTTCGGGGCGAACCACCGGAACGCGACGAGGGGGATCGAGACCCCGATGATCATCCCGAAGAGGTCGTCGGTGGGATGGTCGACGCCCAGATACAGACGGGCGAACACGAGCATGCCGACCACGACGCCCGTCGTCCATTTCGCGACGGCGCGGGGCCGGCCGGGCACCACGAGCGCGTACGCGATCCCGATCCCGGTCGCCGCCAAGCCGGCGACGGGTCTCGAGGGCATCGAGTATCCGTTCCAGGGCGCCAGGATGACGACCCCGAGCGGCCGCGGACGCGTGATCCCGATCGAGAGCTGGTAGGCGATGAGCTCGGCGGCGAAGAGGCTCCCCAGGAAGAGCAAGAGGTGTCGCCACCGCCGGACGGCGATCAGCGCGAGGATGGTGCCCCATCTGACGGTCCGGATCGTCCACCGCGAGGCGAGGAGGTTCACAGCGAGCATGGCCTGCGTCAGCCAACCCGTGCGCAGCTCGGCCAACCCGGCAAGCTGCCGCGCCTCCCAGCGCTCGAGCATGCCGCCGAGCGACTCGGACAGTCCGAGGCCGACCAGGATGACGACGAACAAGCCCAGCATCACGATCCAGAAGCGTCCGCTCGGTCCGAGCACGTGCGGGAGGGGAGGTGGCTGGCCCGAGGGGCGTCGCCGCCGGGTGGCCGAACCACCGGGGAGCCGTCGCCGGCGCTCCTCCGCGATGCGTCGAGCGGAGAGGTCCCCTGGTCCGATCATCCGTCCCCCCGACTGCGGATCCTCCGGATGCTACCCCACCGGCCCCGTCAGGCCGTGCGAGCGCAGCCAGTCCGCGGCGATCTCCCCCACGGTGCGGTCCCCGGACGAGACCTCCGCGTTCAGCTGCCGGAGACCATGCGTGGTCAGGAGGGCCGACACCGAGTTGACGATCTCGGCGAGCTGCGGGTCCAAGCGTTGCAGGGTCTCCTGGCGGACGACGGGGGTGACGTTCTCGGCGGGCTGCAGGTGGCGGTCGTCCGTGAGCACGACGAGGTCGTTGGCCTCGATGGCTCCGTCGCTCGTGAACATCACAGCGACCTGGACGTGTTCTTCCTGGAGCGCCGCGATGGTCAGGGGGCCGCCCTCGTCCAGCGGGACGAAGCTCGCGAACGTGAGACCGTAGGCCGACGCGAGCCCAGGCAGACAGAGCGGCCGTACCCGGCACTCCGGCGGCCCGCCGAACGTGAGGCCGTCGGCGATGGGGGCCAGGTCCGAGATGGTTCGAACGCCGTACCGGTCCGCCGTCGTGCGAGTGACGACCACGCCGTTCTGGTCCTGGGCCGGTGCGGCGTCGAGCGCCACGATCCCCCGACCTTGCAGCGCCGAGGCCAGGCGATGGTGGACGTCCTCGGCGTCGGGCCCCGCCGAGTTCTGGCCGGCGAGGAACTCCAGCAGGCTGCCGCCGTACTCGGGAACGAGCTCGACCAGCCCCCGCTCGAGCGCCGGCTCCACGATCTCCCGGGTGCCCAGGTCGAGCTTGCGGTCGACCCGGAACCCGTGAGCCTCGAGCGCCTGCGCGTACAGCTCGGCCAGCAAGACGCTCTCGGGGAAGTTGAACGAGGCGACCGTGACGGCGTCGTCCTCGAGGGCCGAGGGGTTCGGCCCCCCGGGTCCGGAGCACGCAGACGCGAGAAGTGCTGCGGCCACGGCGATGAGGGCGGCCGCTCGGCGGCCCCGACCCCCTCCGCTCCCCATGGAGGACAAGCCTAGCCTCCGGCGGCCCGCGTCGCTCCGCCGTTGTTCGATACCCTGCGCGGCATGGAGATCCGCCGAGGCGTCGCCTCGCTGCCCATCGACGACGGGCCCACCGTCGTCACCGTCGGCTTCTTCGACGGCGTGCACCTGGGCCATCGCGCCGTGATCGAGCAGACGGTGCAGGCCGCGCGGGAGCGCTCGGCACGGGCCGTGGCCGTCACCTTCGACCGCCATCCGCGGGAGATCCTCACCCCGGGCAAGGAGCCCCGGCTCCTCACCACGGTGGATCGCAAGGCGGAGCTGATCGCGGCCACGGGGGCCGACGTGCTGCTGATCCTCGGATTCACCGAGGCGTTCTCGCGGTGGACGGCAGAGGCATTCGTCCGCACGGTGCTGGTGAACGGGCTCCACGCCGTCCACGTGGCGGTGGGGGGCGACTTCACGTTCGGACACCGGGCGGCGGGAACCCTCCAGACCCTCCACGAGCTCGGAGCGTCCCTCGGCTTCACCGCGGAGGAGGTGGCGCCCTTCGAGCTCGACGGACGACGGCTGTCCTCCTCGTCGATCCGGGAGGCGCTCTCGGCGGGGGATCTGGAGTGGCCGACGCGCGCCCTGGGCCGGCGGTACTCGGTGGACGGGACCGTGGTGAGCGGTGCGGGCCGCGGCCACGGACTCGGCTTCCCAACGGCGAACCTCCGCACGTCGCCCCGACTGTTGCTTCCCGGCACCGGGATCTACGCGGGACGGGCCGGGAGCGCCCGGGGCGAGTACGTGGCCGCCGTGAGCGTCGGCACGAACCCGACCTTCGGCGTGGAGCCGCTGCACGTGGAGGCCTACCTCCTGGATTTCGGCGACGGGGACCTCCGGGGCCAGGACCTCACCGTGGAGTTCTGGGAGCGACTGCGCGATGAGGAGCGGTTCGGATCCACCGAGGACCTGATCCGGGCCATGGAGGACGACGTGCGTCGCACGAGGGGGATCGTGCCCCCCGTGGGAGGATAGGCGGGTGACGCACCGTCACCGCCGCCGGTGGCGCCTGCCCTTCGGACCGGTCCTCGCCGCGCTGGTCCTGGTGGTCGCCGGCGCGGTGGCCTGGCGCGCGACCGATCTCGGCGCCGGCCGGGCCGATACGGTCGCGGCGGTCCTGACGCCCAGCTCCGGGCAGGCCTCTCAGGCCTCGAGCCCGGGCACCGCCGCCGCCCGGAGCTCCGCCTCGAACCCGATCCCCGGTCCGAGCCCGAGTCCGAGCCCGGAGCCCAGGGGCACCCTCGTGATCCACGGCACCGGCGACGTGAGCTTGGATCCCGGCTACATCCCCGTCTTCGGCTCCAACGGCTACGGCTGGGCGTGGTCGGGCCTGGGCGGCCTGTTCCTCCGGGACGACCTCACCGTGGTCAACCTCGAGTGCCCGGCCACCGGCATGAGCGCACCGGTCGCGAAGCAGTTCGTGTTCCGGTGCGATCCCGCGGCGCTGCCGGTCGCGAAGCGGTTCGGGGTCGACGTGGCGAACCAGTCGAACAACCACGCCTACGACCAAGGGCCGGAGGGCCTGCTGGACTCGCTACGGCAGATCCGCGAGGCGGGACTGGTCCCCGTGGGGGCCGGGGCGAACCAGGATCAGGCGCTGCGGCCGGCGATCTTCGACGTGAAGGGCTGGCGCGTGGCGGTGGTGGGCCTCGACGAGGTGATCGACCCGGAGTACGAAGTTGCAGGGCCGGACAAGCCGGGGACGGCGGCGGGTCACGACTTCTCGCTCGCGCTGGAGGCCATCCGGGAACGCCGCCGCGCGCTCGGACCTGGTCGTCGTCATGATCCACTGGGGCGTCGAGCTCGACACGCAGCCGCGGGAGTACCAGGTCGAGGAGGCCCACCGGATGATCAACGCCGGCGCGGACGTGATCTTCGGTGGGCACGCTCACCGACTGCAGCCGCTGCAGACCTACAAGGGCCGCCCGATCTTCTACAGCCTCGGCAACTTCGTGTGGCCGCACCTGTCGCAGGAGGGGTCGACCACCGGCGTGGCGCAGGTGACGGTGACCCCGGAGGGCCGGTTCGAGGCAAGGCTCCTGCCCGCGTACATCGTGTCCGACGGACACCCTGTGCTCCGGAGCGGGTAGGAGCGCGTGCTCTGTCGCTCCTGGGAGGCTGAACGAAGGACCGGTCTGGTAGCCTTTTTCGCTGGATATGGCATTCACGAAGGAAGCGAAGACCCAGCTCATCTCCGAGTACCGGCGGAGCGAGGGCGACACCGGTTCGGCCGAGGTGCAGATCGCGGTGCTGACCAAGCGCATCGGCGACCTCACCGACCATCTCAAGGCCCACAAGAAGGACCACCACTCGCGACGGGGGTTGCTGCAGATGGTCGGCCGCCGGCGCCGGCTCCTCGAGTATCTGAAGCGCGAGGACATCGAGCGCTACCGCGAGCTCATCGCCCGCCTGGGACTGCGGCGGTAGGGTGGGCCGGTAGGCCGGGGGCGCCCCGCCGCCCGTTCCCCGCAAGGAGGGATGTCCAAGGAAGAGAGCCGGACGGAGGAGGGGAGCGCATCGGGTCGGTTCTCAGTAGCGAGCCCCCGAGGGAGCACGCGCTCTCGGTGGTTCACCACTGACAACTGGCCGAGCCTCCCCACCTCCAGACGACGTACCGGAGGATCCCGTGCGCGCCGCGCGCGGGACGCACAAGGAGGAGAAGGCCAGTGGCCATCACCAAGCTCAGCAGGACCGTCGGCTCCCAGGAGATGACGTTCGAGCACGGCAAGCTCGCCATGCAGGCGAGCGGATCCGTGCTCCTCACCTACGGCGAGACCCAGGTGCTCGCCACCACCACCACCTCGGCGCCCCGCGAGGGCATCGACTTCTTCCCGCTCACCGTCGACGTCGAGGAGCGGATGTACGCGGCCGGCAAGATCCCCGGCGGGTTCTTCCGTCGCGAGGGCCGGCCGTCCGAGACCGCCACCCTCACCGCGCGGCTGACCGATCGCCCCATGCGCCCGACGTTCAAGGAGGGGTACCGGGACGAGGTCCAGGTCGTGATCACGGTGCTGTCCGTCGACATGGGCAACCCGTACGACATCCCGGGTATCAACGCGGCGAGCCTGTCCACGATGATCGCGGGACTGCCGTTCGACGGACCCGTGGGGGCGGTCCGGATGGGCCTGATCGGCGGCGAGTGGAGGATCAACCCCACGTTCCAGGACCTGGAGCAAGCCACGTTCGATGTCGTCGTGGCCGGGCGCCGCAACGACGCCGGCGGCATCGACGTCCTCATGATCGAAGGCGAAGCCCCCGACGAAGCGTGGGGGCTGCTCGCGGACGGCGGAGCCTCGGTCGCGCCGACCGAGGAGGTCGTGGCCGAGGGCCTCGAGGCCGCGAAGCGCGCGATCGGCGACATGATCGACTTCCAGAACGAGTTCCTGTCGCAGATCGGGGTGCAGCAACAGCCCTTCGAGCCGAAGCCACTGTTCACGCAGGACACCTGGCAGGTCGTCGAGTCCTTCGGGCGCCCCCGCATCGAGGAGGCGCTCGTGCCCGGCAAGCAGGACCGCAGCGCCGCCCTGGACCAGGTGAAGGACGATCTCAAGGCGCACCTGCTGCAGACGTGGGGTGAGGAGGCGTTCGCGCAGCGCGCCTCGGAGATCTCCCCCGCCTTCAAGGAGCTGCAGAAGAAGATCATGCGGGCCCGCGTCCTTTCCGACGGCATCCGCCTCGACGGCCGCAAGGTCGACGAGATCCGCCCGCTCTACTGCGAGGTCGCCGTGGTACCACGGGCGCACGGCTCGTCCATCTTCCAGCGGGGCGAAACGCAGGTCCTGAACGTCACCACGCTCGGCATGCTGCGGATGACCCAGATGATCGACACCCTCGACCCCGAGGAGTCGAAGCGGTACATCCACCACTACAACTTCCCGCCGTTCTCCACCGGCGAGACGGGCCGGATCGGAAGTCCCCGGCGCCGCGAGATCGGTCACGGCGCGCTGGCCGAGCGGGCCCTCGTGCCGGTGATCCCGACCGAGGAGGAGTTCCCGTACGCGCTGCGGCTGGTGTCCGACGTGCTGTCCTCGAACGGCTCCACGTCGATGGCCAGCGTGTGCGCCTCCACGCTCTCGCTCATGGACGCCGGTGTGCCGATCAAGGCGCCGGTGGCCGGCATCGCGATGGGGATGATCGCCGAGGGCGATCGGTACGTGACGCTCACCGACATCCTCGGGGCCGAGGACGCCCTCGGCGACATGGACTTCAAGGTCGCCGGGACGCGTGACTGGGTCACGGCGATCCAGCTCGACATGAAGGTCACCGGGCTGCCGGCGGAGGCGCTCGCCCAGGCCCTGAAGCAAGCCCGCGAGGCCCGCCTGTTCATCCTCGAGACGATGCTTCGGACGATCCCCGAGCCGCGGCAGGAGGTGAACCCGAAGGCTCCGCGGATCCTCACCATCCAGATCCCCGTGGACAAGATCGGCGAGGTGATCGGGCCCAAGGGCAAGCGGATCAACGAGATCATCGCCATGACCGGTGCCGACATCGACATCCAGGACGACGGCACCGTGTTCATCGGGTCGAAGGAAGGCCAGGGGGCCGACGAGGCTGCCAGGATGATCGACGAGATCGCGAACCCGCGGCCGCTCTCGGTGGGCGAACGGTTCACCGGCAAGGTCGTGAAGACCACCACGTTCGGCGCCTTCGTGAACCTCGTGCCCGGGCGCGACGGCCTCGTGCACATCTCGAAGCTCGGCCGCGGCAAGCGGCTGTCCAGCGTCGAGGAGGCCGTGAGGGAAGGCGACACGATCGAGGTCGAGATCCAGGACATCGACCAGATGGGCAAGATAAGCCTGAAGCCGATCGGCTCCGAGTGGGAGGTTCCGGAGGGCATGCAGGTCGAGGAGCAGCCCCGCCGCGAGCACCGCGACGGCGACCGTGGTGACCGGGGCAGGGGCCGCGACCGGGATCGCGACCGCCGCCCGCGCGACCGCGAGCGCCGGGAGCGCTCCTAGCCCGGGTCCGGTCCATGCCGATCCGTCGGACCGAGTTCGAATCGGGTCTTCGGGTCGTCACCGAGCGGATGCCCGGCGTCCGCTCGGTGGCCCTCGGCTTCTGGGTGCTGGCCGGATCGCGCGATGAGCCACCGAGGATCAGCGGGTCCTCGCACTTCCTCGAGCACCTGCTCTTCAAGGGGACGAAGACCCGGACGGCCCGCGACATCGCCGAGGCATTCGACGCGGTGGGGGGGGACGTGAACGCCTTCACCGCGAAGGAGTACACGTGCTTCTACTCGCGTGTGCGCGACCG
Organism: Actinomycetota bacterium; assembly: GCA_036390995.1. Lineage (GTDB taxonomy): Bacteria > Actinomycetota > UBA4738 > UBA4738 > HRBIN12 > DASQQQ01. The sequence goes on along the minus strand of DASWAT010000111.1, from coordinate 11,117 downwards.
GGATCTCCCGATGGCGGTCGAGCACCTCTGCGACATGCTCCAGCACTCGGTGATCCGGGCGCAGGACCTCGAGGCCGAGCGGCAGGTGATCCTCGAGGAGATCCACATGCACGAGGACACCCCCGACGACCTCATCCACGACCTGCTGAACGAGGCGCTCTGGCCCGACCACCCCCTCGGCCGCCCGATCCTGGGGACGATCCAGAGCATCACGGCCGCCTCCCGCGAGCAGGTACGGCGCTTCTACGGACGGCACTACGTGCCGGCCAGCTTCGTCGTCTCGGCGGCCGGGAACCTGCGGCACGAGGAGCTCCTCGAGCGCATCTCGGGCTCGATGCAGACCGGTCCGATCCGCCGGGAGGGGCCGGGGGGCTGGAACCTTCGGCAGGGCGGGGATGCCCCCAGGCCATCGGGCAACGTGGTCGTGCGGCGGCGGAAGACCGAGCAGGCGCACATCTGCATCGGCACGAACGGGGTCTCCCGCGCCGACCCCGATCGGTTCGCGTTCGGCGTCGTGAACAATGCGATCGGCGGCGGGATGTCCTCTCGCCTGTTCCAGGAGGTGCGCGAGCGCCGGGGCCTTGCCTACTCCGTCTACAGCTACCACACGATGTACGTCGAAGCGGGGCTGTTCGCCGCGTACGCCGGGACCACGCCGGCCCGCGCGCACCAGGTCCTGGAGATCGTGCGCGACCAGCTGCACGACGTGGGCGACGGCGGGCTCACCGAGGCGGAGTTCGAACGCGCGAAGGGGCACCTCAAAGGCTCGCTGGTCCTGTCGCTCGACGACCCGAGCGGACGGATGTCGCGTCTGGGCAAGTCCGAACTGTCCCACGGCGAGATCCTCACCGTGAACCAGATCCTGTCCCGCATCGAGGCCGTCACGCTCGACGACGCCCGGCGGGCGGCGAAGCGGATCCTGTCGCAGCCCTTCGCCCTGGCCGTGCTGGGACCCTTCGACAGGAAGGCGTTCCGGTGATCCGCGTCGGCGTGATCGGTGCCAGCGGCCGGATGGGGCAGCTGGTGTGCCGCGCAGTGGCCGAGGCCGGCGACCTCGCGCTCGCCGCGGCGATCGACCGCTCGCGGGTCGGCCAGCAGATCGGCCCGCTGATCGGCCACCCCGAGCTCGACGTGCCGATCTCGGACGAGCTCGACCGTCTCCTGGAGGCCGAGGTCGAGGTGGCCGTGGACTTCACGCACCCCGACGTCGTCATGGACACGATCCAGTGGTGCGTCTCGCACGCCGTGAACCTCGTCGTGGGGACCAGCGGCATCGCTGAGAAGGACCTGGACGACGTTCGCCGGATGATCGAGGAGGAGGGGGGGGAGTCCAACGTCATCGCGGTCTCGAACTTCGCCCTCGGGGCCGTGCTGATGCAGCGGTTCGCCGCCATGGCCGCGAGGGTGTTCCCGGCCGTCGAGATCGTCGAGCTCCACCACGACGGCAAGGCCGACGCTCCCTCCGGCACCGCGCTCGTGATGGCCGAACGCGTAGCCCGCGAGCGCGCCGGCACGTACCAGGGGCCGGCGGCGGAGAGCATCCGCGGGGTCCGGGGCGGCGACGTGGCGGGCATCCGGGTCCATTCGGTTCGCCTGCCCGGGCTCGTCGCGCATCATGAGGTCATCTTCGGCGGACAGGGGCAGACCCTCACGATCCGCCACGACTCCACCGACCGGACCTCGTTCATGCCCGGCGTCCTGCTGGCGGTCCGGGCTGCGGCCACCCGGCCCGGCCTCACGATCGGGCTCGAGCCGCTCCTCGATCTGCCGCCGGCGACGTGACCCGCCGGCTGGCCGCCGTGTTCGCCCATCCCGACGACGACACGTACGGCGTGGCCGGGACGGTTGCGCTGCACGCCTCCGAGGGCATCGAGGTCACCGTGGTCCTGGCCACGCGCGGCGAAGCGGGACAGATCGCCGATCCGAGCCTGGCCACCCGGGAGACCCTGGGCGCGGTCCGGGAGGCCGAGGATCGCGCCTCGTGGATGGCCGTCGGTGTGGAGACGGCCGTGGACTTCCTCGGGTACCCGGACGGTGGGGTGGTCGCCGTTGCCCACGAGGAGCTCGTCGCGGCCATCGAGCAGCGGCTGGAACGCGCCCGCCCCGACGTCGTGGTCACGTTCGGGCCCGACGGCGTGACCGGTCACGGGGACCACGTCGCCGTGGGCCGGGCCGCCACCGTCGCCTTCCACCGGCTCCGCGAGCGCAGGCAGGACCGAGGTCTGCGGCGCCTCCTGCACGTCGGGATCCCCCGATCGCGGTTCGACCGGTGGAACGAGCTGCTCCGCGAGCGGGGGATGGAGCCGCTCGACCCCACCCAGCCCTTCACGCCGCGGCCGGTTCCTGACGACCGGATCGCGGTCTCGGTGGACTGCCGATCGGTCTTCGATCGCAAGCGCGAGGCGCTCGCGCAGCACCGGACGCAGGCCGAGATGCACGACGTGCCGTTCGAGGCGTGGCTCGAGGTGCTGGGCTGGGAGGACTTCGTGCAGGGTTGGCCCGAGCGACCCCTCGGGCAAGCGATCCTGTCCGACGTGTTCGAGGAGCTGCCCGGCGCGTAGGCTTGCGGGGCGCATGGACCTGCAGATCCGATCGATCGCGCCCGCCGAGTTCGAGACGTACTGCCGCACGCTGGAGACGGCGTTCGGTTCGCATCTGCGCCCCGCGGAGGTCGAGCGCGAACGAGCGGTGGCCGAGGTCGACCGATGCCTCGCAGCCTTCGACGGCGGCGAGATGGTCGGGGGCGCAGCCGCCGTCTCGTTCACGATGACCGTCCCCGGCGGGGAGACCCGGACGGCCGGCGTCACGGGGGTGGGGGTGAAGCCGACGCACCGCCGGCGCGGGATCAACTCGGCACTCATGCGCCGGCAGCTCGACGACGTGCACGCGGCCGGCGAGCCGGTGGCGGCCCTGTACGCGTCGGAGGGAGCGATCTACGGGCGCTTCGGGTACGCGATGGCCTCGTACCGGTGCTTGATCGACATCGAGCGGGAGCGGACGGCGTACGTCCGCGAGTACCGGCCCTCGGGGCGGGTCCGCCTGCTGGACCGGGGAACGGCCTTGGAGCGGTTCCGGCCCATCTACGATCGTGCGCGCAGGGAGCGTCCCGGCATGGTCGATCTCGCCCCCGCGTGGTTCGCCTACCGGTTCGATGAGATGCACCACGGTGAGGACCGGAAGCTCTTCTTCGCTGTTCACGGGTCGGAAGACGAGATCGACGGCTACGCCGTCTACCACGTGAAGCACGACTGGCACGAGGAACGGCGCAACGTCCTGGAGGTGGAGGACCTCCAGGCCCTGACGCCGCAGGCGTACGCGGAGCTGTGGCGGTACCTGTTCGACGTCGACCTCATGGACCGGATCACGTCCTGGAACCGCCCGCTCGACGAGCCGTTGCTGCACCTGCTCCGCGAACCCGACCGCCTCCGGCTGCGCCTCGGCGACGGCCTGTGGGTCCGGCTCGTGGACGTGCCTGGGGCGCTCGAGGCCAGGCGGTACGCCGCGACGGGGCGCCTCGTGCTCGAGGTGGCCGATCCGTTCTGTCCGTGGAACGAGGGTCGGTACGAGGTCGAGGGCGGGCCCGACGGCGCGGCCTGCCGCCGCACCGACGCCGAGCCCGACCTGGCCCTGACCGTGAACGAGCTCGGGGCGTGCTACCTGGGCGGGATGGGGTTCCGGCAGCTCTCCCGGGCCGGTCGGGTGGACGAGGTCCGCACCGGCGCCCTGGCTCGCGCCGACGCGATGTTCGGCTGGGACCCGGCGCCGTGGTGCTCGTTCATCTTCTGAGCGGAGCCGGGACCGGTCGGCGGCGCTCAGGCCAGGCCCTGGACGACGAGCCAGACCCCCAGCGCGCCGAGACCTACGGCGAGCACGTCGCTGAGGATCCTCAGCCCCCGATCGCTCACGCGGTGGGCGCCGCTGCCCAGCAGCACCATGCCCGTGTCCATCGTGGAGACGCCCAGGAGCAACGCCGCCACGGTCAGCAGGGCCAGGCCGCGCCCGCCATCGCGCGCGGCATCGGCGGCGACGGCGGCTCCCGTGGTGGCCAGGAACACGTACACACCGGGGTTCAGCACCACGGCGACCACGCCCCGGATCGAGGGATGCCGGCCTCGAGCCGCGCCGTCGGTGGCGGACGGGCGCCGGTTCTCGCGGAACGCGTCGATGGCCAGCCACACCAGGAACGCGCCTCCGACCAGCCGAACGACGCGCAGGAAGGCGTCGCCCGGCTCCGCCGACGCCATCCCCCCCGCGAGAAGGACGAGCATCGCGCCGAACGTCGTGTTCGCGCCGGCCATCGCCCGTAACCCCCGGCCGATCCCCCCGCGGGAGGCCTCCGAGAACAGCAGCAGTTGCACCGGGCCGGGGGAGGCGCCGAGCGCGATCCCCAGGCCGAGCGCGGCCGCCGGGTGCGACAGGTCGAGGCTCACGTCAGGGAAGCCGCAGCTCCTCGATGACCAGGTGGGCGTCTTCTTCGGAGAGGAGGACGCCCTCGCACTCGGCGAGCGGTGCGATCTCGCGACCGGTCAGGCCGAGGACGGCCTTCTCGATCAGCGGTGTGTGGCCGACGGCCAGACCACGCTCACCTTCGGGGACGCGGTGCAGGAGGTCCCGGAGCACGGCTCCGAGCTCCCGGGGGGAGTCGTCGGTGCCCCGGCCGGCGAGCCCGGGGACCACGCCCTGGGGTGGGAGCTGCTCTCCGAGCCCACGGAGGAACCACGCCACGGTCTCGGCCGCCCGCTCCGCCGGCGAGACGTACACGACGGCGTAGCCGCCCGCCAGCGTCCGCCCGACCTCCTGGGCCTGGGCCCGGCCCCGCGCGGAGAGGCGATCCACGTCGGGCTGCCGCTTCGCGTGTCGGCGGATCTCGAGCGCTCTCACCTGCGGAAGGTCCTTCCGGGGGGCCTTCTCGTATGATGCCCCACCGCATGAAGCCTACCCTTCGGGCCGCCACGGTCTTGTTCGTCGTATCGCTCGCCGCTGCAGCGTGCACGAGCTCGGGGACCGGAGGCGATGCCTCGTCGACGCCTCCGGCCACGTCGAGCCAGAGTCCCGTGGCGACGGTTACGGGGCCGCCCGGCGCGATCATCTACCACTACGCGAACGCCGGTCTTTCGGCCACGCTCCAGCTCGAGGGCGACAAGGGCACGCTCACGATCCAGAACGCCACCGGGCGCGAGCTCTCGCCGCCCGGCTTCTACATCCTCGACGCGCGCGACGGCAAGCGCATCGACGGCACGGTGGACGCGCCGGGGCCGGTCCCCGACGGCCAGACGGGGACCTTCCACGTGTCCTTCAGCGGGCTCGAGGACAAGAACATCGGCCTGGTGGTCCTCATGATCGGCCCCGACAACTACGGGGCCTTCGTCCGCCAGTAGCGGGGGCTACTCCGCCCTGCTGGCCGACTCGGATCCGCCCGCCTGCCACCTCGCCATCACGAACAACAGATCCGACAGGCGGTTCATGTACCGCAGGACCTCGGTGTTCACCTCGGCGCCGGCGTCGTGGAGCTCGACCACGCGGCGCTCGGCGCGGCGCACGATGCTGCGCGCAACGTCGAGCGCTGCCGAGACCGGGTTCGCGCCTGGCACGACGAAGGCGTTCGGGAGCGGGTGCTCGGCCACGACCTGGTCGATCCGCCGCTCGAGCCTGTTCACCATCTCCGCGGTCGCGAGCGAGACGCCCGGCTCCAGCTTGGAGCGCTCCTTCGGGTTCGTCGCCAGATCGGCCCCGACGACGAACAGCGAGCGCTGCAGGCCGAGGAGCTCCTCACGCAGCTCGGCATCCTGCGCGAGCGCCCGGGCTACGCCGAGCGCGGCGACCGCCTCGTCGGTGGTCCCGTACGCCTCGGCCGCGGGGTTCGCCTTCGAGATCCGCCCCCCGTACAGCAGGCCGGTGGTTCCGTCGTCGCCGGTCTTCGTGTAGATCCGCGCCATCTCGCTAGGATAGCCGGGAGGTCGACGCCCGCCGTCCGACCTCTCTCTGGGCACATGGACCACAGGAGGTGCTGGAGCAACCCGAACGCCACGTGCAACATGTGACTCGTGTGACTCTTGTGCGACGCGTGGAACGGTGGTAGATTCCGAGGCCAAGCGTGGGGCAGGGCGGCCGGTGCAAGCCAGGACGCCTGAGCGGGGCCCGACCGCCCGGCCCGACGTGTGGGGGCTACCGTTTCCCGCCGCACCCGGCACGCAAGGAGGAAGCATGGCCGGTAGGTTCGGGGCGGTCGCCACCGCCATGGTCACGCCGTTCCGGGACGATCACACGCTGGATCTGGACGGCGCGCAGCTTCTCGCACGCCACCTGCTCGAGCACGGCACGGACACGCTGGTCGTCGCCGGTTCCACCGGAGAGGCGCCCACCCTCAGCCATCGCGAGAAGGTGGACCTGTTCCGCGCCGTGATCGAGGCCGCCGACGGAGGCGGCAAGGTGATGTGTGGCACCGGCACGTACAACACGGTGGAGACGATCGAGCTCTCCCGCGAGGCCGAGCGGCTCGGCGCCGACGGGCTGCTGCTCGTCACGCCGTACTACAACAAGCCGCCCCAGCGAGGCCTGCTCGAGCACTTCACCCGCGTGGCGAACGCCGTCGACCTGCCGATCGTGGCCTACAACATCCCGGGCCGGACGGCCACCCGGATCGAGCACGACACGCTCCTGCGGATGGCGACGGTCCCGAACATCGTCGGCGTGAAGGACTCGACCGGCGACTTCCAGGCCATCTCGCGGCTGATCAGCGAGGCGCCGGCCGACTTCGAGGTCTACTCCGGCGACGACTGGGCCACCTTCGGCTACATGTGCTTGGGGGCGGTCGGCGTGGTCTCGGTGGCTTCGAACATCATCGGGGAACGCGTGCACCAGCTCACCGACCTCGTCTCCTCGGGCGACATCGCGGCGGCCCGGAAGGTCCACGAGGAGCTCACGCCGCTCGTCAACACGCTGTTCATCACCACGAACCCGATCCCCGTGAAGACCGCGCTGCAGATCCTCGGCTTGCCGGCGGGGCCGCCGCGCCTGCCGCTGGTCCCGGCGACCGCCGAGGAGCGGACCCGGATCGAGAAGGCGCTCGTGGATGCCGGCCTCCGGTAAGCCGGTCCCCCCGCCCGCCGCGGGGGACGGGCCGGCGCGCGTCGTCTTCCTCGGCGGCGTGGGCGAGGTCGGTCGGAACATGGCCTGCATCGAGCTGGCCGACCGACTCCTGATCCTCGACGTGGGGCTCTCGTTCCCGCACGCCGAGATGCCGGGGATCGACCTGGTGCTACCGGACTTCGAGTACGTCCGTGACCAACGGGACCGTGTCGAGGCGATCGTGCTCACCCACGGGCACGAGGACCACATCGGGGCCATGCCGTACCTGCTCCGCGAGTTCGAGCGAGCCCTGCCGGTCTACGGGACACCCTTCACCCTGGCCCTGCTCGAGGGCAAGCTCGAGGAGCACGGCGTCCGCGACCGCGCCGAGTTCCGCCAGGTGGTGCCCGGCGAGGCCGCCGTGGCAGGGCCGTTCTCGATGCGGTTCATGCGCGTCACCCACTCGATCCCCGACGGCATGGCCGTGGCCGTCGACACGCCGTTCGGCGCGATCTTGCACACGGGGGACTTCAAGATCGACCAGACGCCGCTCGACGGCCGGCCCACGGACCTCCACGCGCTGGCCGAGGAGGCGGGTCGCGGCGTGCACCTGCTCCTGTCGGACTCTACGAACGCCGAGGAGGCCGGGTTCACGAAGAGCGAGAGGAGCGTGGGCCCGGTGCTGCAGGACATCGTGGCCCGGGCCCCGGCGCTCGTGGTGGTCGCGTGCTTCTCCAGCCACATCCATCGGATCCAACAGGTCGTGAACGCGGCCCGCGCGAACGAGCGCGTCGTGGCGTTCCTGGGCCGCTCGATGCACCAGAGCGTGGATGCGGCACGGCGCCTGGGGATCCTCACCGTCCCCGACGAGGACGTCATCCTGATCGAGCAGGTCGAGGAGATGGACCCCTCTCGGGTGGTCGTGATCTGCACCGGCAGCCAGGGCGAACCGCTGTCCGCGCTCTCGCTCATGGCGGCGCGCGAGCACAAGTGGGTGAAGCTCGACGCGAGCGACACGGTGGTGCTCTCGTCCAGCCTGATCCCGGGCAACGAGCCGGCGATCCACCGGGTGATCGATGGCCTGTATCGGACGGGCGCCGACGTCTACCACCTACCGGCGGCGCCCGTGCACGCCTCGGGGCACGCCGCCCAGGAGGAGCTGCGGCTGATGCTCTCGCTCGTCCGGCCCCGCTGGTTCATCCCCGTCCACGGTGAGCGCCGGCACCTCGCGCACCACGCGAAGCTCGCCACCGAGGTGGGGATCCGGCCGGACCACGTGCTCGTGTGCGAGGACGGGGACGTGGTCGAGGTGGGGGAGCAGGTCCGGATCCTGGGTCGGGTCCCGGCTGGGATGACGTTCGTCGACGGCCTCGGCATCGGCGATGTGGGCGAGGTGGTCCTGCGGGACCGCCGCAAGCTCTCCGGCGAGGGCGTGGTCGTTGTGGTCGTGGCCATCGACGCGCATCACGGCGAGGTGGTGGCCGGGCCCGACATCGTGAACCGCGGCTTCGTGTTCGACGATCTGGCAGGCGACATCCTTGAAGAGGCGCGCGAACGCGTCATGCTTTCGCTGAAGGAGAGCGCCGCGTCGGAGGTGATCGATCGCGGCGTCCTCGAGCAGAACATCCGGCGGACGCTGGGTCGGTACTTCTACGAGGTGACCCAGCGCAAGCCGGTGATCCTGCCGGTGATCTTGGAGGTGTGATGGGGAAGAGCAGGCGCCGCGCGGCCGCGAAACGGCGCGGCCGCTCGCGCACCCGCGCCCGGACGCCCGTCCGGCAACACCTCGCTCCCTGGGCTCGCGACGCGGTCGGCATCGGGCTGGTCGTCTTCTCGCTCATCGCCGTGCTGGCGGTGTGGTTCGACGCGGCGGGCGTCGTCGGCCGGGGCATCACGGTGCTCCTGCACGGCGCCGTCGGCGTCGCCGCGGTGACCTTCCCTGTGCTCGCCCTGTACTGGGGCGTGCTGCTGCTTCGCGGCACCGTGGAGGAGGACCGGGTCCGCATGTTCATCGGGTTCGCCATCGCGCTCGTCGGGATCCTTGGGCTCCTGTCGCTCGCGCGCGGGAACCCCCGCCCCTTCGCCGGCTACGAGCGGGTCGCCGACGCAGCCGGCGTGATCGGAGCGGGCGCGGCCTGGCCGCTCGCCCAGGCGGTGTCCAAGGTCGGCTCGGGCATCGTGTGCGGAGGGCTCGCCGTGCTCGGCCTCCTGATCTTCACCGGGACACCGTTGTCGGCGGTCTGGATCCGGGTCCACGACTTCTTCTCCGCGGCCAACGTGGAGGAGGAGGACGAGGAGGAGGAGCCGGCTTCGAGGTCCCGCCGGGAGCGGCGCCGCGAGCGTGGGCGCCTGGACACCGAGGACGAGCTGCCGCTCGTGGTCGACCTGCGGGAGCCCGAACCAGAACCGGAGCTCGAGCCCGTCCTGCACGTCGAGCCGCCCTCGCCCCGGAGCGGCGTCTACAAGCTCCCACCGCTCGACCTGCTGCGGGTGGCGCCGGCCTCCTCCGGCACGAACCTGGACGAGGAGCACACCGTCGAGGCGCTCGAGCGCACGTTCCGGACGTTCGGCGTGGCCGCCCGGGTGCCGGCGGCGCACCGCGGCCCCACGGTGACCCTGTACGAGGTCGAGGTGGAGGCGGGGACGAAGGTGAACAAGGTCCTGTCGCTCGCCGACGACATCGCGTACGCACTGGCCACGCCCGACGTCCGCATCATCGCCCCGATCCCCGGCAGGTCCGCCATCGGTGTCGAGGTGCCGAACCGGGTCCGCGACTTCGTGATGCTCGGCGACATCCTGCGGTCGAAGGTCGCGAAGGACGATCCCCATCCGCTCTCGGTGGCGCTCGGCAAGGATGTCCACGGCCGGGCCCAGCTGGTGGACCTCACGAGGATGCCGCACCTGCTCATCGCGGGAGCCACGGGGGCCGGCAAGTCCAGCCTGATCAACTCGTTCATCACGTCGATCCTCATGCGCACCCCGCCCGATCAGGTGAAGCTGGTGCTCGTCGACCCCAAGCGCGTGGAGCTGGCCCATTTCGCCGACCTGCCGCACCTGCTCTCGCCGGTGATCGTGCACCCCAAGCGCGCCGCCGAGGCCCTCGGCTGGGTGGTCCGCGAGATGGAGAACCGGTACGAACTGCTGGCGATGGTCGGTGTCCGCGACATCGACGGCTACCGCGAGGGGCTCGTGGCTGGGACGCTTCGCATCCCGCCGGGGCAGGAGGAGAGCTTCACGGATCTCCCGTACATCCTCGTCGTGATCGACGAGCTCGCCGACCTCATGATGGTCGCTCCGCGTGACGTGGAGGACACGATCGTCCGCATCGCGCAGATGGCGCGCGCGGTGGGTATCCACCTCGTCGTGGCCACGCAGCGGCCGTCGGTCGACGTGGTCACCGGGCTCATCAAGGCGAACATCCCCAGCCGGATCGCGCTCATGACCTCGAGCCAGGCCGACTCGCGCGTGATCCTCGACATGAACGGCGCCGAGAAACTCGTGGGCCATGGCGACATGCTGTTCGCCCCCTCCAGCGCCTCCAAGCCCACCCGCCTGCAGGCCGCATGGGTGACCGAGAAGGAGATCCAGGGCATCTCCGAGTGGATCCGCGCGCAGCGGGGCCCTGAGTACTCGACGAACGTCGAAGGTCTGGGGAGGCCGCCGGTGGAGGGAGAAGAGGACCTCGGCGGCGACGACGAGCTGCTCGAGCAGGCCGCCGAGCTCGTGATCCGGTCCCAGCTCGGGTCCACGTCGATGCTGCAGCGCAAGCTGAAGGTGGGGTTCGCCAGGGCCGGCCGGCTGATGGACCTGCTCGAGGAGCGCGGGATCGTCGGTCCGTCGCTGGGCTCGAAGGCGCGCGACGTGCTGGTGACCTCGGAGGAGTGGGAGGAGTCCCGCTCGGCCCGCACGTCCTAGCCGATCGCGTGGCGCGAGCCGGCCGGCGCGTCGACGCCTATTGGTCCTGGATCATCCGGTGGAGGCGCCACAGCGTCTCCGAGTACTGCTGCCGCTCCACCTTCACGCCGGCGTCCACGCGTCCCGCCTTGCCC
>DASWAT010000110.1:0-8287 GCA_036390995.1 Actinomycetota bacterium | reverse complement strand
ACTCCGCCAGCCGGTCGGGCGTGCGGTGCGCCGAGAGCACCTTCGCCTCGAACGGCACGCCGAGCTCGGTCAAGGTGTCGGTGGCGTGCTTGACCGTCTCCCAGTCCGACGTCGACCCCATCACCACACCCACCAAGGGCTGCACCCGTGTCGTCCTCTCGTCTCGGCGTCCGCCGGGGGCAGTGTAGATTCTGCAGGAGCCGGGCGCCGGGACGCGGTCGAAGGAGGAGGCAGGTGTCGGATCGGATCAGCCGGCTCCTCGCGAGCTACGCGCGCGCGGTGACGTGGGACCGCCTCCCCGACGAGACCGTTCACGAGGTGCAACGACGGATCCTCGACTCGATCGGGGTGGCGGTCGCCGGGTTCGACGAGGCGGCTCCGAGCGCGGCCCGCACGTACGCACAGGGCCAGCCCGATCCGGACGGCGGGACGGTCTGGGGAACGGCCGGGAGATCCACCCTCGAGGCGGCCGGGTTCGCGAACGCCGTCGCCGTGCGCGCCCTGGACTTCAACGACACGTACCTCTCGAAGGAGCCGCTCCACCCGAGCGACATGGTCCCGCCGCTCCTCGCGCTCGCCGAGCGGCGGCACCTCTCCCCGCGCACCTTCCTCACCGCCGTGGCCACGGCATACGAGCTCGCGGTCACCCTCTGTGACGCGGCCAGCCTGCGCGAGCATCGGTGGGACCACGTGAACTACGTGAGCATCGGCGTCGCGGGCCCCGCGGCCGCGATGCTCGGCCTGCCGGTCGAGGCGATCGAGCAGGCGCTGTCGATCGCGGTGGTCCCGCACGCCGCGATGCGCGAGACGCGCGCCGGCGAGCTCTCGATGTGGAAGGGCGCCGCCGCGGCCGAGGCCGGACGCACCGCGCTCTTCGCGGCGCTCGTGGCCGAGGCCGGCATGACCGGCCCGAACCGCCCGTTCGAGGGCGAGATGGGGTTCTTCCGGCAGCTCCTCGGGGGCGAGGGGTTCGACGAGCGGATCCTCGACCCGTTCCGGACCCACGAGCCGCCGCGAGCGATCCTCGATACATACGTGAAGCGGTGGCCGGTCGAGTACCACGCGCAGAGCGCGGTCGACGCGGCGCTACAGCTCCGCGCCGAGCTCCGCGACCCGTCGGCGATCGACCGGGTCCGGATCGACACGTTCCGCGCCGCGTACGACATCATCGCGAAGGACCCGGAGAAGTGGGACCCGACCACGCGCGAGACCGCCGACCACTCGATCCAGTACATCGTGTGCGCCGCCCTCCAGGACGGAGAGGTAACCCGGCGGACGTTCGAGCTCGATCGGATCCGGCGCTCCGACACCCTCGAGCTGCTCCGCGAGCGCACCACCGTCGAGGAGGACCCCCAGCTCACGCAGGGCTACCCCGAGGGCATCCCGAACCGCATCACCGTGATCACCGCGGACGGCGCGACCCACGTCCGCGAGGTCCGGTTCCCGCTCGGCCACGCCCGCAACCCGATGAGCGACGAGGACGTCGTGGCCAAGTTCCGGGCCAACGTCGCCGAGCGCTGGTCGCCCGAGCGCGCCGAGCGCGTGGCCGACCTGGTGTGGAGCCTGCCCGAGGAGCCCGACCTGGCGCCGCTCTGCGACGCCCTCAGCGAGCGGGAGGACCGATGACCTGGCTCACCCCCGATCCGAACGAGCATCCCGCCAAGCGTCTGCGCGCCATGCTCGAGGCCGGTGAGCCGATCCTCGCGCCCGGCGTGTTCAACGGGCTCACCGCACTCCTCGCCAAGGAGGCGGGCGCCCGGACCATCTACCTCTCCGGCGCCGCGTTCTCGGCCTCCATGGGGCTGCCCGACGTGGGCCTGTTCACGCTCGACGAGATCCAGCGGAACGCCCGGCAGATCGTCCGGGTGACCCGCATCCCGCTGATCGTCGACGCCGACACCGGCTTCGGCGGACCGCTCAACGTCATGCGTGCCGTGCGCGAGTTCGAGGGGGCCAGGAGCGCGGCGATCCAGATCGAGGATCAGGTGGACCCGAAGCGCTGCGGCCACCTCGAGGGCAAGCACGTCGTGGAGACCGAGCGGATGGCCGAGAAGGTCGCGGCGGCGGCCTCCGCCCGGCAGGACCTCGTAGTGATCGCGCGGACCGACGCCCGCGCCACGCACGGGCTCGACGAGGCAATCCGCCGTGGCCTGGCCTACCGGGAGGCCGGCGCCGACGTGATCTTCCCCGAGGCCCTCGAGAGCGAGGACGAGTTCGCGGCGTACGCCGCCGCGGTCCCCGGCCCGCTCCTCGCGAACGTGACCGAGTTCGGGAAGGGACCGCTGCTCACGGCGGCCCGGCTGCACGAGCTCGGCTACCGGATCGTGATCTTCCCGGTCTCGGCGGCGAGGGTTGCGGCCCGGGCGGTGGAGGCCTTCTTCACCGACCTGATCGCGGCCGGCAGCCAGGACGCGTGGCTTGGCCGCATGATGACGCGGGACGAGCTCTACGCGCTCATCGACTACGACGCCTACGCCGAGCTCGACCGCACCCTCACCCGCGAGCCCCCCGAGCCGCGCGAGGACTGACCGTCGCTCGGCGGGGGACTAGTCTGGTCCAGACTATCCCTTCGCCGCGAGCTTCTCCCCCACCTCGCCGGCGACCTCCACGAGCGCCATGACGTCCTCTTGGGTGGTGCGGAAGTTCACGAGACAGGGACGCAGATACACCGCGTCGTCGATCAGCGCGGAGGCCACGTACACGCGCCCGTCGGCCAGGAGGGCTCGGGCCAGCTCCCAGTTGTGGGCGTTCGCATCCTCCACACCCTCGGGAACGTGGCGGAACGGGACGATCGACAGCTGCGGCGGCGGGCCGAGCGCCTCGAAGGCCGGCTCCGCCTTCACCGTGTCGTAGAGCAGCTGGGCATGCTCCAGGTTCCGCTCGATCGCGGCCCGGAAGGCCGGAGCGCCGTGCGCGCGGAACGCCAGCCAGGCCTTCAGCGCCCGGAACGGCCGCGAGTACTCCAGGGTGATGTCGACCGCGTGCAGCTCGTGCCGCTGGTGCGGGAGGTATCCCTCCTGGTGGGCGAACGCGGCGATGAGGTCCTCGGGGCGCCGGACCAGGACCACGCTGCAGGACTTCGGCAGGTAGAGCCACTTGTGCAGGTCGACGGCGCAGGAGTCGGCGCGGTCCAGCCCGCCGAACAGGCTCCCCTTCGTGGAGGTCGCGGCGGCGGGGAGCCCGTAGGCACCGTCGACGTGCAGCCATACGCCGCGGTCGGCGCACACGTCGGCCAGCTCGCCGATCGGATCCACGGCGCCCGTCAGGGTAGTGCCGGCGCTCGCGACCACCGCGACGGGGACCATCCCCTCCGAACGGTCCCGGTCGATGGCGTCGGCCACGGCATCGGGCCGGAGCCGGCGCTCCCCGTCGATGGGCAGCGACCGGAGGTTGGCAGACCCGATGCCGAGGATCTCGACGGCCCGGGTGATCGAGTAGTGGACCTCGCGAGAGCAGTACACGGTGGCCCGACGTCCGCCCATGCCCTCGTTCCGGCTCTCCGGCAGTGCCCGCTGCCTTGCCGCCGCCAGCGCGGTCATGTTGCTGATCGTGCCGCCGCTTGTGAAGGCGCCGCCGGCGGTGGCCGGGTAGCCGAGGAACTCGGCCACCCACCGCACCGACTGACGCTCGATCTGCGTGGCCGCACCCGCGTCCACCGCGAGGTTGATGTCGTAGCAGGACGCGAGGGCGTCCCCGATGGCCCCGATCTCCAGGCCCGAGGACCCGATGAACGCGAAGTACCGGGGCCGGGGCTGCGCGATGCTCTCGTCGAGGATCCGGGCGGCGTCGTCGAGGATCTCGTCCACCGGTGAGGGCTCCTCGGGCAGCGCCGACCGGAGGAGCGCCCGGACCCGTTCGTCCAGGGGTGGTTCCTCCGGCCGGTACCGGTCGAAGCTGCGCCAGGCCTGCTCGATCAGCTTCGCGGCCCTGGCGAGCGCTTCCTCGCGCGGCGCGTCGAGACGGAGCGGCGGATCCGTCGGACCGTCCATCGGCACCGATGCTACCCCGCGACACCTCCCGGCATGCCGCCCTCGGCTCCGGACACGGTGCCGCCGGTCATCGGGCCCCCGCTCATCGACGGCGTGCCCTCGCCGCTGCGCAGGTCGCCGAGGACCCGGCTGGCCGGCTCTCGACCCTTCACCAGCAGGACCACGACCACGCCGAGGACCAGCCATCCGAGCACGTACCAGACGGTGAGGTCCGTCGGTGCGGGCACCTTGTAGACCGCGCCGAAGATGGCACCGACCGAGATGGCCAGGCCGAGGATCGCGGCGATCACCAGCCCGGCCTTGCCGTCGACCTCGCCCACCTCCCGGAAGGCTCCGAGCGACATCGCCGCGTACACGATCACCAGCGCGAACCCGCCGAAGGTCGAGAGCCACGCGAACAGGGCGAAGTACTCGGGCTGCCCCTCCAGCGCGAACACGGTGGTCCGCTCGGCCACGAAGACCATCGCCAGTGACCACAGCGACACGAACAGGATCGACCCCGCGGGCGTGCCCCGCGACTTCGACACGACCGCGAGAGCTCCCGGGATGCGACGGTCCCGCGCCAGTGCGAACACCCCGCGGGTGGAGGCCACGGCGGCACCCAGCCCGACGGCGGCGATGTCGAGCAGCACCACGATCTCCAGCAGCCGGACCATGAACGTCGATCCGTAGCCTCCGGCGGACGCGGGCGAGCCCAGCGCGAAGAGTGGCGCCGCGGCCGCGGGGCCGAGGATGTTCCCCAGATCGAACCCGAAGCCGGCCACCTGCGCGTACGACGCGATCAGGTAGAAGGCGGTGACGATCACCACCGACAGCAGGATCGCGCGGGGGATGGACCGCTTGGGTTCGGCGGTCTCCTCGGCGAGGTTCGCCGCCGTCTCGAACCCCACGAAGATCAGCACGCCGTACAGGACGCCGAAGAAGATGCCGGACCACCCGTCGGCGGCCTCCCCGGGGTTCAGCGCCTTCAGACTGTTGTCGCCGCCGACCTTGAAGATCACGTAGACGAAGAACCCCAGTACGACGGCCGCCGACACGAGCGCCAGCGTGAGCTGCACACGCGTCGAGATCCGGACGCCCAGGTACATGATCAGGAAGATCGCCACCACGTAGATCAGGCTCCACATCCAGCCCTGCAGAGGCTCGACGTTGTACTCGCCGAGGAGGATGTCGTGGGTGAGCCCGCCGATCAACACGGCGATGGCCGAGGCCAGGACCGTGGTGCCGCCGTAGTACACCCACCCGGTCACCGCCCCGACCGTGTCTCCCAGTCCCTGGGACACGTAGTCGTAGAGGGAACCGGCAGCGTGCACCCGCCTCGCGTACGTCGCGACGATCCATCCCAGCGCGAACACGCCGACCGCAGACAGGAGCACCGCGAACGGCGTGGCGATGCCCGCGCCCTTCCCCGCGGCGCCCAGCCCCGCGATCAGCGGGATGAGGAACGCGGCCGAGAAGACCGGTCCCATGAACCCGACGGACTGCGCGACGACGTCGATCAGCGAGAGCTTCTTCGCCCCCAGGCGTTCGTAGCCGAGCTCCTTGGATCCGGTATCCACCAGGTTCCCCCCTTCACTCGTCGGCCGGCTAGGCCGTCCATCCCCCGTCGGGACGCTCGAACCACACGTGGACCTGGCCCGTGCCCACGGAAGCCTCGTAGTCGGAGAACTGCTCTCCCTTCGCCGTGCAGGCGGCGGCGCCGAGCGCGCCCACCATGATCAGGTAATGGCCGAACTTCCCCTCCGGCGCGAACCTCTTGTACTCGGGCATCCAGTCGATCACGCCCCGGTGGTTGCCCTCGCGGAGCATCTCGAGCACGTGCTCGTCGGCCTCGCGCGCCTCGGGGCTGATGATGTTCTCTGGGCTCGAGGACTCGTGGTGGCGGAGCTCCTTGAACGGGAAGAACCGGTGGGTCATGCCGCCCGAGGCGAGCACGACCACCCGCCGGTCCACCTCCTCGACCGCCTTGCCCAGCAGCTCGCCGAGAAGGAGGAAGTCGTCGGTCCGGCAGGTCTGGTTGATCGCGACCGAGATCCATCGCTCGCCGCCGGAGAGGTACGTCCAGATGTTCACCGTGCCGTAGAAGATCGGCAGGTAGGGGTCGTCGCACGCGAGGATCCACGCGTCGTCGCGGCCCTCGGCCTGCTCCGCGAGCGCATGCGCGAGCTCGGGGTCGCCGGGCATGTCGTACGGGATCGCGCTCATGCCGCGCGGGAGCTCGTGGGAGGTGAACCGCCCCTGCCGGCGGTCGTGCGCCGTCACGATGTGCTCGAACGTGGACTCCCAGTGCGTGTCGCACACCACGACGGTGTCCGGCTTCAGCCGGTCGAAGACCTCGGCCTTCAGCCGGCGGTGGCCCTCCACCAAGCTGATCTCCTTGCCGTCGTTGATCTCGCGCCGGATCGGCTCCGGCAGCATGATCGTTGGGACGTGCGACACGATCCCGGCGCCGACGATCTCACCCATCCGTCATCTCCCTTCGGGTCATCTCCCGTGGAACGGAGCCATGCAGACGTTCTTCACGTCCGCGTAGAAGTCGAAGCTCCACACGCCGCCCTCGCGGCCGATCCCCGAGCTCCGCGACCCGCCGAACGGCGCCCGGAGGTCGCGGACGTAGAAGCAGTTCACCCACACGGTGCCGGCCACCAGGCGCGCCGAGACGCGCTCGCCGCGCTCGGGATCGCCGGTGTAGACGATCGCGGCCAGCCCGTACTCGGTGTCGTTGCCGAGCGCGACCGCCTCCTCCTCGTCCTCGAACGCCTGGAGCGTGAGGACCGGTCCGAACACCTCCTTGCGCAGGATCTCGGAGCCGGGCGGCGCGTCCACGAACAGCGTGGGCCGGTAGTACAGGCCGCCGAGGTCCTCGTTGGGGCCGCCGCCGATCACGGCCTTCGCGCCGTCGGCCTTGGCCCGCTGGACGAACCCGTCGACCCGCTCGAAGTGCTCCCGGGTGATCTGCGGGCCGAGGTCCGTGCGCTCGTCCCGAGGGTCGCCCTGCACGAGCGCCGAGGCCCGCTCGACCAACCGGTCGAGGAAGGCGTCGAAGATCCCCCGCTCGACCAGCAGCCTGGTGCCGGCCAGGCAGACCTGCCCGGCGTTGTCGTATTGGTTCACCGCCTGGTCGACCGCGGCGTCGAGGTTCGCGTCGGCGAAGACCAGGAACGGCGACTTGCCCCCGAGCTCGAGCGAGACCGGGGTGAGGTTCGCGCCGGCGGCCCGCGCCACAAGCTTGCCGGTCTCGACCGAGCCGGTGAACGCGATCCGGTCGACGTCGGGGTTCGCGACCAGCGCGGCGCCGGCCTCCTCGCCGATCCCCTGGACCACGTTCAGCGCGCCGTCGGGCAGTCCGGCGCCGCGAGCGACGTCGGCGAGGATCGAGGCCGTGAGCGGCGCCCACTCGGGCGGCTTGAACACCACCGCGTTGCCCGCCGCGAGCGCCGGGGCCAGCCGCCACGTCCCGAGCATCAGCGGCGCGTTCCACGGCGTGATGATCACCGCGACGCCCGAGGGGTCCCATCTCACGTGGTTCCGGTGGCCGCGGGTCTCGAAGTCCTCGTGCCGGAGCTCGAGGAGCTGGTCGGCGAAGAAGTGGAAGTTGTGGCCCACCCGCGGCATCACCGAGTTGCGCATCGAGCGGAGCAGCGAGCCGTTGTCCCGGGTCTCGACGGCCGCCAGCTCGGGGACGCGGGCCTCGATCCCTTCGCCGATCGCATGGAGGATGCGGGCGCGTTCCCCGGGTGGCATCCCGCCCCACACGGGGGCCGCCTCGCGGGCTGCGGCCACGGCGGCGTCGGCCTCCTTGCTCCCACCCTGCGCGACCTCCGCGACCACCTGCTCGTCGATCGGCGAGACGTCGTCGAACACGTCCGCCGAGCTCACGCGCTCGCCGCCGATCCAGTGATCCATGGATACCCGGACCGACTCGACGGTGACGTCCCCCACCTGCTCGCCTCCGGTCGACGTTCGGCTCGACGCCCGCGCGTCTCCCTTGCGCGCCACGTCGTTCGGTGCCGAACGGTATTGACGCCCCTCGGGTCTGTCAAGCCGCGCCCGGAGCAGGCCGGGATCCGACGCGGGTCCGAACCGGCCGCGGCGACCCGCCGGCCCTAGGCGCCGAGTGCTTCGGTCAACTCTCGCTCAGCGCGGCGGCGGAAGGCCGCGTTCACCCGCTGGCGCTCGAGCACCTGCTGGAGCATCTTGCGGGCCTGCGGGATGTCGTGCTCCGCGAAGAACGTCTGGACCTCGGCCTCGAGCTCGGCCGTGGTGAGCAGCCGGACGGGGTCAGCCACGTAGATGAT
>DASWAT010000109.1:0-2262 GCA_036390995.1 Actinomycetota bacterium | reverse complement strand
GGTGGTCGGCGTGATCACGCTCCGCGATCTGCTCGACCGCGAGAGCCACGGCGCGTCGCAGGTGACCGGTCCCTTCCTCCGCGGCGACCGGCAGCTCGGCGGCCTCCACGTGGCCGACGTGATGACCCGCGAGGTGGTCACGGCACGCGAGGATTGGCCGCTGTCCCGGGCCATCGTGCTGATGGAGGACGCCGGCGTGAACCGGTTGCCGGTGCTCGATCGAGAGGACCACCCGGTGGGCATCCTGGCCCGCGACGACGTCGTGCGGGCGGTGGCGGGCGCGCTCCGCGAGGCGCAGGCCCAGGAGCAGCGTCCGTCGAAGCCGGACTGGACGTTGCTCGAGGCCGATTAGCCCTCGCCGGGCTCTCGTCGCTCGAAGCGGAGCGGGTCGAACGGCGCCGGGTCCAACGGCGGCTCGGCTCCGAGCAAGAGGGCCGTGGCCAACTCCGCGGTGCCGCCGCCCAGGATCACGCCCTCCGAACCGTGGCCGGTGCAGACGAACAGGCCGGGCCGGAGCCATCCGACCAACGGGCGCTCGTCGGGCGACATCGGACGGATCCCCGACCACGTGGCGAGCACGTGCGCGTCGGCGAGGCCCGGCACCAGGCGGATCGCCGCCCGGGTCACCGCCCGTGGCATGTCCAGGCCGAAGGGCTCCCAGGTGAGCGCGGGCTCGCGGGAGGTTCCGGCCACGACCGTCCCGTCGGGCGAGGGCTGGATCATGGCGCCGACCTCGGGCTCGGGCGCGACGCCGGCGGCGAAGTCGCGGGCGGTCACGCGCTCGGCCTCGCGTCGCCAGAGCATTCGCGCCGCCCCCTCGATCCAGCGGTGGATGGGGATCGGGGACGCCGACAGGTGCACGAGCCAGCCCCGGACGCCGACCACCGGGATGCGGATGCCGAGCGGCCGCAGCAGTCCGACCGACCACGGTCCCGCGGCGAGGAGCACGCTGTCGGCCTCGGTCACGGTCTCGTCCGTGACCACGCCGGACACGCGGTCCCCGCGCGTGAGCAGCCGGCGGACCGGCAGGTGGTGCCGGATCGCCGCGCCGCGCGAGCGGGCAAGCGTGGCCAGGGCGACGGTGAGGGCACCCGGGTCCACGCGCCGACCCTCGTGGAACAGCCAGGCCTCCGAGATCTCGGGTGTGAGCGCGGGCTCGGCCTCGCGGAGGGCCGCGGCGTCGAGACGCTCGATCCGGATCCCGGCGCCCTCGGCGGCCCGGGCCTCCTCCCGGACCATCGCCGCCTCCTCGTCGCCGATCCCCACGGCGAGCGTGCCGATCGGCTCCCGGTCGAGGTGGACAGGAGATGGGGGGTCCCGCGTGGCCTCCAGGTAGAGCGCGACCGACCGGCGGGCCACGGGATCGAGCACCGGATCCCTCGGCAGATCGACCAGACCCAGGTTCCGCCCGGACGCGCCGGCCGCGAGCTCGTCGCGCTCGAAGAGGGTGACCGTTGCCCCGGCCAGGCTCAGCGTGTACGCGCACGCAGCGCCGACGATCCCGCCGCCCACGATCACCACGTCGCTGCCGGGCACGGGCCGTAGCGTACCCGCGACCGTGCTCGGGTTCTGGGTCGGGTGGACGGTTCCCGTAGAATCGCCCGCGGAGACGTGGCTGAGTGGCCGAAAGCAGCCGCCTGCTAAGCGGTTAGGGGTGTGAAAGCCCCTCGCAGGTTCGAATCCTGCCGTCTCCGCAGGTCAACGGCATATCCGAAGGCGGCGATTAGAGCGTTGAGTCGCCACAGTGGCCCGAGATGCATCATTATGCATCAGGACCGGCCGAATCCGCCCTCTCTTGATTCGTCCTAGGGGGCGCGTAGTATCCTATTGATACTGACCCGGCTGCTTCGGTGGCCGGGAGGCAAGGCGGCTTGCGGGCCGCCTTGTCCGTTTCACCACCCTTGCGGCTTGCGGATCGAGCCCCGAGGGTCCGTGAGAACCGGGGGAAGCTGGGACGCCGCGAGGGCGCGCTTCCTCAGCCGGCGATGGAAGTCTGCCGGCAACGCGCTTGCACTCATGTTGGGGTCGGTGATGACCACTCCGACTCGCAGCGATAGCTCTCGCTGAACCGCCAGGATCGGCTCCTTCAGGTCACTGTCGTTCGAGACCACAACCGCAACGTCGTACGCGGCCTTGAACCCGTCCACGAGCATGTACGTAGCCAGATTCACGTCCGAGCCCTTCTCCTCCGTCTTGAGCACTTCTACGGTCCGCGCCATTCCAGGCCGCGGCCTGGCCCTCGGTAGCCGTCGCGGCTTCGTC
>DASWAT010000108.1:0-9032 GCA_036390995.1 Actinomycetota bacterium | reverse complement strand
GAGCACCGTCATGTGATCGATCGGCTGAACGTGTTTCCCGTGCCCGACGCGGACACCGGCACCAACCTCTTCCTCACCCTCGACGGCGTGGTCACCGGACTTGAGTCGGTCCCGGACGAGATGTTCCGGATCGCGACTGCGGTGGAGCACGGAGCGCTGATGAGCGCTCGCGGCATCTCGGGCGTGATCGCGGCACAGATGCTCCGAACCGTCGCCGAGCGCGTGGCGGACCTCGACGAGGTGGACGGCCCGGCCCTGGCGGAGGCGCTGGAGGCCGCGACCGAAGCCGCCTACCGAGCGGTCTCGCAGCCGGTCGAGGGCACGATCCTCACGGTGGCCCGCGAGGCCGGCGCGGCCGCGGCGGAGACCGCGGGCGACGGCGCATCGCTGCGCTCCGTGCTCGAGGCCGCCCGGGGGGCGGCGTGGGACGCGGTCGAACGCACTCCCGTGCTTCTCCCGGTCCTCCACGACGCCGGCGTGGTGGACGGCGGCGGGACCGGGTTCGCGCTGCTGTTCGACGCGCTCCTCCACGTGGTGGACGGGCGGCCGCTGCCCCAACCCACGGAGCGGTGGACCGAGCCGGCCCCGGCGGCGGTCCCGTCACCCGGCGACGCCGCGGGGGTCGACCGGAACGACCCCGGCCGTCTCGTCTCGCCCCGGTACGAGGTCGCCCTCCTGCTCCGGGCGCCGGCCGGGTCCATCGGTGCGCTGCGCGAGGCCTGGGACCGGCTGGGCGACTCGGTGGTGGTCGCCGGGGGCGACGACGAGTGGACCTGTCACGTCCACACGGACCGGCCGGAGCACGCCGTCGAGGTGGCCGGCGCCTACGGCGGGGTCAGCAACGCCCGCGTGACCGATCTGGTCGTGCAGACCGTGGAGGAGCGGGGCGACCTGCTGGAGGAGCCCGAGGCCTCACGCACCGCCGCCGTCGCGGTGGGCGCCGGGGAGGGCGTGCACCGGCTGTTCCGCTCGCTCGGCGCCGGGGTGGTCATCACCCCCGGCTCCCTCGACCCCTCCGTCCAGGAGCTGCTCGAGGCGGTCGGATCGATGCCCGCCGAGGAGGTGGTCCTGGTGTCGGACCGTCGCGGCGTGGTCACCGCCGCCGAGCAGGCCGCCGGGATGGCCGACAGACGCGTCGCGGTGGTGCCCACGGACGGGATCGCGCAGGGGCTCGCCGCGTTGCGCGCGTTCGACCCCGACACGTCGCTCGAGGACAACGTCGCCTCGATGCGCCAGGCGGCCGATGCCCTCCGATCCGGGCGCGTGGCCCGAGCGGTCCGGGACGCCGGGAGCAGGCTCGGCCCCATCCGCGAGGGCGACTGGCTCGCGCTCACATCGGAAGGTCCGGCGGCGGTGACGCACGACCTGGCCAGCGCGGGCCGGGCGCTGCTCGAGCGTCTGCTCACCGATCGTCCCGAGATCGTCACCGTCATCGAGGGCGAGGACGCCTCGGAGGAGGTCACCCGCGAGCTCGTCGAGTGGCTGCAGGCGGCCCATCCCGACGTCGGGGTACAGATCCTGCAGGGCGGCCAACCGGTCGACGCCTACGTGATCGGCGTGGAGTGACGGGCGTCAGAGGGCGGACCACGGCCCGCGGGCTACGGCCCCAGGTTGTAGCCGAGGCGCCGCGGCGCGTGCGCGAGCAGGTCGGTGAGCGGGCCGGGGCGCCGGCCCTCGTCCTCGAGGTCGTCCTTGCGCAGGATCGCCGAGGTGACGATCCGCTCACCCGGGACCAGCATCGGATCGGCGGGGAAGGGCTTCGGACGATCGTCCACGATCGGCAGGGCGGTGAACGCGTCCTTGACCCCCGTGGCCAGACCGGCGAGGATCCGGCCGGCCAGACGGCACGGACCCACGCCGTTGCCGGTGAAGCCCAGGGCGTAGTGCGTGGCGCCGCCGGGCAGCGTCCCGAGGAACGGAAGGTGCCGGCCCGACACGTCGATCGGTCCGCCCCACGCGGCCTCGAGCGGCACATCCCGGAAGGGCGGGAACCACCGATGGAGGTCCTCCACGAGCCGGCGCACCGAGCGCTCGTCGTACGCGAACGTCGGCCCGATCTGCCGGCGCGAGGCCACCTGCATCCCGGCGCCTCCGAACGCCATCCGGCCGTCCGGCGTGGTGCGCAGGTAGTGGAGGGCCGTCCGGAAGTCGTAAATGCCCTCGCCGCCGGTCCAGCCCAGCTGGGCCAGCCGCTCGGGCGCGGGCGCCGTGACCACGATGTACGTGCCGCGCACGATCACGTACCTGCGGAGTGCTCGCCAGTGCATGCCCCACGCGTTCACGCCCAGCACCGCGCGGCCGGCTCGGACAGCTCCGCCGGGCGTGTCGGCCACCACCGGCGAGCCCGACGAGAACCGTCGCACCGGCGACCCCTCGAAGATCCGCACGCCCTGTTCCAGCAGCACCCGCCGTAGGCCCCGCCCCAGCCGAGCCGGTTGCACCTTCGCCCCGGGGATGAACACCCCGCCGCGGAACACCGGCGACGCGCAACGGGCCCGGACCTCCTCTGGCGTCTGCGGCCGGTAGAGCTCGGCGATCCCGTGGTCGGTGGCGTCGCGGATCGTCTCCTCGAGCACCGCGTCCTGGGCCGGCGAGGTCGACACGCCGAGATCGCCGTCCTTCGCGTACCAGGCGTCGACGCCGTGCTCGCGGCACCACGCGCCGATCGCGTCGATCTCGTCGGCGGCCGCCCGTGCCACGGCCAACCCGCCCTGGGAGCCGTATCGGTGCATGAGCAGACCGAGCTCGTCCCAGAAGCCGTTCACGAATCCTCCGTTGCGGCCGGAGGGCCCGCCCCCGCAGATGTCCTGCTCCAGCAGGACCACGTCGATGTCCGGGTCGCGCTCCTTCAGGAACTGGGCCGTCCACATGCCGGTGTACCCGCCTCCGACGATCACGACGTCGGCTGTGGTGTCGCCCGACAGCGGGGGGCACGGCGCACCGGGATCGTCGGCGAGGCCCTCCTCCATCCACCAACTGCGAAGGGCCGGCCGCGGCAGCTCGGGTCTCATCGCGGCCCCAGGTTGTAGCCGAGACGCCGAGGGATCCTCGCTGCGAAGGTCGTGAGCCGGCCCGCCCGGCGACCATCCGCCTCGGCGTCGTCCTTGCGGCGGATGGCCTCGTTCACCACCAGCATGCCCGGCGAGAGCAGTGGCTCGGGCGGGAATCGCAACGGCTCGTGCGTGACCACGGCCAGGCGCGAGAAGCCGTCCTCCGCGTGCATCGCGAGGCTCGCGAGGATCTGGCCCCCGAGGTGCGCGGGTCCCACGCCGTTGCCCGTGTATCCGAGCCCGTGGTGCACGGTGCCCGAGGGGAAGCTCCCGAAGAACGGCAGGTAGAGCCCCGCCACGTCGATGGGGCCGCCCCAGCCCGCCTCGATCGGCACGTCGCGGAACGTGGGGAACATCTGATGCAGGTCCTCCACGGCCTTGCGCAAGAAGCCGGCGTCGTACGCGAACCGCGGGCCGATCCGCCTCGAGAGCCCGGGCTGCATCCCCGCGCAGCCGAACGCGATCCGTCCGTCGGGCGTGGTGCGCAGGTAGTGGAGGGACGGGCGGAAGTCACGGATGGCCTGCCCCCCGGTCCAGCCGATCTCTTCGAGCTTCTCGGGGGCGGGGGCCGTGAGGACGATATAGCTGCCGCGGACGGCCACGTAGGGACGGAGCCGCTTCCAGTTGATGCCCCACGCGTTCACGGCCAGGACGGCGTCTCCCGCCCGAACCGTGCCGCCCGGCGTCTCCGCCACGACCGGGTGGCCCGCCCCGAACCGCCGGACGGGCGTCTGCTCGAAGATCCGAACGCCCCGCTCCAGCAGGACCCGCCGGAGCGCCCGGGCCAGGCGCGCCGGCTGTACCGTGGCGAACTCCCGAGAGAACACGCCCCCGCCGAACATCGGCGAGATGCAGATCTCGCTCACCTGCGAGGGTGTGAGCTCCTCGAACTCGTCGTCCACGCCGTGGCGACGGGCATCCTCCAGCATCGGTCCCCACGCGCCCGCGTGGAACGGCGACGATGCCACGGCCAGCTCCCCGTTCGGCGTCCACCACGCGTCGATCGCGTGCCTGCGGAGGAACTCGGCGATGCCGTGCACGCTCCGCGACGCTGCCAGGCAGAGCTCCATCGCGTCGGCGTCGCCGAACCGACGTGCCATCTCACCGATCGCGGTCCACCAGCCGTTCACGAACCCGCCGTTGCGGCCGGACGGCCCGCCGCCGCAGATGTCCTGCTCGAGCACCACCACGTCGATCCCGGGATCGCGCTCCTTCAGGAAGTAGGCCGCCCACATCCCCGTGTAGCCGCCGCCCACGACCACGACGTCGGCCGCGATGTCTTCGGACAGCGGCGGGCACGGCTCGCCGGGCTCGTCGGCCAGCGCCTCCCGCAGCCACCAGCTGCGATCGATCCGGGGCGGCGCATCCGTTCTCGTGGAGTTCATCCGAGGCTCCCTGGTATCGTGCGGTTCCATTCTGTCTCACCGCTTCGGAGGTCGACGTGGGCGCCGACAACAGGCCGCGCAGCAGGCAGGTGACCGAGGGGCCCGAGCGAGCCCCCGCCCGCGCCATGCTCCGGGCCGTCGGCTTCTCCGAGGACGACTTCGGCAAGCCCCAGGTCGGCGTGGCCTCGTCCTGGAACGAGGTCACCCCGTGCAACTACCACCTGGACAAGCTGGCTGCCTTGGCGAAGGAGGGTGTCCGCCAAGGGGGGGCCGTCCCCATCGAGTTCACGACGATCGCCGTGTCCGACGGCATCGCGATGGGCCACGAGGGCATGAAGGCCTCGCTGATCAGCCGCGAGGTGATCGCCGATTCGGTCGAGCTCATGATGCACGCCGAGCGCCTGGACGCGCTCGTCGGCATCGCCGGTTGCGACAAGAGCGAGCCCGGCATGCTGATGGCGATGGCCCGGCTGAACCTGCCGGCCGTGTACCTGTACGGTGGCACGATCCTGCCGGGGACGTATCGGGGACGCGACATCACGATCCAGGACGTGTTCGAGGCCGTCGGCGCGCATGCGAAGGGCAGCATGTCCGACGAGGAGCTCCTCGCCGTGGAACGGGCGGCCTGTCCGACCACCGGCTCGTGCGCCGGCATGTACACGGCGAACACGATGGCCGCCGCTGCCGAGGCCCTCGGCATGTCGCTGCCGGGCGCGGCCTCGCCGCCCGCCGTCGACTACCGGCGCGAGGTTCTCGCCCGCGAGTCCGGCGTGGCCGTCGCGAAGTTGCTCGACCTCGGCGTGCGGCCCCGCGACGTCATGACGAGGCAGGCGTTCGAGAACGCGATCGCCGTCGTGATGGCGCTGGCCGGCTCGACGAACGCCGTGCTCCACCTGATCGCGATCGGCCACGAGGCCGGCGTAGACGTGAGCCTCGACGAGTTCGACCGGATCTCGCGGAGCGTGCCGCACCTGGTCGACGTGCGTCCCGCCGGCCGGTTCGTGATGAGCGACCTGGACCGGGTGGGCGGCGTGCCGGTCATCATGAAGGAGCTGCTCGAGGCAGGGCTGCTCCACGGCGACTGTCTCACGGTGACCGGGAAGACCGTGGCGGAGAACCTCGCGGTCATGGAGATCCCGGCGCCGGACGGCGACGTCGTGCGTCCGTTCGCCGACCCGATCCATCCCGAGGGCGGCACGGCGATCCTGTACGGCTCGCTCGCGCCAGAGGGTTCGGTGATGAAGATCGCCGGCGCGAAGAGCCTCGAGTTCAAGGGCACGGCGCGGCCGTTCGACTCGGAGCAGGCGGCGTTCGACGCGCTCACGTCCGGGAAGCTCGCGGCCGGCGACGTCATCGTGATCCGGTACGAGGGCCCGAAGGGCTCGCCGGGCATGCCCGAGATGCTCGCGGTGACGGCCGCGGTGGCCGGCGCCGGCCTCGGGGCCGACGTCGCGCTCATCACCGACGGCCGGTTCAGCGGTGCCACGAAGGGCTACAGCGTGGGACACATCGCGCCCGAGGCGTTCGTGGGCGGCCCCATCGCGCTCGTGCAGGACGGCGACCAGATCGTCATCGACGCGGCCAACCGCCGGATCGACCTGATCGTGGACGAGGCCGAGCTGGCGAAGCGTCGCGCGGCCTGGCGTCAGCCCGAGCCGCGGTACGCGACCGGCGCGCTGGCCAAGTACGCGCGTCTGGTGGGCTCGGCGTCGGAGGGAGCCGTCACCTCGTGAGCAGCCTCACGAACCCGCAGGCGCTCGAGTGCCGCGAGTGCGGCGCCCGCTATCCGGTCGAGCCGCTCACGATCTGCGAGGAGTGCTTCGGGCCGCTCGAGCCCTGGTACGACCTGTCCGCGATCGACGGCGTGGACTTCCGCAAGCACGTCGAGGCCGGCCCGCCCACGCTGTGGCGCTACGAGATGCTGCTCCCCGGCGGCCCGGGCGTGGAGCGCGTTGACCTCGGCGCCGGGTTCACGCCGATGCGACGGGCCGAGCGACTGGGCGAGCACCTCGGGATCGAGAAGCTCTGGATCAAGGACGACTCCGGCAACCCCTCGAACTCGTTCAAGGACCGGGTGGTCACGGTCGCCATCACGGTGGCCCGGGCGTTCGGGTTCGAGGCCATCTCGTGCGCCTCGACCGGGAACCTCGCCAACGCCACGGCGGCCCACGCGGCGAAGGTCGGGATGCCCGCGTACGTGTTCGTGCCCGACGACCTCGAGGTGGCGAAGGTTCTGGCCACCGAGGCCTACGGCGCGAAGGTCGTGGCGATCAGGGGCAGCTACGACGACGTGAACCGGCTGTGCTCCGAGGTGGCCGAGGCCCTGCCGTGGGCGTTCGTGAACGTGAACATGCGGCCGTTCTACACGCAGGGGTCGAAGACGCTCGGGTTCGAGACCGCCGAGCAGCTCGGGTGGCGGCTGCCCGACCACGTGGTCGTCCCGATCGCTTCGGGTGCGCTCCTCACGAAGGTGCATCGCGCGTTCCAGGAGCTCATCACGATCGGCGCCGTCGAAGAGACGCCCTACCGGATCAGCGGGGCGCAGCCCGAGGGCTGCTCGCCGGTGGCCCAGGCCTTCGCGGCCGGTACCGAGGACGTGAAGCCGGTGAAGGCGAACACGATCGCCCGGTCCCTGGGGATCGGGAACCCGGCCGACGGGTACTACGCCATCCGGATCGCGAACCAGACCGGCGGCGCGATCGATGCCTGCACCGAGGACGAGGTGATCGAGGGTATCCGCCTGCTCGCCGAGACCGAGGGCGTGTTCACCGAGACTGCTGGCGGGGTCACGATCGCCGTCCTGAAGCGCCTCCGCGAGTCCGGCGTGATCGCTCCGGACCACGAGACGGTCGCGCTGATCACCGGGAACGGCTACAAGACGATCGAGGCGCTCGAGGGCACGCTCGAGCCCAGCTTCCACGTGGCCCCCGATCTCGACGAGTTCCTCACGGCCCTCGGCGGCTGACCCGCTCGGCGTCGAGTTGCGCGCCGAACCGCTCGGGACCATGCTTCTTCGATCCTGGGAGGGAAGGGGGAGGAGCATGAAGGGGAAGCTGCGCATCGTCGCGGCCGCCGCGTCCGTGTGCGCGCTCGTGATCGTCACGGCCCTGGCGACGTCGTCCTTGGCAGGTGCCGGCGCAACCACGGTGCACGTGATCGAGCACGCCACCACCGACGTCGTGATCGACACCGGCGCCGCGGGCGACACGTCTGGCGACCTGCTCACGTTCGCGAACGACGTCTACAACGCGAACGACACGGCGGTCGTCGGGCACGACCAGGGCGACTGCGTCCGGATCGACCCAGCGGCCGGATCGTGGGAGTGCCGGTGGGTGACGATCCTCGACAACGGCTCGATCACGGTCGAGGGGCCCTTCTACGACACGACGAACTCGGTGCTGGCCATCACCGGCGGCACGGGGGCCTACAAGGGCGCCCGCGGCCAGATGCGGCTGAAGTCGCGGGACGGCGGCGCGAAGTACGACTTCATCTTCCGGATCATCGGCTGAGGCTCCTCGACCGACGGTTGGAAGGGAGCGAGCGGGGCTCGGGCCGAACGGCCCGAGCCCCGTCGCGTTGGGGCTCGGAACCCGGCCGCGTACCCTGAGCGCGCGATGGACGTGGTGCGGCTGCGCGACGCCGAGGTGCGGATCGGGGGTCGGCGGATCCTGGGCCCCGTCAGCCTCTCGATCGGGATCGGCGAGCGCTGGGTGGTCCTCGGCCCGAACGGCTCGGGCAAGACCACGATGCTCCGGCTGGCGGGCGCCCTCCGCCAGCCGAGCGCCGGGACGGTGGAGGTGCTCGGGGAACGTCTCGGCGCTACCGACGTCCGCGCCCTCCGGGCCCGGATCGGTTTCGTCGGGCATGCCGTCGCCGACGAGCTTCCTCCTGGCCTCTCCGTCGGGGACGCGGTGCTCACCGGCAAGCGCTCGACCCTCGTGACCTGGCTCCAGGAGTTCGACGACGCCGACATCGGATGGGCGGCCACCCTGCTGGAGCGGGCCGGCTGCGCACACCTGGCGGCCCAGCCGTTCGCGCGCTGCAGCCAGGGCGAGCGCCAGCGGGTGCTGCTCGCGCGAGCCCTCTTCGGCCGCCCGGAGCTCCTCCTGCTCGACGAGCCGGCCGCCGGCCTGGACCTGCCCGGCCGGGAGGCGCTCCTCCACGCCCTCGAGGCGGCCGACGACCTCGGCTCGACGCCGAGCGTGCTCGTCACCCACCATCTCGAGGAGATCCCGCCGACAACCACGCACGCGGCGCTGCTCCGGGACGGCGAGGTGATGGCCCAGGGCCCGGTGGAGGATGTCCTGCTCGACGAGCCGGTGAGCGCCTGCTTCGGCCTGCCCGTGGCCGTGTCCCGGCCCGGCTCGAGATGGTCCGCCGCGTCCGCCGGCCGGCCCACCGTGCACCTCACCTGATCGGGCGGGTTGACACGCTGATCGAGACCTCTACACTTGGGTGACCATGTCGACGAGCGAGACGTTCTTCGTCCCCGGGAAGCAGTCGCTCGTACTTATTGCGTAGGCGCGGACGGGCCCAGGAGGCCTGTGCCGCGCCGGATGCCCTCCGCGGATGCGGGGGGTTTTTTCTACCCCCGAAA
>DASWAT010000107.1:0-16674 GCA_036390995.1 Actinomycetota bacterium | reverse complement strand
GTCTCCTCGAAGACGCGTTTGATCGCCCTGGCCACGTCCCCCCAGAACCCCTGGAGGCCGCACCGCGAGTCCTGGAAGCAGGTGTGGTCGGTGGGCTCGAGACAGAACATCGGGAACAGCTGACCCTCGATCGCATCGGCGATGTCGGCCACCCGTATCTCGGCCGGGTCCCTGGCGATGCGGCACCCGCCGCCCGCTCCGCGGTAGCTCTGTACCAGACCCGCTTTGTGCAGGGCTCCGAGTTGCTGCTCCAGGAACCGGAGGGGGATCTGTTGTGCCTCGGCGATCTCGCGGGCCGGCACGAGCTCCGCGTCCTCCCTTCGCTCGGCGAGCTCGATCATGGCCCGCATCGCGTATTCGAGCTTCTGGGAGATCTTGAGCAACCGACCGGCCCTCCAAGGCCAATCTAGGGTCGAGGCCGAGGAGTGTCAACGTCGTCCAACCCCGGCCGAAGGCGCAGGGAGGCGCGACCCTGACCATCGCCGCAGGGTAGTCCCTTTCGGGGAGCCGGATCGCTCCGCCGGGCTATGCAGCTCGCGTTGCGTTCTGCCGAAACGAACAGCACGGAGGTGATGGCCGCACGTGCGTGTGCTCGTGATCGATGACGAGCCGGACGTCCTCCTGCTGTGCCGCGTGAACCTGGAGTTCTCGGGACATGAAGTGCTGCAGGCGTCCGACGCAGACCAAGGGATAGAGCTGGCGATCGGCGGAGCCCCCGATCTCATCGTCCTCGACGTCATGCTGCCCTCCCGTGACGGGCTCAGCGTCCTGCGGGAACTCGCCTCACACCCCGCGACGGAGGGGACGCCGGTCGTGCTCCTCACCGCGAGGACGCGCCGCACGGACCGCCTCCAGGGGTGGGAAGCGGGCTGCGCCGGGTACGTGACGAAGCCGTTCGCACCCATGGACCTGACGGAGACGATCGA
The DNA here is from genome assembly GCA_036390995.1 of Actinomycetota bacterium. Taxonomy (GTDB): domain Bacteria; phylum Actinomycetota; class UBA4738; order UBA4738; family HRBIN12; genus DASQQQ01. The sequence continues at coordinate 15,748 of DASWAT010000107.1, read as the reverse complement.
GCATGTGCACTCGATGAGCCGCGTCGATAGGCGGCTCCACCGTGAAGCGATGCTCACCGAGCTGCGGCGCCGTGCCGTGGCGCCCGCCCCGGGCGAGCCGTCCGAGCCGACCCGCTAGACTAGGGACCGGTGCGTGCGTTCGTTCCGAACCAACCATCTCGCCCGACCGACGTTCCAGCGGCAAGCGTTCGGGGAACGGTCTCGTCATGAACCCGCGAACCTCCGCCTTCGACGCTCCGCTGATCGTGGCCTCGAACCGGGGTCCCGTGACGTTCGAGCGCGACGAGCACGGCGAGCTCTCGCCGCGTCGCGGCTCGGGCGGGCTGGTCACGGCGCTCCTGGGAGCGCTTCAGGAGGCGAAGGGCCTGTGGGTCGCCACGGCGATGTCCGAGGGCGACCGGGAGATGGTGGCGCGCTCGGACGGCCGCGTCGACATGGGCGACTACGGCTCCTCCTATCGGCTCCGGTATCTCGACGTGCCGGCTGAGACGTACGACGCGTACTACAACCGGATCTCGAACGGCCTCCTGTGGTTCGTCCACCACTACCTCTGGGACACGGTTCGTTCTCCCTCGTTCGATGAGGACACCGAGCGTGCCTGGACCGACTATGTGACGGTGAACCGGATGTTCGCCCGGGCGCTGGCCGAGGAGGCCGACGCCCTCGGCGACGATCCCGTGTACCTGATCCAGGACTACCACCTCGCGCTGGTCCCTAGGTTCCTGCGGGAGCTGCGCCCGAACGCGCTGATCGCCCATTTCTCCCACACCGCCATCGCCGGGGCCTCCTACCTGCGGGTCCTGCCGGGCAAGATCCGAGAGGCGCTGCTCCGGGGGATGCTCGGCGCGGACGTCCTCGGGTTCCATTCGCAGGCCTGGGCGGAGAACTTCCTGATGTCGATCCGGCTGCTGTCCGGAGCACGCGCCGACCTCGCCCGCTCGCGCGTCACGATCGAGGGGCGCGAGGTGGCGATCAGGACCCATCCGATCTCGGTGGATGCCGGTCCCATGCGGGAGCTCGCCGCCACGTCGGAGATCCGAGCCAGGCGCCGTGACCTGAACCGATGGCGCGACAACGCCAGGCTGATCCTGCGGGTGGACCGTCTCGAGCTCACGAAGAACATCGTCCGCGGATTCCAGGCCTACGAGCTCTTCCTGCGCCGCAACCCCTCCTGGCGAGGTCGGGTTCGGTTCCTCGCGATGCTGTCGCCGTCCCGGATGGACCTGGAGGAGTACCGAACCTACACCGAGGAGTGCCTGGCGGAGGCCGACCGCATCAACCGCGAGCTCGGCGACCTGGAATGGCGACCCATCGATGTGCAGGTGAGGGAGGACTTCGCCGGCGCCGTCGCCGCGTACGGCCTGTACGACATCCTCATGGTGAACCCGATCTACGACGGGATGAACCTCGTGTCGATGGAGGGGCCGCTGTTGAACCGGCGCCAGGGCGTGCTGATCCTGTCTCGGAACGCCGGCGCCTACTGGCGCCTCGGCCGGTACGCCGTGGCGGTGAATCCGTTCGACCTGCATGAGCAGGCCGAGGCCATCGGTACGGCGATGGAGATGCCACAGAACGAACGGGCCCGCCGGGCGCGAGGCCTGTCCCGCTTGGTGCTGTCGAACCCGCCGGCCAGATGGGTCCGCAGTCAGCTCGAGGACCTGGAGCGGGCGCGAACCCGAAGGGAACGAACGGGTTGACCGGCGGGAGCCTGGCTACTTCTGCAGGGCTGCGTAGTCGTTGCCGAGGTAGACCGCGACCTGGACCGGCCTGTCCACGTTCGTTGCGGTGGCGTCGAGCCGCGCGATCTTGATCTCGAGACCCTTGAAGGCGAGTCGGGCCAGCTCCTGAGCCTCCGCCTTGTCCGAAGGGCTCCGGTAGTACAGGGTCGTCTGAGCGACCGACGCGGGCGCGTCGGTCACCTGAACCGCGTCGTACCCGAACTTCCGCTCGAGCATCAGGGCCGTGTCACCCGCCAACCCGGTGACACCCGCGCCGTTGAAGACGCCGATCTTCACCCCGACCACCTGCGGGCTGGTCGTTGGCTTCGGCTTCTTGGTGGGTTTCGAGGTTGGGCTCGGGGTCGGCGTGGAAGCCCCTCCGCTCGGATTCGGCAGCGCCGACGTGCCGCCCTCGGGGAACGCTTGATTCAGCAAGACGATGCCGCCCACCACGAGCGCCACGATGATCGCGAATCGCAGGGTGCTGGTTGCCACGGAGAGGTAGAAGCTCCTGTTCGTCGGTGGCTCGTGCCTGCCGGACATCCTACCCTGCGTCACGGACGAACCCAAGGGGACGTGCGTAGCGGCGGCGGCGCTCCTCCCGCTGCGACCGGAGCCGGGTCACGAGCAACGGATCATAGGCGAGGGAGGCCGGAAGGTCGAGGACCCGGTCGAGCAGTTGCGCGTACCGAGCAGGGGACACCCCAAGCGCCTCCCGGATGGCCCGCTCCTTCGGCACGGACCGCGTGCGCCAGGTCCGCTCGAAGCCGAGCAAGCGGCGGCTGCCCTCGTCCAACCCGTGATCCGGCGACGTCGTGACGCTCACGACCACGAGGCTAGCAAGCGCCACCGACGTCCGGCCCTCAGCCGGCCAACGAGCGGATCTGTCGCACCGCGACCGTCATGGCCGCCAGGTCGCCGACGTCCTCCATCGCGAGTGACCGCATGAACCTCGCGAGGCGCGTGAACACCTCGGCCCGAGGGTCCAGGAAGGCGGCGAGGGCATCGTCGATGGGGTGGTCCTGCGCCTCGAGGAGGATGCGCTCGGCCACCTGCCTCCTGACCATGAGCAGGTCGTCCTCCATGGCCTGGATGGCCCACCGGTGCCACCGGTTGGTGGCGGTCAGGTCGGCCAGCCGGCCCTCCAGCCAGTCGATGTACAGGGCCTCGCCCACCTCGAAGAACGCCCTGGCGGCCTCCTCCACGGGACGCCCGGTCGCCTCCGCCACGGCGATCACGTTCGGGCCGTGGACCAGGGCGGGCTGGAACACGTGCCGGCGGGCCAGGTCCTCGGGCACGCCCTGGTCCACGAGCCGCCAGGCCATCCGCTCCCGGTCCTGCCGCCAGCCCTCCAGCGCGACGGCCCCCACGGCGGCGGCGAAGCGCCGGAACGGCTCCCGGTGCGTCTCGATGGCGCGCCCCAGCTGCCCGGGGGCGTGCGCGAGATACCACCGCGCCGTGACCTCGACCATCCGGTCCACGCCCGTCATGAGCTCGTCCAGGACGGCGGGCTCGACCTTGCCCAGGAGCTCCTCGATCGACTCCCACCGCTCCACCGCGTCGGTCACGTCCCGGGCGATCCGGTACGCACGGACCACGTCGGAGGCCTCGGCGCCCGTCTCGGTCACGAGACGGGCGACGAACGTGACCCCTTGGGAGTTCACGACATCGTTCGCCACCATCGTGGCGACGAGCTCCCGACGGAGAGGATGTTCGGGGACCAAGTGGCCGAACCCCTCGATCACCTTCGGCGGGAAGTATCCGCGCAGATCCCGACCCAGATACTCGGAGTCGGGCAGCGTCGAGTCGAGCAGGGCGCTGGTGAGGCTGATCTTCGCGTACGCCAGCAGCACGGCGAGCTCGGGCCGAGCCATCCCCTGCCCGGCACGTCGCCGGTCGCCCATCTCATCGGCCGCCGGGAGCGCCTCGAGGCGCCGGTCGAGCAGCCCCTCCGCCTCGAGCACCTCCATGAGGTCCTCGTACGCTTCCATCCGAGCGGGAGACACCGCGGACTCCTGGGAGAGGATCTGCGCTTGGAGGAAATTGTCGTACAAGACGTGCCGGACCACGTCCTGCTCCACCTGGTGCAGCAGGTGGTTCCGCTCCCCCAGCGTGAGCTCGCCCCGCTGCATCGCCGTCCCCAGGAGGATCTTCAGGTTCACCTCGTGGTCCGAGCAGTCGACGCCGGCCGAGTTGTCGATGAAGTCGGCGTTGATCCGGCCCCCAGAGACCGCGTACTCGATCCGGCCCCGCTGGGTGAGCCCGAGGTTCCCCCCCTCCGCGACCACCCGGCACCGGAGCTCCCGGCCGTTCACGCGCAGCCCGTCGTTCGCGCGGTCGCCGACCTCCGTGTTCGACTCGTCCGAGCCCTTCACGTAGGTGCCGATCCCCCCGTTCCAGAGCAGGTCCACCGGGGCCCGAAGGATGGCGCCGATCACTCGGTCCGGGGGCAGGGACTCCTCCTCGACGTCGAGGGCGCCACGAGCCTCCGGCGAGAGCCGGATCGTCTTGGCGGTACGGGGCCAGACGCCGCCCCCGGCCGAGATCTTCGACCGCTCGTAGTCGTCCCACGACGAGCCGGCCAGCTCGAACAGCCGCTTCCGCGCCGCGTAGGCGACCGCGGGGTCGGGGTCGGGGTCGATGAACACGTGACGGTGGTCGAAGGCAGCGACCAGCCGGAGCTGCTCGGACAGGAGCATCCCATTGCCGAACACGTCGCCCGACATGTCGCCGATCCCGACGACCGAGATGGGGTCGGTGGCCGGGTCGGTCCCGAGCTCCCGGAAGTGTCGCTTCACCGATTCCCACGCGCCTCGTGCCGTGATGCCGAGCGCCTTGTGGTCGTACCCGGCCGACCCGCCGGAGGCGAAGGCGTCACGGAGCCAGAACCCGTACTCGGCGGCCACTTCGTTGGCGGTGTCCGAGAGCGCGGCGGTCCCCTTATCGGCCGCCACCACGAGGTAGGGATCGTCCTCGTCGCGGATCACCACGTGGCCGGGGTGCACCACCTTGCCGTCGACGAGGTTGTCGGTGAGGTCGAGGAGACCTCTCATGAACGTGATGTACTGCCGCTTCACCTCCTGGCGCAGCGCCGGCGGATCCTCCATCGGCCGCTTCAAGATGAAGCCGCCCTTCGAGCCGGTCGGCACGATCACGGCGTTCTTCACCATCTGTGCCTTCATCAACCCGAGGACCTCCGTGCGGAAGTCCTGCCGGCGATCGGACCACCGGATGCCGCCACGGGCCACCTTGCCTCCCCGCAGGTGCACGGCCTCGGTCTCCACCGAGTAGACGAAGATCTCGTACAGGGGCGTGGGCTGCGGCATCTCGGGGACGTCGGCCGAGCGGAACTTGAACGCCAGGCACGCGCGTCCCGGCTTGAAGGCGTTCGTCCGGACGGTGGCGTCGATCAGGCCGAGGTGGTTGCGGAGGATCCTGTCCTGCTCCAGTGAGGTGACGGCGTCCAGGTCGGACAGGATCTCGTTCCGGAGCTCGTCGACCGATGCCGGGTGCCGCGGCCGATCGGGATCGAACCGGAGCTCGAACAACCGGACGATCTTCGCGGCGATCTGCGGATGCGCCGCGAAGGCATCGTTCTTGTACTCGGACGTGAACATGAGGTTCACCCGGTGGTGGTACTTGCGGTACGCGCGAAGGATCTCGACCCTGCGCCAATCGAGGCCGGCCGTAACCACCAGCCGGTTCAGCGAGTCGGACTCGGCGCCGCCTCGCCACACCGTGTCGATGCACTCAGCGATCCGCGCACCGGATTCCTCGACGTCGAGTGGCCGTTCGTCGGCTCCGAGGACCCCGAAATCGTGCAGGAACCGGCCGTCCGGTACGCCGACGAGGTTGGTCGGGACCTCCTCGACCACTCGCAGCCCGAGGGCCTCGAGGGTGGGCACGAAGTCGGAGAGCTGGATCTTGCCGCCCACCTTGTACAGGCGCACACGGGTGAGCGTCTCGCCGGCATCGGTCACGTTCACGAGACCCACGAGGAAGGCCTCATCCCGTTGCTCGAGTGCCTCGAACCGCTCAACGTCGAAGGCAGCGACCTCGACGTCGTAGGACGTCTTGTAGTAGTCGGGGAAGCGCGAGGCCCACCGGTCGAACAGCATCCGGCCCCGCTCGGGGCCGTGGAGATCGATCAGCCGGTCGCGCAGGCGATCGTCCCACGTCCGCGCAAGCTCCACGATCTCCTCTTCGAGCCGACGGAACGGGATATCGGGGATCTCGCCCTCCTTCACGTGCACCGTGAAATGGATGGCGGCGAGCCGGCTCTCGCCGAGCGACAGGTGGTAGTCGACGCTCGAACCCTGGAACCGCTCCACGAACAGCTTCTGCAGCCGCTTGCGAAGGTCCGTGTTGAACCGATCGCGAGGAAGCGCCACGAGGAGGGAGACGCTCCGCCCGTACAGGTCGCGCCTGACCAGCAGCCGGACCTGCTGCTGCTCCTGCAGGTGGAGGAGCGTCATGACGGCCGTACGCAGCTCGGCCGTACTGGCCGAAAACAGCTCGTCCTTCGGCAAGCTCTCGAAGATCGTGACCACGGCCTTGTAGTCGTGCGATCCTTCGAACAGATCCTCGGCTTCGAGGATCTGGACGAGCTTGCGCTGAAGGAGCGGGATGCGGCTGGCGGGCTCCATGTAGGCCTTTGAGGTGAACAGCCCGATCAGCCGGAGCTCGCCGACGATCCGGCCGTCGTCGGAGACGCGGCGGACGCCGATGTAGTCCATCCGGGCACGGCGGTGCACCGTTGCGACGCGATTCGTCTTCGAGTAGATCAGGAGGTCGCCGCCCTCGATCCGCGCTCGGAGGTTCGGCTCGATCGTGGACAACGGCACAGGGTCCTCGTACGAGGACCATCCCGGCTTCGCCAGGATCCCCAGGCCCGATCCCGGCACCGCGTGGAGCGCCCTGCCCTGCTCGAGGTCGACGAGCTCGTACTCCCGGTAGCCGAGGAAGACGAAATCGTCCCGCAGCAGCCATCCCAGGAACGCGGTGGTCTCGTAGACCTCGTCGGGATCGTAGATGGACATCGCGCCCTTGGCGGCGTCGATCATCCGCTCGACCCGATGACGCATGGACTGGAAGTCACGGACGACCATCCGCACGTCCCGTAGGAGGTCTGCCACCGTCTCCTGCAGGTCGGCGAGCTCGGCGTCCGACAGGCGCCGGTCGACCTCGAAGTGCATCACGGACTCGCGCGCCTGGGCGTCGCGGACGTTCAGGACCCGTGCGAGCCGCCCGTCCGCGCGGCGCTCGGTGCCGACCACGGGGTGGACCACCCTCCGGATCGTCAAGCCGCGGGATCGGAGCTCCTCGTTGACGGAGTCGAACAGGAAGGGGGAGTCCTCGGTGTTGGTCTCCAGGACGGAGCCGAGAACCTGGTACCCGTCTTCCGCGAGGGTGGGGTTGAACGCCCGGACGGCGACCTCCTCCGCACCCCGGCCGTCCGCGAGGCCGAATGCCCCCAGCACCTGCCCCAGGAGCTCGTCCGCGGAGACCCCTTCGAGCACCTCGGCGGGCAGACGTCGCGTGTAGGAGCGTGCGAACGCACGCACGGTCTCGACGCGATCGGAGGGCGCGCGATCCTGCACGCGCTCGAGGAGTCGCTCGACCACGGGGCTCGGCTCGCCCCCCGGTGCCTGATCGCTGGGGCTCACCGCGACATCGTACCCAGGCTCGGGCACGCGGGCCGCCGACGAGTGATCACGCACGAGAGCTTCACCGAACGCCCGAAGATGCCGAGATGAGAAGATGATGCCGCGGTCCGGAGGGAGAAGCATGGTCGAGGCCGGCCGGCGTGATCAAGCGGAAGCATCGACGAACAACGTGCGCGAGCTGCGCTCGGTCGCACAACTTCGCATGCTCCACAGCCTGGCCGCCCGGCTGAACCGTCTGAACGACGTCAACGAGATCGGCGACGCGGTCACGGCCGAGCTCAAGACGCTGATCGACTACCACAACTGCCGGATCTACCTCCTGGCGGACGACGCCGTGACGCTGGAGCCCATCGTGTTCCGGGGCGAGCTCACCGAGTACGAGGGCGAGACCTACGAGGAGCTCGTCGCCAAGGTCGGCGAGGGGATCACCGGCCACGTGGCCGAGACCGGGGAGTCCTTCTACACGCCGAACGCGCTGGAGGTCGACTTCGCGGTTCAGATCGAGGGCACCTCGGAGGTGGTCGAGTCCATCCTCGCCGTCCCGCTCCTGTACGGAGACCGCGTCACCGGGGTGGTCGTGCTGTCGAACCTCGGGTACGACGAGTTCGACGAGCAGGACATGCAGCTGCTGGAGGTCCTGGCCTCGCACGCTGCGGTGGCATTCGAGAACGCCCGGCTGTTCCAGAAGGAGCGCGAGGCGGCGGAGACGTCCTCGGCCCTCCTCCGGCTCTCCCAGGTCCTGACCGGCGTCCACGACGTGAGCGCGGTGTTGGCACGAGCGGTCGCGGAGGTTCCGGAGTTGCTGCCGGCCGGCCGGGTCGCCGCCTACGTCCGCGATCCCGAGACCGGAGCGTTCGCGATGACACACGCCGAAGGCCTGTCGATCGAGAGCACCGCCGATGTGGCCATCGACGCGGACACGGCGGCGCGGTTCCTGGAGTCGCTCGACGAGCCATTCGTCCTTCCGCTCGAGACCGTGGCCCAAGTACCCGCTCGATACCGGTTCGGCGAGGAGCCGCGGGCCGTGCTCGTCGCGCCGCTGCGGTGGGAGCCGGACGGCTTCGCCGCGCTGGCCGTCCTGGCGCCCGACGAGAGGACGACGTTCACGGATCGGGACCTCCGCCTGGCTCGTGGGATCGCCGACATCACGTCGCTCGCACTGGGGAGCGCTCGACGGTTCCATGAGCTCGAACGGTTCCACGAGCTGGTCCAGAGCCTGGAAGCGGTCTTCTGGGAGGCGGATCCGAGGACCCTGCAGTTCCGGTTCCTCAGCCAGCGGGCGGAATCGATGCTCACCGGCCCTGCGGGAAGCGCCGGCGCGCCCGAACGCTGGGGCGACCACATCGATCCGCAGGATCGCGAGCGCGCGCTGACGACGGTTCGCGAGACGATCCAGGGGACCGCCGACCGCAACGTCGAGTACCGCACCGCGGGGCTGCGCGACGAACCCGTCTGGCTGCGCGACGTTGTTCACGTGGTTCGCGATCCGCAACGCGACCCGGTGGCCCTTCGCGGCCTCATGGTGGACATCACCGAGCGCAAGCGGGCCGAGCAAGCGCTCCGCCGGAGCGAGCGGAAGTACTCGGAGGCCTTCCGCCGCGAGCGCGAGGCCACCCAGCGGCTCCGAGCCCTCGACGAGATGAAGAACACCTTCCTCGAGGCCGTCTCGCACGACCTGCGGACGCCACTCACGTCGATCCTGGGATCGGCGCTCACCCTCGAACAGGTCGGGCTGGACCTGCCTCGCGCCGACTCGCTGGATCTGATCCACCGGATCGCCGGGAACTCCAGGAAGCTCGAGAAGCTCCTCTCGGACCTCCTGGATCTGGATCGTCTCCAGCGCGGCATCGTCTCCCCGCAGCGTCGACCGACCGACCTGAGCGCGCTCGTGGAGCACGCGGTGCGGGAATCCGACCTGCTGTCGGGGCACCCGGTGGTCATGGACCTCGAGCCCGTCGTGGTCTCGGTCGACGCGGCCAAGGTGGAGCGCATCGTGGAGAACCTGTTGGCGAACGCGGGACGACACACGCCCGCGGCGACCCGCCTGTGGGTCCGCGTGCGGCCGCAGGACGGCGGCGCCCTGCTCATGGTGGACGACGAGGGGCCGGGCATCCCCACGGAGCTCAAGGAAGAGGTCTTCGAACCGTTCCGGCAGGGCAAGAGCGAAGCCACCCACTCACCGGGTGTCGGCGTCGGCCTGTCGCTCGTGGCAAGGTTCGCGGAACTCCACGGCGGCCGTGCGTGGGTCGAGGATCGCCCCGGCGGAGGGGCGTCCTTCCGCGTGTTCCTCCCGGACGCCTGATCGCCGATCCAGGATCGCCGGCAGACGGCCCGACGCCGGCCCGCCTCAGGCCGAGGTCTCCTCCCCCGCTGGTGGCATCTCGTCGCCGCCGCCTCCTGCCTCGGGAGACGCGGCGGCCTCGGCGATCTGCTTCTCGAGGTCCGTGATCTCGGTGACGAGCGTGTCGGCTTCCTCCCCGGCTGGGGGCCCGTCGGTCCGCTCCTTGTGGATCAGATACCCAAGGCGCTTCGCGGCATCGTCGGCCTTGTTCCGCAGCTGGTTCAGATGGACCTTCACCTGGACCTGCGTGGCCCCCTTCTTCGTGGCCTCGGCCACGTCCCCGGCGGCCTGCTTCACCTTGTCGAGGATCCCCATCGAACACCTCCTCGCTCCCTCACGACCACGGTATACCTCCCTCCCGCCGCTCGCACCACCGAGCATGGGCGACCGCCGCTCCCGCCCGGCACGCTCGGGCGAAAAGGTGAGGGCCGGGAGGTTGGTGGGGGACTGGCCTCCCGGCCCTCGTTGTCGGGGTGCGATGGACGGCCCGACACCTATGTGGACGCGATCAGATGAACAGCGTGACCGCGTCCTGCGCCTCGAGGAGCATCGCGGCGGCGCCGGCGGGCTCTCCGAGCCCGTCGATCATGTCCTCCCGCCTCAGCCCCAGAAGGTCCATCGACATCTGGCAGGGGACGAGCTTCACACCCATGTCCACGGCCATCTGCAGCAGCTCGCCCGGGCTAGCGACGTCGTGATCCTTGGCGAGCTTCTTCATCATCGCCGGCCCGGCGCCGGCGAAGTTCATCTTGCCGAGCTTCAGGTGCTCCATCCCGGGGTGGTCCATCATCGCGACCATCTTCTGCATCCAGTTCTCGCCCGTGAGACGCTTCTCGTTCTTGACCAGCGAGAACAGTCCCCAGAACGTGAAGAAGATGGTGGTTTCCATCCCCATGGCGGCTCCGGCCGTGGCCATGATCATCTGCGGCCATACCTTGTCGAGCTCGCCGCTCCAGGCGATGATCACCAGCTTCTTGTGCGTGTGCTCCTCGTGCTCGTGGACCGGGACCGCGAGCGTCGCTTCTTCGACAGCCATCGCTCTCACCCCTTCCCCGGTCACTTCTTACGGATGACGAAGCGGTACACGCCGGCTTCGTCCGCGTGCTCGATGAGGTCGTTGCCCGTCGACTTGCACCATGCGGTGAAGTCGGCCACCGAACCCGGGTCGGTGGCGAGCGCCTCGATGAGGTCGCCGGAGTGCAGTTCTTTCATCGCCTGCGCGGTCTTCACGATCGGCAGGGGGCACGACAGACCCTTGAGGTCCAACGTCCTCGTGATGGCCTGGCTCATCGTTCGCTCCTTCCGGTGGGGATCGGCAACGGCACGTTCTCGGGCATCCGCCCCTGGGGGACGATCTCCCAGTACAAGCGGTTCAGCATCCACTTCGAGACGTGCCAGAGCTTGCTCGGCTTCGGCGGCGCCGGCGGGTGCTCGTAGTCGAACCGGAGGACCGTCGCCTTGCCGTTGCCCGTCTCCAAGAAACACATGACCTTGCCGCCGTAGTTCTCCTTCGGCGCCGTTCCACGGATCAGCGAGGCGATCCGACTGGCGACCACCGGCGCCTCGAAGTGGGCGGTCGAGCCGCTCTTCGAGATCGGCAGGTTCGTCGCGTCTCCCATCGCGAAGATCCGCTCGTGTCCTTCGACGTGCAGCGTGGCCCGGTCCGTCGGCAGCCACCCGGACGCATCGCCCAGGTGCGAGTCCACGACGAGGCTCTGTCCGCGGTGCGGTGGGACGAGGACGAGCAGGTCGTACTCCTCCTTCTCGCCTTCGAGGGAGGAGACGACGTGTGCAGAAGGGTCCACCGACTCCACGTTGAAGAAGGTCGTCAGGTTGATCCCCCGCTCCTCCATGATCGGCTGGATCACCTTCGAGGCGGACTCGATCGTGAACGCCCGGTTCAGCGGCGAGAGCAGCGTGATCTCGCTCCGCTCGCGGATCCCACGCTTGCGCAGGTACTCCTCCAGCATGAAGATGAACTCCACCGGCGCCGGCGGGCACTTGTAGGGGATGCCGGCGATCCCAAGCAGGATCCGGCCGCCCGTGAACCGCCGGAGGGCCTCCCGGAGCCGCTGCGCCCCGTCGAGGGAGTAGAAGTCGTAGGAACCCTCGGCCAGCCCGGGGATCTGGTCGGGCACGAGACGGGCGCCCGTTGAGATCACCAGGTAGTCCCAGTCGATGCTCCCGCCGCGCTCCAGCTGGATGGTCCCGGCGTCGGGATGAACCCGGATGGCCTTCTCAACCACGAGCTCCACGTTCTTGCGGAGCAGGGTTCGCTCGTCCCGAACGAGCCATCGGCCGTTCGCTTGCCCCAGTGCCAGATACAGGTAGCCGGGCTGGTAGATGTGCATCCCGGTGGGGTCGACGACCGTGACCTTCGCTTCTGCGCCGAGTTCCTTCGCGAGCAGGTTGGCCGCAAGGGTCCCACCGACCCCTCCTCCCAGCACGACCACCCTGGCGGGCATCCTTCGTCACCGAGCCTTCCGAACGATGAATCGCGAGCAGCCCTCGTCCTCGACGACCTCGACCATCTCGTGCCCTGCCTTGTGGATCCACGCCGGGATGTCGGTCTTCGAGCCTTCGTCGCTCGAGAGCACCTCGATCACGGTGCCGACCTCGCCCTCGCGGATCGCTCCGATCAGCGACATCAGCGGGCCCGGGCAGGGCATCCCACGAGCGTCGATAGAACGGTCGATGTGCGTCACGCCTGCCATGTCCGATACCTCCTCAGATGAAGGTCACCGGGCCGTCGACCTCCATGAAGTAGGAGACCACGCCCTCTTGGTCGTCCACGATCGGATCGAGGTCCGCCGTGGTCAGTCCGAACATCTCCATCGAGAGCGAACAGGCGTGGATCCCAACCTCGCCGATCGCCTTGGCCTGCTGGAAGATCTCGCTCCAGTGCTGGCCGCCGTGGCGCTGCACGACCTCGGCCCCTTCCGAACCCGCCTCCGGAGCGACTCCGTGATCCTTGTGGATCCGGTCCGCGCGGAACGCGTCGAGCGCCCAGTACTGGAGGAAGATGTTGACCTTCCGGCCCATCGCTGCGGCCCCGGCGGTGAGCACCGCCGCGGCGTTCAGCTTGTCGTCGGTCCCCGAGAACAGGACCAACGAGAGCGTCTGGCCGTCCATGTCATCGCACCCCCATCGCTTCCGTGCTTCCGTTCGACACCTAGGGTCGTAAACGAGGCTGGGGGTCGAGAGGGCCGGAGTACCCGCTTCGGCAGGGACGTTCGTCTCGCGGAGCCGGGGTTTCGGTTCCCGGCATCGCGATAAGGCGCCCTTTGGCCGGTTGCCGGAACGCGGAGGTCACGAGTACCGTGGGGCGAATCACGTCCGCCCCGCCGGAGGCTTCGATCACGGACCCCCACAGGCACGAACCCAGGGAAACCGCCGCCGCCGCCCCAGTCACGAGGACCCGTGTCAGGGACCTGACAGCCGTCGTTGCGCGCCTCGCCAGCTTGCTGATCGCGTTGTTCCTGTTCGTGCTGGCGATCCAGCTCATGAAGAACGGTGCCAAGGCCATCGCCCCCACCATCCAGGGCAGCCGCCTATTCGCGAACGGGTTCTCGACGCTGGGAGCGGGGTGGCTGGGCGCGTACGTCGTATTGTCGGGATCCCCCATCGCCGCCGTCTCGCTGGGCCTGTTCGCAGGGGGGGCCCTGACGAAACTCCAGACGTTCACGATGCTCTCGGGCTCCCGCCTGGGGGCGTCGTTCGTCGTCCTGTTGGTTGGCTTCCTCTACGCGCTGCGCAACCCGGCACGCAGCCGCGACGAGTCGGTGGGCATGGGTATCCTCGCGCTGTCGCTCACGGCGGTCGTGTATCTGCCGGGGATGCTCTTGGGCTATGAGCTGCTGCAGACGGGCGTGCTCGACGGCATCCGATGGAGCGCATCCGCCGAGGTGCTGTCGGTGATCGATGTCGTGTGGGGACCGGTTCTGGATCTTCTCGGAAACCATCTGCCGGGCTGGCTCCTGCTGCCGCTCGGGCTCGCGGCCATCCTGGCTTCCTTCAAGTTGCTGGACCGAGTCCTGCCCGAGCTTGATGGGGAGCGGGCTGCCGGGCGCCGGGAGCGCTGGCTCAAGCGCACCTGGCCCATGTTCTTCCTCGGGTGCCTCGTGGCCACGGTCACGCTCTCGGTCTCCGTGGCGCTGACCGTGTTGGTACCGCTGGCCAGCAGGGGATACGTGAAGCGCGACGAAGCGATCCCGTACATCATGGGCGCGAACATCACGACCCTCGCCGACACCCTCGTTGCTGCCATGCTCACAGGCAACCCGGTGGCCGTGCATATCGTCCTGGCCGAAGCGTTGGGCGTTTCCCTGGTCACCGTCGTGTACCTGGCGTTCCTCTACGGCCCCATCAAGCGCCGGGTCCTGGCCATCAACGACTGGACGATCGGCACGGATCGCCGTCTCTGGCTGTTCGTGGCGATCATCTTCGTCATGCCGCTGCTCCTCATGCTCTCCGGAGCCCTCCTCGGCCCGCTGGGATCCTGACGAGGCCGCGAGCGCGCGTGACCGACCTCTTGATCGCAGGTGGACTCGTCATCGATGGAACCGGCAGCGCGCGATCCCCTGGATCGGTTGCGGTGCAGGGTGATCGCATCGAGGGCATCGTGCGTGCAGGCGAGCCGGAACCGAACGCTCGCCGAAGGATCGATGTCGCCGGCAGCGTGATCGCACCCGGATTCGTCGACGTCCACGACCATTCCGACATCTCGCCGTTCGTGGATCCCTGGATGGAGAGCATGCTTCGCCAGGGCGTCACCACGGTCGTGGTGGGGAACTGCGGTTCATCCGCGTACCCGTCGTCGGGACTCGCCGAGATGGCCAGCTGGGCGGGCGCCGGCGAGCGCGAGCTCGACCTGTCCTGGACGAGCCTGGCCGGGTATCTCGAGCGGGTGGATGCGGCCCGCCCGGCATCGAACGTCGCGACGTTGGTGGGACACGGTGCGCTGCGGCAGCAGGTGATGGGCGCGGACCGGAGGGCCCCCTCGGTCGAGGAGCTCACCGCCATGCGGCGCCTCCTTGCTCAAGGGATAGAGGAGGGGGCGGTCGGGCTGTCAACGGGGTTGATCTACACGCCGGGGATCCACGCGAGCACCGACGAGGTTGCCGACCTCGCCTCCGTCATGGTCGGGAGCGGCGCCGTCTACGCGAGCCACATCCGCGGCGAGGGCGAGCTCGTGTTCGACGCCGTGGACGAGTGCGTCGAGATCGGCCGGCGGGCAGGCGTCCCTTCGCACGTGAGCCACCTGAAGCTCGAGACGTCCCTCGCATGGGATCGCGCCGAGGCGCTCCTCGCCCGGATCGACGCCGCCCGTGACCGCGGCGATGACGTGAGCGCCGACCAGTATCCGTACACGGCATGGGAGAGCGGACTGGCCTCGCTCCTTCCTCCGTGGGCCGCGCCGGCTGACCTGCCCCGCCTGTTGGAGGTGGCAGACACGCGCGACCGGTTGATCCGTGCGGTCGGACAGGGCGACCACGGCTGGCAGAGCAGCGTGCGGGGGGTCGGCTGGGATCGCCTCGTTATCGTCGAGCACGCAGGATCGCCCGAGTACACGGGGCGGAGCATCGCCGAGATCGCGGCCTCATCCGGAGTGGAGCCGGTGCGATCGCTCTTCGACCTGCTGATCGCGGACCCGGAGACCAGCCTGATCGGCCACGCCATGCTGGAGGAGGACGTCCGAGCCATCGTCGCCCGCGGCGACGTGATGGTGGCCACCGACGGTGTGGCCGTCTCACCAACCGGTCCCATGGGACGGTTCAACGTGCACCCCCGGTACTACGGCACGTTCCCACGCGTGCTCGCACGCTACGTCCGCGAGGAGGGCCTGCTGTCCCTGGAGGCCGCCATCCGGAAGATGACCTCGCTGCCGGCTGAGCGGTTCCGGCTCGCCGGCCGGGGTCGGATCGAGGCCGGCGCCTTCGCCGACCTCGTCGTGCTCGACCCGGGGCGGGTGCAGGATCGTGCGACGTTCGAGGCACCTCACACGTTCCCCGACGGGATCGCGG
>DASWAT010000106.1:0-33293 GCA_036390995.1 Actinomycetota bacterium | reverse complement strand
ACCGGGGCCCTCCAGAACCGGTTCGCGGCCTGGGTCGCCGAGGCGGCGGGGGTCGATCTCTCCGGCGCGGACGAGGACCGCTTCGCGGTGGGTGGCTTCCGGTCCATCGGTCGGCAAGCCTCGGTGCAGCTCACACTGGGCGATGTGACGTGGGAGGCCCCCGTGTGGTTCTGCGAGCCGTGGCCGCTCGCGTTCCATCTCCTCGGCCAGGAGGGGTTCTTCCGCTGGTTCGACGTCCGCCTGCGGGCAGCCATCTACGAGATCGAGATCTCGCCCGAGGGTTAGGCCTCGGTCCGCGGGACCGGTCTGGTCAGTCCTCGTCCGAGAAGGACTCCCGGAGCAACAGGCTCTGCTGCTGGAACGCCCGCCGGGGGTCGTCCCGCTCGTTCATCAGCGCCAGCTCCTGGGTCAGCAACCGGGCGAGATGCCGGGTGAAGGTCTCGCGCTTGGCCGACTCGTGCCGGTAGAGCGGGTGGTCGCGGTTGATGTAGACGATCGTGCCCTCGGTGAACGACTCCGGGCCGTCCTCGCCGAACTGGTCGATGCAGCAGGCGAGCCCGGTCTCGCCCATCCGGACCTTCTGGATCACGGCGTTCGGCGTCAGCCGCCGGACCCGCGGCCGGGCCTCGCGAGCCACCTCGATCACCGACCCCTCCCGATCCGACGGCTCGGGCTCTCCCTCCTCGCCGCCGACCTCGGCCGATCCGTCCTCCGCGCCAGGCGGGGTGGGTTGCACATCCTGGCGGCCAGCCGGGGTCTCGACCAACGCCGCCTCCCCTCCGGCCTCGACCTCCTCGCCGATCGGGATCGCCCCGAACGGGGAGAGGTCCGGATGGCGGCGGAGCGCGACCTCGATACGGCCCAGCGCCTCGACCACCGCCTTGCGGGCCACGCGGTTCTCCTTGCGGAGGGCGATCTGCCGGAGCGCCGCATCGACCTCGGACATCACCGTGCGCATGGCGTCCAGGAAGGCCGTGTACTCGGGCGAATCGACCACGAAGTTGCTCCGGTCGGCGGTCAGCGGAAGGAAGTCGGCGTTGACCTCACCTCGCACGCGAGTGACGAGCTTCCCCCAGGCCTGCATGCCGAACAGCTCCCGCCTGACGGTGACGCCGCGGACCTTCACCTCCAGCCCGAGGGGGTCGGTCGCCGCGCGCGACGCCGGCAGGATCACGGCCTCACCGCTGACGACGCCGTACTGGGTCGGTTCCAGGAAGGGGATCCGCCGCCCGGCCAGGCTGCGGGGGACCAGCTTCAGCCCGTTCACGTAGACCGAGAACTCGGGTGCCTTCAGCGGGACGCTCTCGACGAGATACTCGCGGATCTCGTTCGGATCGAGCCGCTTGGTGAGCGATGTCAATCGCACGGTGGTACCGTCCCGCTTGCGGCCGGGCTGAGGATCGATCTCCATGGGCAGACGCCATTCGCCCTCGTCGCGCTCCCAATCGTCGCGGTCGAAGACGACCCTGGCCGAGAACCCACCGCGCCGCGTGGAGACCTCGAACCGCCGGCACGCGGCGAGCGTGGCGAACTTGCCGATCCCGAACTGGCCGATCCGTTGGCGCTGCAGCTTGGGGGAGATCGGGTTCTCTCGTTTGTCCGGCACACCGACCTGGAAGTAGCGGAGGAGGCCCTCGCGATCCATGCCGAGGCCGTCGTCCTGGACCAGGACCTCGTCCTCGCCGAGCTGGACCGACACCTCGGTGGCGTCGGCGTCGTAGGCGTTGTTCACCAGCTCGCGGACGAGCTCGAGCGAGCGGGCGTAGAGCTTCTCCCCGATCACGATGAGGTGGCTCCGGTCGACGGTGACGGGGAGGGACTCGATGACCATCGGACCGAATGATAGAGAGCGGCTCACCGCGAGGGGAACCCGGCGCCCGAGGGGCCGGGGCTGATCCTGTAGCTCAGCCGTTCGTGGCTCTGGGCCGAGCCCCGACCGCCAGGGCCACCTGCGTGAGGTCGGACCGCATCGCGTCGACCGACGCCTGGAGGGTGTCGATCCGGTGCTCCAGGCGTTCCTCCAGCCGGTCGATCCGGTGGTCGACGGCGTCGAACCGCCGTGCCACCGCCTCGAACTGGCGGGCGAACGACTCGAACTGACCCTTGGCGAGCCAGGCCAAGACCAGTCCTACGGCGGCGACCACCGTCGCGTTGATCACGGTTCCGAGCACGTCCATCGATCGGGTCCTCTCCGGGGGAGGAACGGCCCGTTGCCTCCTGGCGGAAGGGTAGCATCGGAGGGCGACAGGGCAGCGGGGGCACGCCGATGAAGGTAACCAGGGAGATCGCGTTCGAGGACGCGATCATCGAGTGGCTCACCACCCGTGGCGGGTACACGAAGGGCATCCCCGCCCACTACGACCCCGCGGTCGCGCTCGACACGGCCGAGCTCTTCACGTTCATCGGTTCCACGCAGGCCGAAGAGTGGGAGGAGCTCGTCCGTCGCAACGGCGGCGACCCCGACGTCGCCCAGCGGCGGTTCGTCGACCGTTTGGCCAAGCAGATAGACGAGCGGGGAACGATCGACGTCCTTCGGCACGGCGTCGAGGACATCGGCGTGGAGATCCGTCTGGCCTACTTCCGACCGGCCTCGGGCCTGAACCCCGAGCTCCAGCGGAGGTACGACGCCGACCGGCTCACCGTCACGCGCCAGCTCCACTACGCGCCCGAGCACGCGAACGCGCTCGACCTGGCCCTGTTCGTGAACGGCCTGCCGGTGGCCACGGCCGAGCTGAAGAACCCGCTCACGCACCAGACCGTCGAGCACGCGATGGCCCAGTACCGGACCGACCGCGATCCGAGGGACGCGCTCCTCGGCCGGCGCGCGATCGTGCACTTCGCGGTGGACCCCGACCTCGTGATGATGACCACCAGGCTCGAGGGCGCCGCCACGCGGTTCCTGCCGTTCAACCGGGGGAGCGACCCCGGCGCGACGGCCTGCGGGGCGGGCAACGCGCCGAACCCCGACGGCTACGCCACCTCCTACCTGTGGGAGCGGGTGTGGGAGCGGCACGCCTGGCTCGACGTCCTCAACCGGTTCATCCACGTCGAGCAGGCCGCGCCGGGGAGGAAGAGCAAGGCCGCCCTCCGGGGCTCCACGCTGATCTTCCCGCGGTTCCACCAGTGGGACGCCGTCCGCAGGCTCGAGGCCCACGCCCGCGAGCGCGGCTCCGGCCGCAACTACCTGGTCCAGCACTCGGCCGGCTCGGGCAAGTCGAACACCATCGCCTGGCTGGCACACCGGCTGGCTTCCCTGCACGACGCCGCCGACCAGAAGGTCTTCGACAAGGTCGTCGTGGTCACCGACCGTCGGGTGCTCGACCGGCAGCTCCAGGACACCGTGTACCAGTTCGAGCACGCGCACGGCGTGGTGAAGAAGGTCGAGGAGTCCTCGAAGGAGCTGGCCGAGGCCCTCCGCTCGGCCGAGGCGAAGATCGTGGTCACCACGTTGCAGAAGTTCCCGTTCATCGTGGAGGAGGTCGCGAACCTCCCCGAGCGGCGGTACGCCGTGATCGTGGACGAGGCGCACTCCTCGCAGACCGGCGAGACCGCCCAGGAGATGAAGAAGGCGCTCGGGGGCGTCCACGTCGACACGGGCGAGGAGGGGGAGATCGACCCGCAGGACGCCGTGGAGGCGCTCGTCGAGGCCTCGGCGAAGGCCCGCGGCCCGCACGCGAACCTGTCGATGTTCGCCTTCACCGCCACGCCGAAGGGCAAGACGCTGGAGCTGTTCGGCGAGCCTCCGGACGAGGACGGTCGCATGCGTCCCTTCCACCTCTATTCGATGCGGCAGGCCATCGAGGAGGGGTTCATCGTCGACGTCCTCGCGCACTACACGACGTACGACACCTATTTCCGGCTGGCCCGGGCGGGGGAGGAGGACCCCGAGGTCTCGGTCCGCGAGGCCTCGAAGGCGATCGCGCGCTACGTGACGCTGCACCCGTCGGTCGTGGCCCAGAAGGCGGCGGTCGTGGTCGAGCACTTCCGCCGGTCCACCCGCGACCGGATCGGTGGGAAGGCCAAGGCCATGGTCGTGTGCGGCTCGCGCCTGTCGGCCGTCCGGTTCCGGCGGGCCATCGACGCGTACGCCCGCGAGCACGGCTACGGCGACGTGAAGACCCTGGTGGCGTTCTCCGGCACCGTCACCGACGGTGGGATCGAGTACACGGAGCCGAACATGAACGGCTTCCCCGAGCGGCAGACCGCGGAGCGGTTCGGCTCGGACGGGTACCGGATCCTCGTGGTGGCCGAGAAGTTCCAGACCGGGTTCGACCAGCCGCTGCTCCACACGATGTTCGTGGACAAGAAGCTGGAGTGGGTGAATGCCGTCCAGACGCTCTCGCGGCTGAACCGGATCCATCCGCTGAAGGAGGACACGTTCGTCCTGGACTTCGTGAACGACGCCGAGCAGATCCGGCGGGCGTTCGGGCCGTACTACGACGTGTCCGTCGCCGTCCCGACCGACCCCAACGAGCTCTACGACGCCTGGCGGGAGGTCGACCGGTTCGGCGTGGTCCGGCCCGAGGACGTCGAGGCGTTCGCGCGGGCGTTCTTCCGCCCGGGTGACGGCGCCCAGTCGCGGCTGTACGCGCTGCTGGACGCGGCACGGGATCGGTTCACCGACCTGGACGAGACCGACCAGGAGGAGCTCCGGACCTGGCTGAAGCGGTTCGTGTCCCGGTACGGGTTCATCTCGCAGGTCCTGCCGATGGCCGACACGGCGATGGAGAAACGGTATGCGTACTGCCGCCTGTTGGAGCGGCGGCTGCCCTCGGAGCCGAGCGGGTCGATGGACCTCGGCGACCAGGTCCAGATGACGCACCTGCACCTGAAGGAAGCCGGCCAGCACGACCTCAGCCTGGCGAAGGGCGGCGGTCTCCTGCACGCGTTCGGCGAGGGCGGCCCGGGCGGGTACGAGGACCTGCTGGCGCCGCTGTCGGAGCTGATCGACCGGCTGAACGAGCGGTTCGGCGGCGACCTGTCCGAGGCCGACCGGCTGCACCTGGAGGGGATCGGCGCCGACATGGTGGCGAACCCCGAGGTCCAGCAGCAGGCCGCCGCCAACACCGCCGAGAACTTCGGCATCGAGTTCGACAGGCGGTTCACGGACGCGGTGGCGGCCCGGATGAGCCAGGCCGAGGAGCTGACGATCCGGATCCTCGACACGCCCGAATTCCGCGAGGAGATCATGCGTGGGCTCATGCCCCGGGTGTACGAGCGGGCCCGGGTCGCCTACCAGAAGGCCTGCCCGATCGGCGAGCTGCTCGCCCGGAAGGAGGACAAGCACCTCGAGTTCAAGTCGACGCTCCGGTGGGACCTGGAGAAAGCCGAGAAGACCAGGCTCGTCGAGACGGCGACGATCAAGACGGTGGCCGCGTTGCTGAATTCCGAGTTCGGAGGCACGCTCGTGATCGGCGTGGCCGACGACGGGAGCATCGTGGGGCTGGACCACGATTACATGACACTGCACCGGGAGGGCAGGGACGACGCCGACCGGTTCGTCCTGCATCTGAACCAGCTGGTCGAGAACGCGGTCGGACTGGCCGCCGCGGCGAACGTGACGACCTCGATCCACCACGTCGACGGCCACGATCTCTGCCGGGTCCACGTGGAACCCTCGGGCCATCCGGTGGAGGCCGAGGTCACGGTCGCCGACGAGCGGGGACAGCACGGCACGAAGCGGCAGTTCTACGCCGCCGGAACAACGGGACGCGGGCCATCGAGGACCCGACGGAGCGGGAGCGCTACATCGCGGAGCGGTGGGGACGCCCGCAAGCGGAGGGCCCGGGGGCCGGAGAGTGAATCCGACCACCCTGATAGGATTTGCCTGATGAGCGAGCGAGCCGCGAAGACCGGTTTCGACGAGGAGGCGCTGGCGGCGCTCCCGCGCTCGGCCTCGTTCGTCGACTCCCTCCGCAAGCAGGCCTTCGAGGAGTTCCTGACGCTGCCCGTCCCGTCACAGGAGACGGAGGAGTGGCGCTACACCGACGTGTCGGAGTTCACCTTCGATCTCGCGCCGTTCGCCGAGGGCGGCCGGGCCGAGAACCTCGACGAGGTCCCCGGCGAGATCCTCGAGGCGGCCGGGGTGGTCGGTGACCGGGCGGGACTGCAGATCCAACGCAACTCCGAGGTCATGGTCACGAACCTGGCCCCCGAGCTGGTCGCCAAGGGCGTCGTGTTCTGCGATCTCGATCGGGCGATCCTGGAGCACCCAGATCTCGTGGAGCGATCCATGCAGGGCCTGGTGCCAAGCGACCGCAGCAAGTTCACCGCGCTGCACACGGCGTTCCGCTCGGGGGGAACCTTCCTCTTCGTTCCCGAGGGCGTCGAGATCGAGGTCCCGATCCAGACGCTCACGTGGCTGGACGCCGATGAAGCCGCCGTGTTCCCCCGGACGCTGCTCGTGGCCGAGGAAGGCTCCGAGGTCACGTTCATCGACCGGTACGCGTCGCCCGACCTCGGACGCGCCCTGTCCGACGCCGTGGTCGAGCTCTACGCGGGGCCGAACTCGCGGGTTCGGTACGTCGTGATCCAGGAGTGGGGGACCGGGGTGACCCACCTGTCGGTCCAGCGCGCCCGCATCGACGAGGGCGCTCGCCTGAAGACGCTCGGCGTGGCGTTCGGCGGCTCGCTCGCACGCGCCGAGATCGAGAGCGAGCTGGCCGGCGATGGCGGTTCCAGCGAGATGCTCGGCCTGTACTTCGGCGACGCCGACCAGCACATCGACCACCGGTCGATCCAGGACCACGTGGGCTCGCGGACCTCGAGCGATCTCCTCTACAAAGGCGCGATGAAGGGGCGGTCGAACGCCATCTACACCGGGACCGTGATCATCCGCAAGGGCGCGCACCTGTGCGACGCCTACCAGACGAACCGCAACATCCTTCTCTCCGAGACGGCCCGGGCGCACTCGGTGCCGAACCTGGAGATCCTCACGAACGACCCCACCCGGTGCGGCCACGCCGCGAGCGTCGGCCCGGTGGGTGAGGACGAGCTCTTCTACCTGATGAGCCGGGGCATCTCGCGGGAGGAGGCCGAGCGGCTGATCCTGTTCGGCTTCTTCCAGGAGGTGCTCGACCGGGTCGATCTCGAAGAGATCCGCGAGGGGCTGGAGCGGACCATCGAGGCCGAGTTGGCGGGAGATGGTCGATCGTGACGCTCCTGCGCATCTGCGGGGTGCAGGACGTTCCGCCGGGCGAGGCGCGCCGGTTCGAGGTGGACCACCGCCCGGTGGCGGTGGTGAACCTCGGCGCCGAGGGCTTCCGGGCGGTCGACGCGATCTGCTCCCACGCGCACTACTTCCTGGACGAGGGCGATGTCGACCCGGACTTCGAGACGATCGAGTGCCCGAAGCACGGCTCGACGTTCGACCTCAACACCGGCAAGCCCCGAACGCTACCGGCGATCGCGCCGGTGGACGTCTTCAACGTGAAGGTCGAGAACGACGACGTGCTGATCGAGATCGAGGTGAACGGATGAGTGACACGGCGGTGGCCACAGCCACCCTCGAGATCCGGGGCCTGCGGGCCTCGGTAGAGGGCAAGGAGATCCTGAAGGGGATCGACCTCGTGGTGAAGCAGGGCGAGACGCACGCCCTGATGGGACCGAACGGCTCGGGCAAGTCAACGCTGGCGAACGTGCTGATGGGCCGACCCGGCTACCAGCTCGTCGAGGGGCAGATCCTGTTCAAGGGCGAGGACATCACGGGCCTCACTGCCGACAAGCGGGCGCAGCGCGGACTGTTCCTGGCCATGCAGTATCCCGTCGAGATCCCCGGGGTCTCGGTGGTGAACTTCCTGCGGACGGCCTACAAGTCCGTGAAGGGCGACGAGATCTCTGCCCTGGCGTTCCGCAAGCACATGAAGGAGAAGATGAACCTCCTCGGCGTCGAGGACTCCATGGTCCAGCGGTACGTGAACCAGGGGTTCTCCGGTGGCGAGAAGAAGCGGAACGAGATCCTCCAGCTCGCCGTGCTCGAGCCCGAGATCGCCGTGCTCGACGAGACCGACTCCGGGCTGGACATCGACTCACTGAAGCAGGTCGCGACCGGCGTGGCCCAGCTGATCGGGCCGAACCTGGGCGTGCTGCTGATCACGCACTACCAGCGGATCCTGAACTACATCACGCCTGATTTCGTTCACGTGATGATGGGCGGGCGTATCGTCAAGTCCGGCGGCAAGGAGCTGGCCCACGAGCTCGAGGAGAAGGGCTACGAGGGCATCCGCGCCGAGCTCGGCGTCGAGAAGGATGCGAACGAGGAGTGAGTTGAGGAGGGACGCAGCGCGATGTCCGTGACCCAGGAGCGCTCGGCGGGCCTCGACGTGGCCCGCGTGCGGAAGGATTTCCCGATCCTGTCTCGCACGATCGGAGGCAAGCCGCTCGTCTACCTCGATAGCACGAATACCTCTCAGCATCCTCGCCAGGTCATCGACGCGGAGCGCGAGTTCTACGAGCAGCACAACGCGAACGCCCACCGCGCGATCTACTTCCTCGGCGAGGAGGCGACCGACCTGTACGAGGGGGCGCGGGCGAAGGCGGCGCGGTTCCTCGGCGCGCCCGAGGCCGAGACGATCGTGTTCACCCGCGGCACCACGGAGTCCGTGAACCTCGTTGCACACGGCTGGGGCCGGAAGTTCCTGAAGGAAGGCGACGAGATCCTCCTCACGGAGATGGAGCACCACTCGAACATCGTTCCCTGGCAGTTCGCGGCGAGGGACACCGGCGCGGTCCTCCGGTACGTCGGGTTGACCGACGACGGCTTGCTCGATCTGTCCAACCTCGAAGACCTCCTCACGGAGCGGACCAAGCTCCTCGCCGTGACCGGGATGTCGAACTCGCTCGGCACGATCACGCCGCTGGCGCAGCTGATCGAGGCCGCGCACGCCGTCGGCGCGCTGGTCATGGTCGACGGGGCCCAGCTCGTGCCGCACCGCGGTGCGGATGTCACGGCCCTGGACTGCGACTTCCTGGCGTTCAGCGGGCACAAGATGCTGGGGCCCACCGCGTCCGGAGGGCTCTACGCGAAGCGCGAGCACCTCGAGGCGATGAACCCGTTCCTCGGTGGTGGGGAGATGATCAACGAGGTGTTCCACGACTACTCCACGTTCAACGAGGTGCCCTGGAAGTTCGAGGCCGGCACGATGAACGTCGCGCAGGAGGTCGCGTTCGGCGCGGCGATCGACTACCTCGAGGATCTCGGGATGGAGAACGTTCGCGCCCACGAGGAGGAGATCACGACGTACGCTCTGGAGGGCCTGCAGGAGGCCGGCGCGAGGATCTTCGGGCCCGCTGACGTTGCGGTTCGCGGCGGTGTGGTGTCGTTCTGGTACCGGGACGTCCACCCGCACGACCTCGCGACGATCCTGAACGAGGAGGGCGTCGCGATCCGCGCGGGCCATCACTGCAACCAGCTCGTGATGCGCCGCTACGGCGTCCCGGCCACCGCCCGGGCGAGCTTCTACGTCTACAACACGAAGGAAGAGGTCGACGTGCTCCTCGCCGCCCTGCGGGGGGCGGAAGCGGTGTTCGGCCTCTAGCGTTGGTACCGTAGGGCCCGCCAGGTGCGGGCTCGCCGGAGGAGTGAACCGTGGCGCTCGACGAGATCTACAAGGAAGTCATCCTCGACCACTACAAGAACCCGCGGAACAAGCGCGAGCTGCCGGGGGCCGAGCGTTCGTGCTCCCGGAACAACCCGCTCTGCGGAGACGAGATCACGGTGTTCGTCCACGAGCAGGACGGCAGGATCGCCGACGTGACGTTCCAGGGCCAGGGATGCTCCATCTCCCAGAGCTCGGCCTCGATGATGACCGAGGCGGTGGCCGGCAAGTCCCTGGAAGAGGCCCAGGGGATGATCCGCGAGTTCCGAGGGATGATGGCGGGCGAGCTCGAGCCGTCCGAGGACGAGTTCGGCGACCTCGTGGCGCTGAAGGGTGTCGTGAGGTACCCCATCCGCATCAAGTGCGCGGTGCTGGCCTGGGACGTCCTGCAGGAGGCGCTCGCCGCCGGCGACGGCGAGGCCGCCGGCGCCGCGCCGCACTACGGGTCTGGGTCGGGCTAGTCGCTCCATCGACCGTCCCCGGCCGGTAGGCTTCGGCCGTGCGGAGGTTGCGGGTCCTCGGTCCGACGCTGTGCGCGGGCATCGCGGCGGTCGCGATGGTGCTCGGTGCGGGTCCGGCGTCGGGCCAGGCCGACGAACGGATCCCCCGCTACGACGTGCGGATCCAGATCCAACGCGACGACTCCATCACGATCCGCGAGACGATCGCCTACGACTTCGGCTCGCAGCAGCGACACGGCATCTACCGCGACGTGCCCACGAGGCTCCGGTACGACGACACGTACGACCGGATCTATCCCCTCACGGTGCTGTCGGTGACGGGCTCGCCGGGAACCCCGGTGCAGTACACGACCGAGTCGATCGAGGGAGGGATCACCCGCATCAAGGTAGGTGATCCGGACAGGACGATCCAAGGGCGGCACACGTACGAGCTCACGTACCGGATCGGCGCCGCCCTGAACGGGTTCCCCGATCACGACGAGCTCTATTGGAACGCGATCGGGGATGACTGGCCGGTGCCGATCGACCGCGCCACCGTCCGCGTGAGCGGGCCAGGGGCCGTCGAGCGCGTCGCCTGCTTCTCGGGTCCCACCGGCTCGAACCTTCCGTGCGGCTCGGCGAAGCTGAGGGATGGCATCGCGACGTTCGCACAGCAGGATCTGCCCGCGCACCAGGCGCTCGCCGTCGTCGCCGGCATGCCGAAGGGTGTCGTCGCGTCACCCGCGCCGGTGCTCGAGGAGCGCTGGTCGGTGGACCGCGCGTTCTCGGCCACGCCGCCGATCGCCGGAGCCTTCTTCGGTCTCCTCGTGCTGGTCCTCGCGGGGTTCGGCACCCTCGTGTGGCGGACGGGCCGCGACCGCAGGTTCGTCGGGTCGCAGGTGGACGTGGTGATGGGTGCTCCGCCGGGCACGCCGGACCGGGCTGTTCCCCTGTTCGAAGGGGGAACGGCGCCGGTGGAGTTCGCCCCGCCCGAGGACCTCCGGCCGGGCCAGATCGGGCGTTGCTCGACGAGGTCGCCAATCCGCTCGACGTGACCGCCACGATCGTCGACCTCGCGGTGCGGGGATACGTCGTGATCGAGGAGATCCCGAAGAAGCACTGGTGGGGGAAGACGGACTGGACACTCAAGAGACACACGGACGCCGACGGATCCCTCCTCGAGTTCGAGCGGACGCTGCTGGCCGGCCTGTTCGAGACCGGGGGCGAGGTGCAGCTCTCGGCGCTGAAGGCGGCGTTCGCCGAGCGACTCCACAAGGTCCAGGACGCTCTGTATCGCAACGCGTCCGCGAAGGGGTGGTTCGTGGGTCGTCCGGACAAGGTCCGCGCCCGCTGGCGGGCGATCGGGATCGGAGCGCTCATCATGACCTTCGGACTCGAGTTCGTGGCCGTGCGTTGGACACGGCTCGGGCTCGTGCCGATCCCACTGATCCTCGGCGCTCTGCTGCTCGTGACCGGCGCGACGTGGATGCCGCGGCGAACCCCCAAGGGCACCGGATTGGCTCGGCGGGTGAAAGGGTTCCGGACGGTCATCGCGACCGCCGAGACGCACATGGCGCGGTGGGCCGAGCAGCAGAACGTGTTCACACGGTACCTGCCGTACGCGATCGTGTTCGGCCTCACGGACAAGTGGGCGAAGGCGTTCGAGGGGCTCGCGCAGGAACCCGACACGTCGTGGTACGTCTCGTCGCGACCCTTCGTCCTGCACGAGTTCACGGACTCGATCGAGGGCTTCAGCGTGACCACGGCGGGCACGATCGCCTCCACGCCGTCGGGGTCCGGTTCGAGCGGCTTCGGCGGCGGAGGCTCCTCGGGCGGCGGCGGAGGAGGAGGGGGCGGCGGTTCCTGGTAGCCGCGCCGAGCCCGTCCGGGGCCACGGGTCGTTCGTGCGGGACCCGTTAGAGTGGACCGCATGTTCCTGCGGGAGAACGAGGAGGGCCGACGCATCGCGCCCCACCTCGAGGCGGGCCAGACGATGTTGGATCTCGGCGCCGGGACGGGCTTCATGGCGCGATGGTTGCAGCGCAGGACCGGCGTGGCCCCGACGCTGTGCGACCTGGTGGACTACCACAACCGGGACCGCGGCCTCCCGTTCATCCACCAAGCGGATCCGGGACGGGTTCCCGTCGAGGACGGGTCGTTCGACGTGGTGCTGCTGATGTTCGTGTTCCATCACATGGAGCGGTGGGAGGACCAGGAGCGGTTGCTGGACGAAGCCCTTCGGGTAGCCCGGCATCGCATCGTGATCGCGGAGGACACGCCGACCTCGCGCATGGACCGGACGTTCAACGTGGCCTGGGACTGGCTGCTGAACTGGCGACACGGCGTCCCCACGCCGTTCACGTTCCGGAGCCCCGATGGCTGGATCGAGCTGTTCAAGGGCAGGGACCTCGGGATCGCGCACATGGAGACCTATCGGCCGCTCTGGCCCACGCTCGGCACGTACCACCACACCCTGTTCGTGCTGGATCGGTAGCGTCATGCGGATCGAGTTCTCCGAGGATGGCCGGGACTTCGCGCGCCGCGACTGGTCCGCGCTCGTGACGGCCGATCCGGCGGGAACGTTCTTCCATTCGCCGCAGTTCCTGAAGCTCTACTGGGAGGAGTTCGGCGCGCAGCCCGAGCACCTGCTGCTCGCCTTCGCCGTGGACGAGAGCGGGGCGCAGGTGGGCGCCGTCGCGTTCGAGCGCGTGGACGGCACGCTCCGGTTCCTGGGCGGCACCGAGGTGACCGACTACATGGGGCCGGTTGCCCTGCCGGAGGCAGCCGAGCGCTTCGCGAAGGAGTTGTTCGCCTCGCTCCTTCGCCGCGACGACTGGACGGAGGCCGACCTGCATGGCCTGGCCGAGGACCGGGAATGGCTCGGCCGCCTGAGCGAGGCGGCGGACTCGCAGGGTCTCGCGGTCGAGGTCTCCGACGACCAGAACGGGACCGTTCCCTTCCTGCCCCTCCCCGGCTCGTACGAGGACTACCTGGCGGGGTTGCCGTCCAAGCTTCGGCACGAGATCAAGCGGAAGGCCCGCAAGCTGGAGACCGAGGCCGGTCCGTACCGTATCCACGTCGCTCACGAGGACACGCTCGTGGAGCTGCTCGACCGCTTCGTGGAGCTCCACAGGACCAGCGAAGGACCGAAGGGCGTCTTCATGCAGCCCGGCATGGAGATCTTCTTCCGGCGTCTGGGGGAGGCGTTCCTCTCGCGCGGGATCTTCAACCTGGTGTTCATCGAGGTGCAGGAGGAGACGGTCGCCGGCACGATCGGCTTCCGGTTCGAGGGAACGTACTACCTCTACAACTCCGCGTTCGATCACCGGTGGCGGCAGCTGTCGCCGGGGATGGTCCTGGTGGCGGAGGACGTCCGCATCGCCATCGAGGGTGGCTGCACCGGCTTCGATCTGCTGAAAGGCGACTACGAGTACAAGTACCGGTTCGGCGCCAACCCCCGGTACGTGAAGCGCCTCTGGGTCCGGCGCTGAGGGCGATCGGTCACTCGCCCGAGACCGTCCCGGTGGCCAGGACCTGCCCCGACGCGTCGCGGATGGTCACGGCGTCGAACGACCGCAGGTTCGAGGACGTCACCAGCCAGCTCGAGGCCTCACCCCCGTCGCTGAACTCGAGAGGGTGCAGCGCGATCGTGTGGCCGTCGGCCGAGGAAAGGGTCACCGATGCGGGACCCCGCAGCCCGGGAGCGCGAGCCAGGATCAGGACCCAGCTCTGCTCGACCTTCGAGTCGTAGAGGACCGCGCTGCCCTCGATCTGCTGGGAGCCGACCGGAACGAGCTTGCCGACCCGGACGTTCTGGCCCCCGAGGACACCGAGGAACTCGTCGTACTTCTCCGCGGTGGCCTGGAACCGGTTCGCACGGACCGTGGCCATCCCACCCCAGGCGAGCGAGGCGGCCAGCACGAGGACGGCCGCGGCCCACGCCATCCACGATGGAACGCGGCGGGGGACACGTGTGGGCTCGGCCTCGTCCCACTCCCGCTCGAGGACGCCGAGGACGCGGTCCTGGAGCTCGGGCGGGGGCGGGGTCTCATGGGCGGCCCGCGCGAAGGTGCTGATGCCCTCCTCGAGCGCCGCCAGATCCCGACGGCACGATGAACAGCCACGCAGGTGCCGGCGGATCTCGATGTCCACCGGATCCTCCAGCGTGCCGAGGAGGTGCTCGGCGAGCAGATCGCGGATCTCGTCACAGCTCACGGTCGTTCTCCAGCGCCTCGCGCAGCTTCAACAGGGCCGTGCGGATCCGGGTCTTCGCCGTGCCGAGCGGGATGCCCTCGAGCTCGGCCACCTCGGCGCTGGTCTTGCCGCCGAAGTACGCGAGCTCCAGGGCCGCCCGCTGCCCCGCGGACAGGCCAGACATGGCGCGCCGGGCCCGCCCAACCATGTCCTCGGTCTCGGCGAGCTCCTCCGGGCCCCGCTCGGGCGAGGCCTCGGGGGCCGGACCGGCCGCCTCGAGCGTTCGAGCCTCGAGCACCCTGCGGCGAAGGCCGTCGATGGCCAAGCTCCGGGCCACCAGGAGGATCCAGGCGTCCAGCCGGCCGCGTCGCTCGTCGAACCGGTCGGCGCTCCGCCAGAGCTTCACGAAGGTGTCCTGCACCAGATCCTGCGCGGCGTGCTCGTTGCCCAACATCACGATCCCCAATCCGTAGACGCGCGAGGCGTAGCGCTGGTACAGGACCTCGGCGGCTGCCGGGTCCCGCTTCCCGAACGCCCGCATGAGCTGGGCGTCCGAACCGGGTTCGGAAGATCGCACGCGCAGCACGGTACCTGGTGGGAGTACGGATGGGAACGGGGTTCGGTTCGGGCTCGGATCGCTCCGCGACGCTGGGACCGCTACTCGACGTAGGCGCCGATGTGCTCCAGGACCGCCAAGGCGACGTCCTCGTCGCCGCCGATGACGAGGTTCCCGTCGTCCAAGAAGTGCTCTGCCTTGGCGCGCCGGCCGGCGACCAGGGCGAACGCGGGACCTCGCCCCTGGACGAACGCGTCGGGCTTCTTGTCCTCGGCCGGAGTCTCCCGGGGCCCGAGGCCCCAGTGCCAGCTACCCTCGCCCACCCCTTCGAGGTCGACCTGGAGGCTCTTGCCGGGAAGCGACAGTCCCGAGATCCCGAGCGCGTACGGGAGCATCCGGATCCCCATGTCGTTCACGAGGTAGACCGGCCAGTGCTGGGGGTTCTCCTCGAGCCCGGCGCCCTGTCGGACGTCCTCTCCGTGCAGCCACCATTCGATGATCCGGGACTGCACCAGGTACTTCACCCCGATGTCGCCGGCCACCCACGCCACGCGATGGTGGTCCCATTCCCCCTCGGGGATCTGGGCCAGTCGCCCGAGCAGCAGGTCGGCGGCTCGACCCCAGTCGGTGATGACCTGCCGGGCCGGGAGGTCCCTGCGGACGCCCACGGCCCACTCGTTGAAGCCATTCACCCAGAACTCGCCGCCGTTGGCCTCCCGGAACGACGCGAACTCGTCTGCCTCCTCGCCCCCCACCACCTGAGCGGCCGCGTACTCGTGTCCTACCAGGTGAGCCAGGACGTCCCGGTTCCGCCATCCGGCGCACGCACTCTCTACCTCCCAGGACTCGGGAGGCGCGTACTGGATGGTTCGGCCGAGCCGTTCCCGCTCGGCGTGGGCGATCCCCAGCAGCCGTTTCCGGTCCACGCTCACCCCTCTCGCTCCCGGCGCCGCCACGGTCGGCATACCGAGCTGCGGAATCGTACCGTACGGGCATGCGGGTCCTGGTCGCACCGGACAAGTTCCGCGGCACGCTCTCGGCGGCGCAGGCCGCCCGGGCCATCGGCACGGGGTGGCGCAGGGAACGCCCTGAGGACGAGCTCGTGGAGCTTCCGATGGCCGATGGGGGGGAGGGCACCCTCGATGCCCTGGTCGAGGCGCTCGGGGGCGAGCGCCGGCGCGTTCGGGTGCGCGGCCCGCTGGGCGATCCGGTGGACGCCGAGTTCGCGCTGGTGCGCGGGACCGCCGGGGTGACGGCGGTCGTCGAGATGGCTCGGGCCTCCGGCCTGTTGCTGATCGCCGAGTCCCGGCGCGAGCCGCTTCGGACCACGACCCTCGGGACGGGGGATCTCATCCGGGCGGCCTGCTCGGCGCACCCGGCCGAGGTCCTGGTGTGCATCGGGGGGAGCGCGACGAACGACGGCGGCGCCGGGATGGCGCAGGCGCTCGGGATCCGCCTGTTGGATGCGGAGGGGAGGCAGATCCGCCCGGGCGGGGGGGCGCTCCTGGACCTGGCCCGGATCGACATGGGAGGCCTGGACCCCGCGTGCCGGCAGGTCAGGTTCGTGGTGGCGAGCGACGTGGACAACCCGCTCACCGGGCCCCAGGGCGCCTCGGCCGTGTACGGACCGCAGAAGGGGGCGGGCCCCGAGGAGGTGCTCGTCCTTGATCGCGCCCTCGGGCACCTCGCGGCCGTGATGTACCGGGACCTCGGCGTGGACGTTCGGGAGCTGCCGGGGGCGGGCGCCGCCGGAGGACTGGGGGCAGGCCTCGTGGCGTTCCTCGGTGCGCGCCTGCGGCCTGGTGTCGAGCTCGTCATGGACGCGGTCGGGCTGGTCCGGCGGCTCGAGCACGCCGACCTGGTCGTCACCGGCGAGGGATCCCTGGACGAGCAGTCGCTCCGCGGCAAGGTCCCGGCCGGGGTTCTGCGCCTTGCCCGGGAGCTCGGTGTCCCGCCGGTGATCCTGTGCGGGCGGGCCCTCGTGCGGCCCGAGGGCGTTCGGGTGGAGACCCTCGTCGACCGGTTCGGGACGGAGCGGGCCATGCAGGATGCGCGCAGGGCGCTCGAGGACCTCGCCGCCGAGGTCGCCGGCGGCCTGCGGGATCTCGGCGAGCTATCGTCTCGCGCATGAGCGGCGCGATCGAGCGTTTCCTGGATGCCGCCCGCGTCCTCGGCCATCGGGTCGAGGTCCGGCGCTTCCCGGAGGGCACGAAGACGGCATCGGACGCGGCACGGGCGATCGGATGCGACGTCGGCCAGATCGTGAAGTCGCTCGTGTTCATGGCCGACGGCCGTCCCCTGCTGGCCCTCACGTCCGGGGCGAACCGGGTGGACACGGCCCGCCTTGCCTCGTTGGGGGGAGCGTCCGAGGTCCAGAGGGCCTCGCCCGAGGAGGTGCGGGAGGCCACCGGGTTCGCGATCGGCGGCACCCCGCCCTTCGGCCACCCGGAACGGGTTCCGACCTTCCTGGACCGAGACCTCATGGCCTACCAGGAGGTCTGGGCGGCAGCGGGCACGCCGGATGCGGTCTTCCGGACCACCCCGGCCGAGCTGCGGGACACCACCGGGGCCGAGGTCGTCGATCTGCGGGAATCCTGACCTTTCCGGTGGGATTTCGGGTACGATCGGTGGGTACCGTGCAGACGGAGGGACGATGATCCACCTGACAGAGACAGCGGCGGGCAAGGTGAAGGAGCTCCTCGCGGAGGAGGGTCGCGCCGACATCGGGCTGCGCGTGGCGGTGCAGCCGGGCGGATGCTCCGGACTGCGGTACGCCATGTACCTGGACGATCAGCTCGGGGACATGGACATGTCGGAGGACCAACACGGCGTCCGTGTGGTCGTGGACAAGATGAGCGCCCCGTACCTCTCGGAGGCCA
The DNA here is from genome assembly GCA_036390995.1 of Actinomycetota bacterium. Lineage (GTDB taxonomy): Bacteria > Actinomycetota > UBA4738 > UBA4738 > HRBIN12 > DASQQQ01. The sequence goes on along the minus strand of DASWAT010000106.1, from coordinate 15,628 downwards.
CCATCGACTTCGTCGACGGCCTCGAGGCGACCGGGTTCACCATCGACAACCCGGCCGCGCAGAGCTCCTGCGCCTGCGGTCACTCCTTCCACTAGGCCCCTCGCGGAACCCCGGCACGCCGATGGGTGTGCGGCTCACCGATGCGTTCGCCGGCCCTGAGCGGTTCCCCCCGACGGAAGTCCCACGCGGGCAGTGACCTCCGCCCCGATACGGTCCGGGCCGGCGGTGAGAGCGTGACGGTGGAGGTGATCGGTCATGATGGCCGATACCGTCGATTGCATCTTCCACTGCGCCAACCAGCTGCACGACTTCTGCTACATGGCCGGCCTGGTGGCGCTGTTCGCCATCCCGCAGCTGGTCGTGATGATCCGGCACCGCAGGTGGCGGCGGCAGGTCCTCTCCGCCTTCCGGTAGTCGGCATCCCCGCCGCGGATCCGAAAGGCTTGCTCCTTCGTTCCCCATGGACCCCGTGCGATCGCGCAGGGCTCAGGCGCAGGCGTCGAGGGCCGCGCGGAGCCCCTCCCTCAGCTCGGCCAGTTCGCTCGCATCGATGACCAGAGCGGGGGAGACCTGCAGGGCGCCCGTGCCGAGAGCCCTGGTCAGGATCCCGCTCTCGCGGCACGCGGCGACCACCCTGTTCGGGAGCGAAGGATCGTCCTCGATCGCCTGTGCGGACAGCTGGACGGCGGCCACCACGCCGGTCCCGGATCGGAGCTCCTCCACCAGGGGATGCTCGACCAACGGCGCGAGCGCCTCGGCCAGCTCACCTTCCAGCGGCAGGGCGCGCTTCGGCAGCTGTTCACGCTCGAGGATGTCGAGGTTCGCGAGCGCCGCGGCCGACACGGCCGCATGCCCCGAGTACGTGTAGCCGTGGCGGAACATGCCGGCGCCCGGCCTCCAGAACGTGTCGGCGACCCGCGGTGACGCGATGACGGCGCCCATCGGGAGGTATCCGCTGGTGATGCCCTTCGCGCACGTGAGGAGATCGGGCTCGAGGTCCCACCGGGTGCTGGCGAACCACTCGCCCACCCGCCCGAAACCGGTGATCACCTCGTCGGCAACGAAGAGGACGCCCGTGTCCCGGCAGATCTGCCGGACCTCGGCCAGATAGCCAGGCGGCGGTGCGAACACCCCGCCGGCTCCGACGATCGGCTCGCAGAAGAACGCGGCCACGCGCTCGGGGCCCGCGTAGGCGATGGCCTCGCGGAGCTCTTCGGCCGAGTCCCACGCCACACGGACCACGTCGCCCACCAGTGTGCCGTAGCCCGACGCGTTCGCGTCGATCCCCGCCAGGCTGGTGCCGGCGATGTGCATGCCGTGATATGCGCGCTCCCGTGTGACGAACAGTGTCCGCTCGGTCTGGCCCTCGAGCTGCCAGAACCGGCGGGCGATCTTCGCCGCCGTGTCGATGGAGTCCGAGCCGCCGCTCGTCAGGAACACGCGGCTGTTCGGGACGGGCGCGATCTGGGCCACGCGCTCGGCCAGCTCGATCGCGGGGCGGTTCGACAGATCGCCGAACGCCGAGTACGCGGAGAGTCGCCGGAGCTGATGGGCCGCGGCCTGTGCGATCTCCTCGCGACCGTAGCCGACGTTGCAGTACCACAGAGCCGCGGTGGCGTCGAGGTAGCGCCGGCCACCCTCGTCCCAGACGTGCACGCCCTCGCCACGGTCGATGACGAGCTCGCCGCCCGCCTCGACGACGGCCATGTCGGCGAACGGATGCCAGAAGCTGGTCATGGGAACGCCAACCCTACCTCAGTCCGGGTCGTAGGCGAGGTTCGGCCGGAGCCAGCGTTCGGCCTCCGCGGGAGAGATCGCCTTGCGGGCCGCGTAGTCCTCGACCTGGTCCCGCCCGATGCGCCCGACGTTGAAGTACCTCGCGGCGGGATGCCCGAAGTACAGGCCCGACACGCTGGCCGCCGGGGTCATCGCGAAGGTCTCGGTGAGGTCCATGCCGAGCTCTCGGGCTCCCAGCAGCTCGAACAGCGTGCCCTTCTCGCTGTGGTCGGGGCACGCGGGATAGCCGAAGGCCGGACGGATGCCCCGATACCGCTCCGCCACGAGGTCCTCCGCGGACATCGCAGGTCCGGTCTCGTACCACTCCCTCCGGGCCGTCTCGTGCAGGCGTTCGGCGAAGGCCTCGGCGAGACGGTCGGCGAGGGCCTTCACCATGATGGCGTGGTAGTCGTCGTGGTCGGCCTCGAAGCGCGCGACCAGCTCGTCGACGCCGTGACCGGCGGTGACGGCGAAGGCACCCACGTGATCGTCGAGGCCCGACTCCGCCGGGGCGACGTAGTCGGCCAGCGAACGGTTCGGTCGTCCATCGCCATGGTCCACCTGCTGGCGAAGGAGGTGGAACCGGGTGCCGCCGTCGAGGAGCAGGTCGGCGCCGTCGCTGCGTGCCGGCCAGAAGCCGTAGATGCCGTGGGGCCGGATGGCGTCGTCGGCGGAAACCGAGTCGAGCAGGTCGTTCGCGTGCTCGAAGAGCTCCCGGGCGGCCTCGCCGTACCGTGGGTGGTCGAGGATCGCCGGGAACCGGCCCTTCAGCTCCCAGGCGGTGAAGAAGAACGTCCAGTCGATGTAGGGGCGGAGGGTCTCGAGCGTGACCGCGACCGTACGCTTGCCGGTGAAGGCCGGCGCGGGAAGGTCCTCGGCGTGCCACACGATCGGCGTGCCGTTGGCGCGGGCCGCGGCGTAGGGGAGGAGCGGTCTGCGGTCCCGCTCCGCGTGCTGCCTGCGGAGCTGCTCCTGCTCCTGGCGGTTCTCGCGCTCGAACTTGTCCCGGCGAGCACCGTCGAGGAGGTTCGACACGACGCCGACCACACGCGAGGCGTCGATCACGTGGACCGTGGCGCTCCCATACTCGGGCGCGATCCTCACCGCGGTGTGCTGCTTCGACGTCGTGGCCCCGCCGATGAGCAGCGGCAGGCCCAGCCCTCGACGGTCCATCTCCTTCGCCACCCCGACCATCTCGTCCAGCGACGGCGTGATGAGCCCGGAGACGCCGACCACGTCGCAGCCCTCGTCGAGGGCCGTGTCGAGCAGCACGTCCGCGGGAACCATGACCCCGAGGTCGATCACCTCGTAGTTGTTGCAGCCGAGCACCACGCCGACGATGTTCTTGCCGATGTCGTGGACGTCGCCCTTGACCGTGGCGAGCACGATCTTGCCCTGGGTGTTGTCGCCGCCCCCGATCCTGAGCTTCTCCTCCTCCATGAACGGCTGGAGGTAGGCCACGGCCTTCTTCATGGCCCGAGCGCTCTTCACCACCTGGGGCAGGAACATCTTCCCGGCACCGAACAGATCGCCGACGATCTTCATCCCGTCCATGAGCGGGCCTTCGATCACGTCGAGCGGGCGCGGGTAGCCCCGTCGGGCCTCCTCGGTATCGTCCTCGATGAAGTCCACGATCCCGTGCACGAGCGCGTGCTTCAGACGCTCCTCCACCGGGGCCTCGCGCCACGACAGATCGAGCTCGCGCTTCGTTCCCTCGCCCTTGACCGTGTCGGCGAAGGTCACCATGCGCTCGGTGGCGTCGGGGCGGCGGTTGAAGATCACGTCCTCGACGTGCTCGAGGAGGTCCGGCGGGATGTCTTCGTACACGGCCAGCTGCCCGGCGTTCACGATGGCCATGTCGAGTCCGCCCTGGATCGCGTGGTAGAGGAACGCGGCGTGCATCGCTTCGCGCACGACGTCGTTGCCGCGGAAGGAGAACGACAGGTTCGAGACGCCGCCCGAGATCCGGCATCGGGGGAACCGCCGCTTCAGCTCGCGCGCGGCCTCGATGAACGCCTTCGCGTACTCGTCGTGCTCTTCGATGCCGGTGGCCACGGCGAGGATGCACGGATCGAAGATGACGTCCTCGTCCTCGAACCCGGCCTCCTCGGTCAGCAGGCGACGGGCGCGCTCACAGATCGCGACCTTGCGCTCCACCGTGTCGGCCTGGCCTTGCTCGTCGAACGCCATGACCACCACCCCGGCGCCGTAACGCTTGACCTTCCGGGCCTTCTCCAGGAAGTCCTGTTCGCCCTCCTTCAGGCTGATCGAATTCACGACGCCCTTGCCCTGCACGCACTTCAGACCGGCCTCCAGGACGGACCACTTCGAGCTGTCCACCATGATGGGGACCCTCGCGATCTCGGGCTCGGTGGCCACGAGGTTCAGGAAGGTCGTCATGGCCTGCTCGGACTCCAGCAGGTCGGCGTCCATGTTCACGTCGAGCATGTTCGCGCCGCCCCGGACCTGCTCGAGCGCGACGTCCACGGCGCCCTGGAAGTCGCCCGACTCCACGAGCCGCCGGAAGCGCTTGGAGCCGGTGAGGTTGGTTCGCTCGCCGATCATCACGAACCCGGTGTCCGGGAGGATCGCGAAGGGCTCCAGCCCGCTGAAGAGCGTGAGGTGCCGGGCCGGGGGAAGGGTGCGGGGAGGCAGGCCCTCCGTCACGTCTGCGATCCGTCGGATGTGCTCGGCCGTGGTACCGCAGCAACCGCCGAGGACATTGGCCAGGCCCGCCTCCGCGAACTCGCGGAGGTACTTGCCGGTGGTGTCCGGCTGCTCGTCGTAGCCGCCGAAGGCGTTCGGCAGGCCGGCGTTCGGGTGGCACGTGGTCGGGAGCGGCGCGATCCGGGCCAGGGCCTCGAGGTACGGGCGCATCTCGGCGGCCCCCAGCGCGCAGTTCACACCTACCGTGAACGGCTCCGCGTGTTGGACCGAAGCCCAGAAGGCCTCGATCGTCTGGCCCGACAGCGTGCGGCCGCTCCGGTCGGTGATCGTGACGGAGATCATCAGGGGAACGTGGGGGGCGACGTCCTTGGCCGCGGCGATGGCCGCCTTGGCGTTCAGGGTGTCGAAGATGGTCTCGATCAGCAGGAGGTCGACACCACCGTCCACGAGCCCGCGGATCTGCTCCGCGTAGGCCTCGCACAGCTGGTCGAAGGTGAGGGTCCGATAGGCGGGCTCGTTCACCCGCGGGCTGAGCGAGAGGGTCTGGTTCGTCGGACCCACCGAGCCCGCCACGAACCGATCGGGTCCGAACTCGGCGCACACGCGGCGGGCCAGTTCGGCCCCGGCTCGGTTCATCTCGTGCACCAACGCCTGCAGGCCGTAGTCGGCCTGTGAGACCGGGTTCGCGTTGAAGGTGTTCGTGCTCACGATGTCGGCGCCCGCGTCCAGGTATCCACGGTGGATGGCCTCCACGACGTCCGGTCGCGTCAGGTTCAGCAGGTCGTTGTCGCCCCGCAGGTCCACGGGATGCTCGCGCAGGCGGTCGCCTCGGAAGTCGGCCTCGGTCAGCCCGACCGCCTGGATGGCGGTGCCCATGGCGCCGTCCAGGATCGCGATCCGCTCGGCGAGGATCCCTTCCAGGCGATCGCGGGAGGAGGCCGCGGCTGGAGTCGTCCCGGTCATGGCCCGACATCGTATCGTGCGATGACCGCCGGTCATGGCGATCGATCCGCTCGGGCGCCCCGTGGCTGGCGGCCACCCGCGTGCGGTAGGCTGCGCTCTCGCCGTGACGACGGGGGGAGATGGCGTGAAGGACGCGTTCGATTCGCTCTCGGGGGTCGTCCCCGGGGCCATCGCCGGCTCCGGGATGCACGAGCGCGCCCCGGCCTCCGGGCGCCGGCGGGACCGTCCGCTGGGCAAGGAGGGGGTGGCGGTCCTCGGTACGGTCCCCTTGTTCTCCGGGTTGTCGAAGCGACATCTGCGCAAGCTCGCCGATCGCGCCGACGAGGTCGAGTTCGCGAGGGGCGAGAGGATCGTCGACATCGGGATGCTGGGCGGGGCCTTCTACGTGATCGTGGAAGGCGAGGCCAAGGTCACGAAAGCGAGCCGAACGCTCACGAAGCTCGGGCCGGGGGACTTCTTCGGCGAGCTGGCCTTGCTGGACGGCGGCGCGCGACAGGCCACGGTGACGGCGGCCACCCCGATCATCGCGATCCGGCTGTTCAAGAAGGCGTTCGACAGGCTCGTGGCCGAGGAGCCGGGCGTTGCCGCCAAGATGCTGTCGGTGCTGGCGGCCCGGATCCGCCGGGTGGAGCAGTCCCTGACCGGCTGATGCTCGCCCTGTCACTCGACTACCGGTGGATCGTGTTCATCCACATCGTTGGCGTGCTTGGGTTCGTCATGTTCCACGGCGTCTCGGTCATGGTGGCCCTTCGCCTGCGGAAGGAGCGTGACCGGACCCGGATCGCTGAGCTGATGCAGTTCTCGGGCTCCTCGGTTGTCGGGATGTACGCGTCGCTGCTCGTCCTGCTGATCGGCGGTGTCTGGGCCGGGTTCAAGCTCGACTGGTGGAAGTACGCATGGATCTGGGTGGCGCTCGGCATCCTGGTGTTCATGATCGGCGAGATGAGGGCCGTGGCCCGTCCGTACTACCAGCGGGTGAAGGAGGCCGTGGAGGTGCGGCCCTCGGGCGTGCCCCGCCGCAGCGACGAGGAGCTCGACCAGATGCTGCGGTCGCCGCTGCCGATGGTCAACGCGGCGGCGGGCTTCGCAACGCTCCTGTTCATCACCTGGTTGATGATCTACAAGCCTTGGTGACGAAGGGCGGAGCCGGGCCGTCGGGGGCCGGCCCCTCCTAGAGCGTGCTCCGTTCGAGGGGCTTGGCCGCAGGTCCGTTGACCACATCGCCGTTGGGTGCGAATCGGGAGCCGTGACACGGACAGTCCCAGGTGCTCTCGGTGGGATTCCACTTCACGGTGCACCCCATGTGGGTGCACTTCGCCGACAGCGTGATGACCTTGCCCTTCGGGTCCCGGTAGACGGCCACCTTGTGGTCCCCGGTCGTGACGATCCCGCCCTCGCCCTTGCCGATCTCGGCAAGGCTCTGGGCGATCGTTCGAGCGACGAGGACGTCGGCGGCCGCGTACTCGGTCACCGTACGGGGGACCGAGCCGAGCAACATGGCCTTGGCCCCGGCCAGACCCCGGTTGCCGACCACCACGAGGTCGAAGCCCTCCTCCGCCGCCGCATCGATGATGGCCTGGGCGGGATCCCCGTCGCGGATCATGATGGCGGACTCGACCCCGGTCTCGCCGCCGATCGTGGCGATCGTGTCCTGGAGGACCATCTCGCCGGTCTTCGGATGTCCCACGAACAGGAGCGTGACCGTCGCCCCCAGGCGCTTGGCCAGGGCGTACCCCTTGCGAGCCGCCCGGTCGGCGGTGGCGGAGCCGTCCGAGGCGATCAGCAGCCGCCGGTACGGCGGCGTCCCGTGCGGGCGCCGCTCCTCCGGCCGCTCCCGCGTGAGGAGGACATCGCACGGAGCCCTGGTGGCGACCTTGCGAACGACGTTGCCGATCAACTGCTCCGCCTTGTAGAGCCCGCGGCTGCCGATCACGATGACCTCGGCCTCGTGGTCCTCGGCCACCTGAACGATCGCCTTGTCCGGCTCGTCGGGCGACAGGACGACCTCGGTCTTCACGCCCTCGCGCTCGGCGATCTCGACCGCTCGCCGGACCGCTCCCTCCGCTCGGTCGGGGTGCTGGTACGCGTGGACCACGGTCACCCTGCCCTTCGTCGCCTTGGCGAGGGTCATCGCCACGTGTTCGGGGGTCTCGGCCGAATCCGAGCCGTCGGTGGCCAGCACGATGCGCTTGTACGCCATGGAAGCGACGCTCCTTCGTCGGGCAGCCGGCCTACGCGGCGGCCGGGCCCAGGGAGAGTAGCGCGTCCAGCTCGGCCAGGACCGCCTCGTCGAGGTCGGCGTCCCCTGCCGCCGCGTTGCTGCGAACGTGGCCTGGATCCCGGCTGCCGGCGATCGCCGCGGTTACCCCCGGCTGGTGCACGTTCCAGGCCAGGGCGAGCTGCGCCACGGTGACGCCGAGGCGCTCGGCGAGGGGGCGCATGCCGTCGACCACCGCAAGGCTCTGCTCCCGCTTGCCCTGCGGGAACATCCGCGTGTCCTCGCCTCGATGGTCGCCCTCGGCGAAGGCCGTCTCCATCGTGATCGCCCCGGTCAGGAGCCCGTAGGCGAGGGGTCCGTACGTGACGACGCCCGTGCCTTGCTCACCGCACCATCGGATCAGGTCCCGGTCGTCGAGGTTCAGCATCGAGAACTCCTGCTGGAGCGAGTCGACGTGGCGCACGGTCTCGCACCGCTCGATCAGGTCTCGGTCGAAGTTCGAGACGCCGACGAACCCGACCAGGCCCTCATCGACCAGCGAGGCCATCGCGCCCCAGGAGTCCTCGACCGGAACCCCGGTCTCGTCGGGCCAGTGGAGCTGGTACAGGTCGACATGGTCCGTGCCCAGACGCCGGAGGCTGCCTCGGATGGCCCTGGCGATGTCCTCGGGCCGGAACCCCGACCCCTCGGGGGCCGGCGCCACCTTGGTGGCGATCAGCAGTCCCTCGCGACGTCCCGCCACGGCCCGGCCGACGAGCTCCTCGGACCGACCGCCCCCGTAGACCTCGGCGGTGTCGATCCAGTTGATCCCGGTGTCCGGGACCGTCCGGATCGCTTCCAGGACCTGCTCCTCGGTGGGAGATCGCCCCCATTCGCGACCTCCGCCGGCCTCCCACGCGCCGAACCCGATCACGGAGAGTTCGGGACCGCTGCTTCCCAACCGATGTGTCTTCATGTCAAGATACCTCCCGGGTGACGGACGAGCACAATCTACCGCTCCAGCCTGTTCCTTCCGGGGTCAAGCGGTACGCTAGATGCGAGACCCCCGAGCAACAGAAGGAGGCGGCCGGCGCCGCCCGGCCACAGGATCATGACCAAGGCGGTCGAAGAGAAAGAGCGTGTCGTCATCCGGTTCGCCGGTGATTCGGGTGACGGGATGCAGTTGACAGGCGACAGGTTCACGAACGCGACCGCAGTGCTCGGCAACGACCTCGCCACCCTCCCCGATTTCCCCGCGGAGATCCGTGCCCCGGCAGGGACGGTGCACGGGGTGTCGGCCTTCCAGATCCAGTTCGCGTCCGAGGACATCCTCACTCCGGGCGACCACCCGGACGTCCTGGTGGCCATGAACCCGGCCGCCCTCAAGGCGAACCTGGAGACCCTCGAGAAGGGCGGCACGATCGTGGTGAACGAGGACGCGTTCATCCAGCGCAACCTCGACAAGGCCGGTTACACAGGGAGTCCTCTGGACGACGGCACCCTGGACGGCTACCTGGTGTTCCGGGTGCCGATGACCTCGATCACCGTGCGGGCCGTCGAGGAGCTCGGGCTGTCGCGGAAGGAGGCGGAGCGCTCGAAGAACATGTTCGCGCTCGGTCTCGTGTCCTGGATGTACGGACGGCCGACCGATGTGACGCTGAACTGGCTGCAGAAGAAGTTCGGCGACAAGCCGATGGTGTTCGACGCCAACGTGGCGGCTTTTAAGGCCGGCTACAACTTCGGCGAGACCACCGAGCTCTTCGCCCACAGCTATCGGGTGAAGGCCGCTCCCGCCAAGCCCGGGACCTACCGGAACATCTCCGGGGCCACCGCGCTGGCCTGGGGGCTCGTGGCCGCGAGCCAGCGGAGCGGCGTGCCGCTCTTCTACGCGAGCTACCCGATCACGCCGGCCTCGGAGTTGCTGCACGAGCTGTCCCGGTTGAAGAACTTCGCGGTGCGCACGCTCCAGGCCGAGGACGAGATCGCCGCCGCCGGGATCGCCCTCGGCGCCTCGTTCGCCGGGCACCTCGGGGTCACCGGGACCAGCGGCCCCGGGATGGACCTCAAGGAGGAGACGCTCGGGCTGGCCGTGGCGCTGGAGCTCCCCATGGTGATCGTGGACGTTCAGCGAGCCGGGCCCTCCACGGGCATGCCCACGAAGACCGAGGCGTCGGATCTGCTGATGGCGATGTTCGGGCGGCACGGCGAGTCGCCGATGCCGATCGTCGCCGCCTACTCCCCGGCGCACTGCTTCGACGCGGCGGTGGAGGCCAGCCGGATCGCCGTGAAGCACCGGACACCGGTGATCCTGCTGTCCGACACCTTCCTCGCCAACTCGTCAGAGCCCTGGCTGATCCCCGACGTGGACTCCCTCCCGACGATCGAGCCGAACTTCGCCACCGGGCCGAACGCCGGCACCGAGTTCCTCCCGTACCTACGGGACGAGAACCTGGCCCGGCCCTGGGCGATCCCGGGCACGCCCGGCCTGCGGCACCGCCTCGGTGGCCTGGAGAAGGACGAGGCCAGCAACATCAGCTACGACCCGCACAACCACGAGCGCATGACCCATCTACGGGCGGCCAAGGTGGAGAAGGTCGCCGACGACATCCCGCTGCTCGAGGTCGACGACCCCGATGGCGACGCCGACGTGCTCGTGCTCGGCTGGGGATCGTCGTACGGCACGATCAAGGCCGCCGCCCGGCGGGTCCGCGACCAAGGCAAGAAGGTGGCCGTGGCCCATCTGGTCCACCTGAACCCGCTCCCGAGGAACACCGGCGACGTGGTCCGGTCCTATCCGAAGGTGCTGATCCCCGAGATGAACATGGGTCAGCTCTCGCTTCTGATCCGAGCCCGTTTCCTGGTGGACGCGAGGTCCTATTCGAAGGTCCAGGGACTCCCGATATTCGCGGAGGAGCTGGAGGACGAGATCCTGAAGGTGATGGACGGATGAGCGATCCCGAAGAGGCATCCGGCAACGGTCAAGAGGGCGCGGTCGGCACGCTCACGAAGAAGGACTTCACCAGCGACCAGGAGGTCCGATGGTGTCCCGGGTGCGGCGACTACGCCATCCTGGCGACGGTGCAATCCTTCATGCCCGAGCTGGGGATCGCCCCCGACGACACCGTGTTCGTCTCGGGGATCGGCTGCTCCGGCCGGTTCACGTACTACATGGATACGTACGGGGTCCACGGGATCCACGGGCGCGCCCCGGCCCTGGCGACGGGCATCGCGACGGCCCGGCCCGACCTGACGGTCTGGGTCGTCACCGGCGACGGCGATGGGCTGTCGATCGGCGGCAACCACCTGATCCACGCCCTGCGCCGAAACGTGAACCTGAAGATCCTGCTGTTCAACAACCAGATCTACGGGCTGACGAAGGGGCAGTACTCGCCGACGTCCGAAGAGGGCAAGGTCACGAAGTCCACGCCGTTCGGCTCGCTGGATCATCCGTTCAACCCCATCGCCCTGGCCCTCGGCGCCGAGGCGACCTTCGTGGCCCGCACCGTCGACAACGACCGACAGCACTTCACGCAGGTGCTCCGGCAGGCGGCGGCGCACCAGGGGACGGCGTTCGTCGAGATCTACCAGAACTGCAACGTGTTCAACGACGGCGCGTTCGACCTGATCCGGGAGAAGCCGCAGGGGGTCCACAACCAGATCCGTCTCGAGCACGGCCGGCCGATCCTGTTCGACGAGGGCAACCGGTGCGTGGCCGTCGGCGACAACGGCCGCCTGATCATCGCGAACGTGGACGAGGTGGACCCGGGGCAGATCCTGGTCCACGACGCCCACGGGCGGCCGTCGCTGGCCTTCGCCCTCGCGCACATCTCCCACGGGCCCACCGAGCCCACGTGCATCGGGGTCTTCCGGGAGGTCGAGCGTCCGGTCTACGGAGAGGCCATGGATCGTCAGATCAAGATGGCCTCCGAGCGGTTGGGCCTCGGCAGCCTGGACAAGCTCCTGCACGGGGGCGACACGTGGGTCGTCGGCTGATCGACGGCGGGCTCAGCTGATCCGGGAGGTCTCGTTCCCCTCCGGGGGACGGAAGCGCGCCATGGCCGCCTCTGCCGCGCCCTCCACCCGGCGCAGCTGATCGACCAGCGCGGGGAGCGTTGCGAGGAAGCGCTCCACGTGTTCCGGGGTGGTGTCGCGGCCCACCCCGAGCCGGAAGCTCGGCGTGTTCGGGACGCCCATGTGCTGGAGCACGGGAGAGGCTTCGGTCGGGGCTCCCGAGCAGTTCGAGCCGACGGACAGGCGGAAACCGCGCTCGTCGAGGGCCATGGCCAGGATCTCGGAGTCCAGATCGTCGACCGAGAAGCAGGCGAGGTGGGGAACCCGCTGGGTGCGGTGCCCGTGGACCCGCACGCCCGGCACCGCCTCGAGGCCATCCCGCAGCCGTCCCGTCAAGGCCCACTGGCGGGCCGCCTCGTCGCCCATGTCATCCCGGGAGGTTGGTAAGGCTGCGGCCATCGCCGCGATGCCGGGGACGTTCTCCATGCCGGAACGCCGGCGTCGCTCGCGGTCGTCGCCGCACGGGTAGGCGGCCACCGGCACGCCGCGCCGTACGAACAGCGCCCCCACACCGGGGGGGCCACCGAACTTGTGAGCGGAGAGGGACAGGAGATCCACGTCCAGTGTCCGCACGTCGATGGGAAGCCGCCCGACGGTCTGACAGGCATCGGTGTGGAACAAGACCCCGGCCTCCCGGCACAGGCGTCCCGCCTCGGCGATCGGCTGCATGGTCCCGACCTCGTGGTTCGCGTGCTGCACCGAGGCCAGGAGCGTGCCCGACGCGCGCACCTCGGTGGCGAAGGCGTCCAGGTCGACCCGGGCGAACCGATCCACCCCGACCATGACGATCTCGAAGCCGTCGACCTCCAGCGTGTGGGTGACACCCCCCACGGCGGGGTGTTCCACCGTGCTCACCACCACGCGGTTGCCGAGCTCTCGGATCGGGCGGACACCACCCCACACGGCCAGGGCGACGGACTCGGTTCCCCCCGAGGTGAAGACGATCTCATCGGGTTGCGCGCCGATGGCTCCGGCCACCTGGACCCTGGCGTCGTCGAGGATCGCGCGTGCGGCACGACCGCCGGCGTGCAGCCGCAACGGGTCGCCGAAAGCGTCGAGCGCCTCCAGGAGCGCTCGTCTGGCGCGCTCGTCGATCGGCGTGGCGGAGCCGTGGTCCAGATAGATCTCGGTCATGGATCGGTTCGGGGAGGGTCGGGTTCCGGATGCGGGATCGTCCACCATTCTAGCGACACGGGCGCTCCGGCCGGGGCCCGAGCTGCGTGCCGCCGAGGGATGCTACGGCGTGACGGGCTCGCGGTCACGGAGGAACACGGCCCAGTACACGACCGCTGCGAGAACGCCGCCCGCCGCGGGTCCCACCCAGTAGACCCACCAGCCGGTCCAAGTGCCGGAGACGAGCTCGGGGCCGAAGGCTCTCGCCGTGTTCACGGCGGCTCCGGTGAGCGGGCCTGCAGCCAGGATGTCGAACGCGAGGACCAGACCGATCGTGAAGCCCCCGGTCTTGGAGAACGGCCCTCGTTCGTCGATCCACGTGCCGAACACGGCGAACACGAGGAAGAAGGCCAGGATCGCCTCGAGGACCACGCCCCGCCCGGTCCCGAGGTCGGGCGCGAGCAAGGGGGTCCCCAGGTGGGCCGCACGCCACATCGGTCCGGGGACCGTCACCCGCAGCAGCAGCGCGCCGATCACGGCACCGGACATCTGCGCCACGACGTAGGTCGCCGCGAGCGCCGTCGAGATCTTCCCGACCACCCAGACGCCGATCGTGACCGCGGGGTTCAGGTGCCCCCCCGACAGATGCCAGGTGATCGAGACCATGACCGCCATGACCAGGCCGTGAGCCAGCGCCACGCCGACCAGCCCACTGCCGGAGGGGCCCGCCATGATCACCGATCCGGCGCCCACGAACACGAGGGCGAGCGTGCCCACGAACTCGGCGATCGGGGCCTTCCACGTCCTGTCCACCGCTCCTCCTTCGACCGACGGCCGGACGATAGAGGATGGATAGCTGGGGCACAAAGCCGATGGGCCTGTTGGTACGATGCCGGACGATGGACGTCCTGCTCGTGTCCCCGGACCCAGGATCCCGCGAGACCATGCGGCTGACCGTGGCCAGCATCGAACGCCGTCTCGGCGAACCGTTGCGATTCGTCGAGGCGACGAACGGCGAAGAGGGCTTGAGGGCGGCGTGGCGCGAGCGGCCCGACGTGGTGGTGGCCGACGAGTTCGCCTCCCGCATGGGGGCGTTCGCCCTGGCCAAGGACCTCCGGGGCGCGGTCGACCCGTTCGCGGGCGCGATCGTCATCCTGCTGGAGCGGAAGCACGACAGCTGGCTCGCCGAGTGGTCGGGCGCCGACGCATGGTTCGTGAAGCCCGTGGATCCGTTCGAGCTGGCCGACCGGCTGCTGGAGCTCGTCCTCGCGAAGGAGCACGCGTGAAGATCAAGGGAACGTGTCGACACTGCGGCCGGGACTTCCTGGTCGAGCAGGTCCTCGAGAACGGGGGGAGATGCCCCTGGGACGGGAGGCCGTTCCAGGCCGACTACGCAGTGGTCCTGGCCGACTCCCTCCGCGATGCCGAATCCGCCGGTAACACGCTGGAGAACGCCCTCGAGAAGTTGGCGGACATCGGACCCGAGTTCGTGTTGGACGTCGACTCCGTGATCGGGCGGATCCGCGAGCACCTCGAGCGCCTGGAGCGCGATCACGGGAGCTGAGGTGGGCGGCGTCGGATCGGTCAATCGCTACCACGTGGAGGTGGAGCGCGGGCCCGAGGGGTGGAGGGTCACGATCCTCGATCCCGGCGGCCGGCCGGTGGCCGCGCGAGCGTGCCGTGACGAGACCGAAGCCTGGACCTATGCCTCGACGGTCCGGCAGCACGCGTACTGGCTCTCCGAAGGGAAGTTCCGCGAGTACTACCGTCTCGCCGTCCCGGACGATCAGGAGGGCTGATGGGCTTCAACGCGATGCAGCCGGGCAAGGTGACGAAGGGGGATCTCCTCTACCTGCTTGCGGCGATCGTCGTGATCGCCGGTCTCCTGATCTGGGCCGTCCGGTAGCGTGGACGACGTCGAGCTCGCTGCGCTCGACTACTGCTACGTCACGACCACCGGACGAACCTCCGGCCGCCCCCACACGATCGAGATCTGGTTCGGGTTCGACGAGGGGACCGTCTACCTGCTCTCGGGCGGCGGCGATGCGAGCGACTGGGTGAAGAACGTCCTCGCGAACCCCACGGTCGGTCTGCGGCTGGGCGACCGGGACATGATCTGCCGCGCTCGCATCGTGGCCGATCCGGACGAGGACGCACGGGCTCGAGGGCTCTTGCTGGAGAAGTACAGATCCAGATCGACCGACGACCTGGAAGAGTGGGGCCAGACCGCGGTGCCGGTGGCGATCGACCTGCCGGCCGCACCGGAGGCCGGGTAGCTCAGCCCTCGTCGAAGCCGATCGAGAAGAGCCGCTCCAGGTCGTGCTTCGAGTAGACCTGGAAGGCGATGAGGGTCTCGGTCCGTACCACGCCGTCGACCTTCGAGATGCCGCCGGGTATGACCGTGGCCAGCTCGTCGTGGTCGGCGACCCGAACGATCGCAACCAGATCGAACTCGCCAGCCACCGAGTAGACCTCCGAGACCCCGTCGATGTCCGCGATGGTCTGGGCGGCCTCGGCGATCTGGTCGATCTCGCACTGGATGAGAACGACGGCGTGGACGACGCTCATGCCCGCTCCAGGACCACGGCGGCGCCCTGCCCGCCGGAGACGCATAGGGTGGCCAGGCCGAGCGGGTACCCCATCGTGCGCATCTCGTAGGCGAGGGTGAGGATGATCCTCGTCCCGGACAGGCCGATCGGGTGGCCCACCGAGATGCCGCCACCTTTGGGGTTCAGCTTGTCGCGGTCGAACTTCAGCTCACGCTCGCACGCGATCACCTGGGCCGCGAAGGCCTCGTTCACCTCGATGCAGTCCATGTCCGCGAGGGACAGGTCGGTCTTC